>JAODNA010000219.1 GCA_025465135.1 Frankiales bacterium | reverse complement strand
CTGCTCGCTGCCGAGCCGGATCGACCCCAACATCATCGCGTGCAGCTTCATCATGTCCGGGCTGCGTGTCTTCAACATCTCCGACCCGGCGAGGCCGCGTGAGATCGCCTACTTCAACAAGCCCCTGTTGAAGGGCTCTGCCGCCAACCCGAACAAGGCCGGTTCGTTCGCGATGTCGGCGCCGGCGTACGACGAGGCGACGCACGACATCTGGTACTCCGACGGCAACACCGGCTTCTACGTCGTACGCCTCACCAAGGGCGCGGGCGTCACGACGTTCGCCCAGACGGTCACCCTGCCGGGCAACTAGCCCCGACCAGGTGACGCGCTCAAGTCGACGCCGCAAGGGGTCGAAGGGGCGGGGATCGGGCGATGTCACGTCCGCTGTCCTGGAGCAACCTTGAGCGACTACTTCTCTCCGCCGGTTCCCGGCCCGCCCGCGGCCACGCCGCCGCCCCCACCGGCATGGTCGGGCCAGGCTCCGGCGCCGTACCCGCCGGCGCCAGGCTGGCCGCAGGCGCCTGCCGGCCCCGGGATGTCGACCGGTCTGAAGGTCCTTGTCATCGTCGGCGCTGCGCTCGGCGTGCTCGTCATCGTCGGGATCCTGGCCGCGGTGGCGATCCCGGTGTTCCTCAACCAGCGGGCCAAGGCCCAGGCGGCAGCGACGACGATCTCGCTACCGGCACAGATGCTCGGCCTGACGCAGCTCCACGACGCCCGGAGCCTGGAGATGGAGCAGCAGCTCCGTCAGCAGCCGGGGCAGCCGCACGTCGGCGTCTACGGAATGCAGGGATCGCTGCGGGCCGCAGTCACGATCAGCAAGCGCGCCATGAGCCCCGCGGACAGGCGAAGCTTCCTGGCCGGCGCCGAGTCCGAGGACGTCCCGAACGCGGGGAGCCTGTCCTGGTCGGACGTCGGGCCGGGTCGTCTCGGCGGTGTCATGCAGTGCGCGACAGCGACGAAGCTGCCGTTCAGCATCTGCGTGTTCGCCGACGCGGGTGCGTTCGGCACCATCACGCTGTTCGGCCCCTACACCGGCCGCGCGGACGTCGCGCTGGCGCTGCGGGAGTCCATCGAGCACCGCTCCTGACGGTTCGGGCTGAGCACTAGCGCCGGCGCGTGGTCCGGCGCCGCGGCGTCGTACCGAAGAGGGACCTGGTGATCTCGCGACCGGCGGCGCTGGCGGCCGATCGGGCGAAGGACTTGAAGACACTCGATCCGAGTACGCCGGCGAGCGCGCCGCCGACACCGGCTGCGACCTCGGCCCCGTGCCCTCCGCCGCCCTGCTGCTGGGGCTGCGCGGCAGGAGCCTGCTGCGGTGCGGGCTCGGGTGCGACCTTGGCCAGCAGCTTCTCGTAGGCCGAGTCGCGATCAACCGGTGTGCCGTATTCCGCCTGCAGCGGGCTCGCCGTGACGATCGACTGCTGCTGCGCCGCGTCGAGCTGGGCCATCAGCGAAGCCGGGGGCCGCATCCGCGTCCAGGCGACCGGAGTCGGTGCGCCGTTCTCGGACAGGATCGTCACGACTGCCTCGCCGATGCCGAGTGTGGTCAACAGCTCACCGAGGTCGTCGTACACATCGCTCTTCGGGAACGTGCCGACCGTCGCCTTCAGCGCCTTGGCGTCATCGGGGGTGAAGGCACGCAGCGCGTGCTGGACGCGGTTTCCGAGTTGTGCGAGCACGTCGGCCGGCACGTCCTTTGGCGTCTGCGTCACGAAGAAGACGCCGACCCCCTTCGACCGAATGAGCCGCACCGTCTGTGCGATCGCGTCGAGGAACGCCTTGCTCGCACCGTCGAAGAGCAGGTGCGCCTCGTCGAAGAAGAAGACCAGCTTGGGCTTCTCGACGTCGCCCATCTCCGGCAGGTCGTGGAAGAGATCGGCGAGCAGCCACATCAGGAACGTCGAGAAGAGTTGCGGACTGGCCTGGAGCCCCTGCAGCTCCATGATCGACAAGACGCCCTTGCCGTCTGACGTCGTGCGCATCAGGTCGTGCGTGTCGAACTCCGGCTCGCCGAAGAAGACGTCGCCGCCGTTGTCCTCCAGTCCGATCAGCTCGCGCAGGATCACGCCGGCGGTCGCTGCCGACAGGCCACCGAGCTCCGCGAGGTCGGCCTTGCCCTCGTCGCTCGTGAGGTGGCTGATGACGGCGCGCAGGTCCTTGAGGTCCAGCAGCGCCAGGCCCGCCTTGTCGGCGAAGTGGAAGACCAGGCCGAGGCTGCTCTCCTGCGTCTCGTTGAGACCGAGGACCTTGCTGAGCAGGATCGGCCCGAAGGAGGTCATCGTCGCGCGGACCGGCACGCCGGTGCCCCCCTGCCCGCCGAGGTTGAGAAACTCCGCCGGGAAGCCGCGGGCCTTCCAGTCGGTCGCGGTGTCCGTCGCGCGCTGCTTGATCCGGTCGCTCTCCTGACCGGGCGCCGCCATGCCGCTGACGTCACCCTTGATGTCGGCGAGGAAGACGGGTACGCCGGCGTCGGAGAGCTGCTCGGCGATCAGCTGCAGCGTCTTGGTCTTGCCGGTGCCTGTCGCGCCCGCGACGAGACCGTGGCGGTTCAGCATGGCGAGCGGCATCCGGATCGGTGCTTCGGGGTGCGCGGTGCCGTCGAGCACGAGAGCGCCGAGCTCAAGAGCAGGGCCGGCGAAGGCGTAGGCCTTGCCGAGCGCTGCCGCGGTGTCGTCTGCCTTGGTCATGGGCGTCCCTGTCGTCGTACGGCGTCTTGGGACCCTAGCCCGCGCGCCGTAGGGTGGCCCTCGTGAATGACCGACTGGTGTGGATCGACTGCGAGATGACCGGGCTCGACGTCGGCTCGGACCTGCTGATCGAGGTTGCTGCGCTGGTGACCGACGGCGAGCTGAACGTCCTTGGCGAAGGGGTCGACGTCGTCATCGGCGCGACGGCCGAGGACATGACGCGGATGCCGGACGTCGTGCGTGACATGCATGCGTCGTCCGGGCTGACCGACGCGGTCGTGGGTTCTTCGGTGACCTTGAAGGAGGCCGAGCAGCAGGTCCTCGCCTACATCAAGGAGTGGGTGCCGGAGTCGGGCAAGGCACCGCTGTGCGGCAACTCGATCGCGACCGACCGCGGCTTCCTGACCCGGGACATGCCGGAGCTGGACGGCTGGCTGCACTACCGGATGGTCGACGTGTCCTCGGTGAAGGAGCTGGCGCGGCGGTGGTACCCGAGGGCGTACTTCGGCTCGCCGAAGAAGGGCGGCGGGCATCGGGCGCTCGCTGACATCAAGGAGTCGGTGCTCGAGCTCCGCTACTACCGCGAGGCGGTCTTCGTGCCGGCGCCCGGACCGTCGACGGACGAGGCGCAGGCCATCGCGGAGCGGCTCCTCGGCGGCGATCCGGCCGGTGCCTCGCGGTCCCCCGAGCCTTCGGAGCAGGTCCCCGACTGACGCTATGCTTTCCCGCGCACCATGGTGGGTGTAGCTCAGCTGGTAGAGCACCGGGTTGTGATCCCGGTTGTCGCGGGTTCGAGCCCCGTCACTCACCCCACGAAAGTCCCTGGTCAGCAGCACTTTTCGCTCTGATCAAGGCCTCGCGGGGAGCCCTCCTGAGCACCTCGTGGGGCAAACGTGGGGCAAACTCGAGCGTACGTCGTGATCATGGACCACCATCCCGGTTGTCAGACCGCACGCGACGTCATCAGACGCACTTTCCGAGCCGTTGACGACGGGTCGAAGGTGGCCCATCGGCTGCCTACCTTCGACGTCCGCCCGATGGGCGGCGAACCGGAGGTGCGGCGGTGAGCGGCTGGATCGAACCGCTGCCGTCCAAGCGTTTCCGCGCTGTCTACCGGGACGAGGCCGGTGACCGGCACTCGAAGGTGTTCGCGGACAAGAAGCAGGCCAAGGCGTTCCTCGCCTCGGCGGTCGTCGACATCGCGCGGGGTCAGTGGATCGACCCGCGGGGTGGTCAGGTCCCGTTCGCTGAGTGGACGGCGCGGTGGAGTGCCGCTCGCTTCACCCGGGTCAGTACGACGGCGACGGACGAAGGCCGGCTGCGCAACTACCTGCTGCCGTTCTTCGGCGACCGGCCGCTGAAGGACATCACGCCGTTGACGGTGCGGTCGTTCGTCGCGCAGCTGACGAGCAAGGTCGCGCCGAAAACGGTCCGCAACATCCATGCGCTGCTGTCGACGATCCTGCACGACGCGGTGCTCGAGGGCCTGCTGCTGTCCAACCCGTGCGCCGGCATTCGGCTGCCGAAGGAGCCACCGTCGGAGGCGTGCTTCCTCACCGCGGCGGAGATAGATGCGCTGGTGGACGTGACGCCGCCGCCCTACCGGGCACTGGTCATCACGGCCGCCGGGACTGGGATGCGGTGGGGGGAGCTGGCTGGCCTGCCGCGGACGCGGCTGGATCTGCTGCGCCGGCGGATCGAGGTCGTCCAAACCCTCGTAGACGTCAACGGCGCGTTGTCGTTCGGCCAGCCGAAGACGCCGCGGTCGCGCCGCTACATCAGCCTGCCGTCCACGGTCGTGACCGCTCTCGCGGCGCACCTCGAGGGACATCGCCATGAGCTGGTCTTCACCTCAGAGACCGGCGACCCGCTGCGACGGAGCAACTTCCACGCCCGGGTCTGGCGGCCGGCCATCGCCGCCGCCGGGCTCGAGCCGCCGCCACGGTTCCACGATCTGCGCCACAGCCACGTCGCGATGCTCATCGCAGAGGGCGTGCCGATGAAGGCCATTCAGCACCGTCTCGGCCACAACTCGATCGTGATGACGATGGACCGCTACGGCCATCTGCTGCCGGACGTCGACGACCACGTGATCGCCGGACTTGAGCGGCAGCTGGGCAAATCTGTGGCGTCCTCGTAGCGCGGCG
>JAODNA010000215.1 GCA_025465135.1 Frankiales bacterium | reverse complement strand
CCCTCAAGCATGACTTCGCGGGCTACTGGTCACGCCGGATCACCGACGAGCACCGCCTGGTCTACAAGCTGACGCCGACGGAGGTCAGGATCGCCGCCTGCCGATACCACTACGGCCGCTGATCCGGGTGTGGCCCCTGACTCAGAGACCGGCTCGGTCCAGCTCCTGGAGCAGGCGTGGCCGGCGTCGGTGCATCTCGCGGATCTCGGTGACGAGCTGGTCGACGTCCGCGGTGCGATCGACCCGGTCGGCGAGGGCGCGCATCCGCTTGAGCCGGCGGGCGGCTCGCTGGAGTGCTGGGCGCCGGTCTCGAGCAGCTCACTCTCGACCAGCCGGGCGTGCACCGGCAGCGTCGCACCGGGGTCGACGCTCTCGTACGCGCGGGCGAACCGGTCCCCCAGCTGCGTGCCGGCTGGGAGCTCAACGGCGCAGTCGGCGCAGGTGTCGGCTCGACGCAGGGCGAGGACCTTCACGACCTCAGTATCGCCGCCGCCGACCTCGCCGCGACGCGCATCGGCCGGCACGTCTGGGAGGGTTGACCGTGCCGGCGAACGACGCCGATGTGGCACGTATGTGGCACGAGACCGCGAATGACACCCCAGGAGGCGTGACCCAGCAGGAGGCGCACCCCCGCTGACCTGCGACGATGCACCACGCGGGGCGGTAGCTCAGCCGGTCAGAGCAGGGGACTCATAATCCCTCGGTCGTGGGTTCGAGCCCCACCCGCCCCACCGCATAGCCGCAGGTCACAGGCCTGCAGATGATCTCTGACCGAGGGATCGCGGCCCCCCGGACCAAGATCATGCCCCTGACCGCCTGCGTGTCGCACGCTGCGCGTGCACCTCCTCGACGACGCCGAATGCGGCCCCGGTGATGCAGCGTCGGTCCGGCGCGGAGCCTCGCCCGTGCCGGAGCAGGCGCAGACCGCAGGTCCCGTCGGAGGTCGTGAGGGAGCGCGAGGTCCCGACCGGACAGTGCCGCCCTCGAGCGGAGGGCCGGCACTGCCCGGCTGCGGTCGTGCTGTGACTGCTGTGCCTAGCGGCCCGGGTCGTGCTTTGCGGACAGGTCAGGCCTACTTGAAGAAGATCACCTGGCTGGCGAGGGTGACCGACGAGGTGCCGGGACCTGCCGCCCGGACTGCCTGGGTAGCGGTCAGGGTGTGCGGGTTGGTCGTGCCGGTGCGCAGGCCCGGCGCGGTCTTGATCTGGCACTGGAACTGCAGCCCGACGCGGTCCCAGGTGCAGACGGCGGTCGTGGCGGAGACCCTGGGGCCGGTCAGCGTCACCGTGACGGCCTTGGCAGCCGCCAGCGCGACGGCGGTTGTGGCGGGTAGCGCGTTCCCGTCGGCGGTGCGCAGGACGAACCTGACGTGCACGGTCGAGCCGGACTTCAACAGCGTCGATCTGGGCCGCGGGCTGGTGAACCCGCTGGCGGTGTAGGCGACGACCACCGACCGGGTCACGGTCGTCGCCGGCAGGTACCTGGCGCTGCCGGCCTGGTCTGCCGCGACCACGCAGGTGCCCGGCCCGGTGTAGGTCAGGGTGGTTCCATTCAGCGTGCATGCCCCGGGCGTCGAGGACGAGCCAAGGCGGAACGTGACCGGCAGGCCTGACGGTGAGGCCGTCGCGACGAGCGGGACGCTGGCCCCGACGACCCCCGGTGAGCTCGGGCCCGCGAAGGTGATCGCCTGCGGCACCTGCACTGGCGTGACCGTCAGCGACACCGTGACCGGGGCCGAGGTGGCGGTCCCGTCGCTGACCGTGTACGTGAACGAGTCGGGGCCGGCGTAGCCAGCACCCGGCTGGTAGCTGAAGCCGCCGCCGCTGGTCACGGTGACGGTGCCATGGGTGGTCGATTGGACGACCGCGGCGGTGAGGGGGTCGCCGTCAGGGTCGGTGTCGTTGGCCAGCAGCCCTGGCGCCGGCACGGACAGCGCGACGTCCTGGTCCGTGCTGTAGCTGTCCGCCATGGCGGTGGGCGGGCGATTGACCTTCGCGACGTCGATCGTGACGGTCGCCGGCGCGCTCTGCAGGCCGCCCGCGTCCGCGACGTAGGTGAAGGTGTCCGGCCCGCTCGTGCCGGCGGTCGGGACGTAGGTGAACCCGCCGTCCGCGGCGAGCGTCACGCTGCCCCTGGCCGGCTGGGTGGCGACGACCGCCGTCAGGCCGTACCCGGGCGGGTCGGTGTCGTTGGCCAGCACGCCTGGCGAGGGCACCACCAGCGGCGTGTCCTGGGTGGCGTCGTACTGGTCATCAACCCCCACCGGGACGGCTGCACGGGTGTCGCAGGTGAGAGGTCGGACGTGCACGGAGAACGCCCGGATGGTGCCCGTGTCCTCGCTGACGTGGTCCACCGCCTCGAGCCTCCAGGTGCCCCCGGCCTGCTCGCCGTCGAAGACGCTCAGGGGGGCCTCGGGTCGGTAGCTGCCGGTGACCGTTCCCGCGGTCGCCCTGGTGGTGGGGGTGGGGAGCGAGGAGATGGGGCTGGCGGCCTCGTCGTCGAAGCGGAGCTGGCACAGGTTCCGCGCCGCGCCGCCGCGGCGCACGCTGAGCTCGGCGCTGGTGCCGGACGGCGCGATCAGCGTCAGGGTCAGATCGCTGACGTAGCTGTGGTCCAGCCCCACGGTCGTGGCCCCGCTGGTGCTAGTGCACGAGGAGCCGTCGATCGAGAGGTCGAGGTCGCCGATCAGGGCCGGCGCGAGGGTCACCGCGGCGGTGATGGGCCTGAGCACCACCGAGGGGTCGGGGATGGGCACCGGCGCGCCGGTGTAGGGCGTGGCGATGGTGGGGCCCTGGCTGCCGAGGACCACGGTGACGGGTGCCTGCAGGCGCCGCCCGTCGGCGTAGGTGACGTCGACCTGGAGCGCGACGCGGGTCCCGCAGGCGCAGTCGGACGCGATCGTCAGACGGACCGGCACGACGGCGCCCGCGGCCTTGTCGGGAGGGATGTCGGGGTAGATCACAGCGCTGCCGACCAGGGTGACGCCTGGGGTCGTCGTCGTGACGACCGCGGAGACAGCGGTCGCGGTGGTGGCGCTGATGTTGCGCAGGGGGAGGTCGACGAGGGCGTCCTCGCCGGGTTCGACGCCGGCGTCCCGGTCGCCGAGGGGAGTCACCACCGGCGTGCCGACGTCGAGCAGCGCGCGGGCGCGGAGTCCCAATGCCGCCAGGGCACTGTCGGCCATGACGATCCCGCGACCCGTCACCGGGTCGTCCCCGGGAGCCTCGATGTCGAGCGCGGTGCTCTCCAGTGCGTCCCGTGTCGCTGTGGCAGTCCCGCCCGCGGAGCGCAGCAGGGCGGCGACGGCGGCGGCGTGCGGCGCTGCGGCCGAGGTACCGAAGAACGGGTTGAAGGACGGCTGGCTGGTCTGGACCCCGTCGGCGGCCGTCACGTCGGGCTTGGCCCGCACGACGCCGCCGCCCGCCGACAGGTCGTCGTTGTACGGGGTGCCGTCGGCCTCGTAGAACATGCGCCGCGGGCCCTCCGAGCTGAAGAGCTCGCTGACCTGCGCGCCGGTGAAGGAGCCCGGGTACGGGCCGCTCGGCTCGTTGACGCTCCGTGCTGCTGCGGCCGGCGCCGCGGCGACGGAGATGGCGCTCTCGGCACTGGAGTGTCCGTAGGTCGCACCGGTCGTGGCGTAGGCGGGCTGGGTGTCCGTGCGGCTCGGAGCGAAGCTGCCCGCGTAGATCGACACGTGCAGGAAGCGCGCCGCCGCGCCGTTCTTCCGCTCCACGACCACCCGCCGGGGCTGTCCGCTGTAGGGCAGGTCCACCTCCTCGAACGGTGCGTCATCACCGTCCTGCACATCGGTGCTCTGCCCGATGACGTTGCCGGCCGCGTCGAGCACGTAGAGGTCGTAGTCGTTGCCGGACGTGCCGACCGGGTCCGACCACTGCAGGTGGACCCGGCGGAACCGGGCGAAGCTCGCAAAGGTGATGGGGTTGGTGTACTGGCCCCCTCCCTCCGGTCCGAACTCCAGGTAGTCCCCGCCGCCGTCGGGCGCGAAGACCCCGCTGCTGCGGAAGTCGCCCTCCCAGGTGCTGGAGGTGCGGTCCTGCAGGTTGCCGCTGTTCCCGGCGGAGCTGAAGTAGAGGGTGCCCGCTGCGCTCACGTCCTCGACCGCCTGGGCGATGGGGCCGTCCTGGAAGACCGGCTCCTCGAAGTAGCTGACGTCGTCGACGATGACATCGGCGCCGGCGGCCTGCAGGTCGCGGATGTTCTGCGCGTACTGGGCCTGGCCCCCGCCGAAAGCGGTCGCGAACAGCAGCCTCGCGCCGGGGGCGATGTCGTGGACGACCTCGAGCATCGCGGTGCCCTCGTCGCCGATGTTCAGCTCGTTGCCCGACTGGCCGGGCAGCACGGTCACCGCAGGCAGCTCCCCGCGGGCCTGCGTGAGGGCGAGCGACGCCACGGAGCTGCTGATGACGGCGACGCCGATCCCCGTGCCGTCGGCGCCGTAGGTGTGCCGCGCGACGTCGGCGCGCATGGCCGCGTCGCCCTCGGACACGTTGACGCCCTGACGCGTGTCGACGGACGTGGTCGCTCCGATGGACGGCGTCACGACGTCCTCGACCGTTACGACGGCCAGGGCCTCGGCGACGGCCGAGGCCTGCGCCACGGCCGAGGACAGCTCCTGGGCGAAGTCCTGCTTCGACGGCTGCACTGACAGCCCGCTGGCGGTCACCGCCACGTCGGCCGACCGCACTGAGTGGACGCCGGGTGTACC
>JAODNA010000179.1 GCA_025465135.1 Frankiales bacterium | reverse complement strand
ACGTAGTCCTTGGTGAGCTGCGGCCGGATCTTCTTCCAGGTGCCCTTGAGGTGCTGCACCGCGGACGCGACCGGCTTCTCCTTGCGCCACACCAGCTCGATCTCCGCGTCGTACAGGGCAATGCCGTACTGGAACAGCGCGGACAGCGCGAAGGTCATCGGCAGCTGCACGAGGTGGTGGATCTTCCACGGCTCGTCCTCGGCCATCCGGATCACGCCGTAGCCGACGTCGCGGTCCTTGCCGACGACGTTGGTCCACGTGTGGTGCATGTTGTTGTGACTGTTCTTCCAGTCCTTCGCGGGCGTCGCGTTGTCCCACTCCCACGTCGTGGAGTGGATCGCCGGATCGCGCATCCAGTCCCACTGGCCGTGCAGCACGTTGTGGCCGATCTCCATGTTCTCGAGGATCTTCGAGAACGAGAGCATTGCCGTGCCGGCGAGCCAGGCCGGCGGAAAGAGGCTCGCGAACAGCGCCGCGCGCCCACCGGTCTCCAGCGTGCGCTGCGCCTTGATGACCTTGCGGATGTACGCCGCGTCGGAGGCCCCGCGCTTGCCGATGAACTCGTCGCGGATGGCGTCGAGCTCGCGGCCGATCTCCGCGACCTGGGCGTCGTTCAGGTGGGTGGTCTTGCTCATGGTTCCTCCTAGAGGTCGAGCTCGACGGGGCCGGCAGCGGCCGAGATGCACGTCTGGACGAGGTCGCCCTCTTCGCCGTGGACCTCACCGGTGCGCAGGTCGCGCACCCGGCCGGCCTTCAACGGGAGGACGCACGTGTAGCAGATGCCCATGCGGCAGCCGCTCGGCATGAGGACGCCGGCTGCTTCACCGGCGTCGAGGATGGCGGTCGAGCCGGCGGCGGCGACCGTGGTGCCGCTCTTCGCGAACACGACCTCGCCCCCTTCGCCCGCGTCGGCGAGCAGTCGCGGCCGGAAGCGCTCGAGCCGGAGGCGCTCGGAGATGCCCGCGTCCTTCCAGTGCACCTCCGCCGCGTCCATCAGCGGACCGGGTCCGCAGACCCACACCTCGCGCTCGCGCCAGTCGGGGCAGATCTCGTCGAGCTGGTCGAACGTGAACATGCCGCTCACGTCGTCGTGGAACTCGTGCAGCCGGTACGACGGCGACTGCATCGATCGCACCTCGGCACCGAACACGACGGCGCTCCTCGTCGGCGCGCCGAGGATGTGCACGACGTCGGCCAGGCGATGACTCCGCAGCATGCCCATCACCGGGGTGATGCCGCTGCCGCCGGTGAGGAACAGAACCTTGGCCGGACGTCGGTCGGGCAGGACGAACTCGCCCTGCGGCGGCTCCAGCACGAGGACGTCGCCGGGCTTCGTCGCCCGCACGAGGTGGTTGCTCACGACGCCGTCCGGGATCGCCTTGACGGTGAACGTGAAGCGGCCGTCGGCGCGCTGCATCGGCGAGGTCAGGGAGTAGGTGCGGGAGTGCCGGACGCCGTCGATGTCGACGCCGATCCGGACGTACTGCCCGGCCTGGTGCGCCGGCCAGCCGCGGGCGGGTCGCACGACGACCGTGGCGGCATCGGCGGTCTCGGGGACGACAGCCTCGACCCGGCCGCGCAGCTCACGCGTCGACCACAGGGGGTTGACCAGGGTGAGGTAGTCGTCGGGCAGGAACGGCGTCGTCAGGCGGCTCGCGGCGCGCAGCAGGGTGCTCGGCATCTCGCTCCTTACGCCTTCGTAGGTTACGAGACCGTAGGTTACGCATGCGTAGCCAAGATCGCCAGTCCAGAGCGCCGTGACCTCCGTTACTCGGTTGCGGGGTTTCGCCAGGATGAGCAGGTGACCCAGTCCCAGCCCGTGGAGACGCCTCGCCTCGCTCTCGTCCCGCTGCCACCGCCGCTCGTCGCGGCCCTCGTCGCCGCCGACCTCGCCCGGGCGCAGGAGCTGGCGCCCTTCCCCCTCGACGCGCAGACCTTCATGGGCGACGAGCACGTGCTCGCGATGCGGCATGCCCAGCTGACAGCCGACCCGAGCGAGGAGCCCTGGCTGTTCCGCGCCGCCGTGCACCGCGAGACGGGCGTCGTGGTCGGCAAGGTGGGCTTCCACGCTCGGCCGGACGCCGACGGCGTCGTCGAGATCGGCTACCGCGTCGACCCGTCGTACCGCCGTCAGGGGTTCGCGAGGGAGATGGCGGTCGCGCTGATGTGGTGGGCAGCGTCGCAGGGCGCGACCTCGTGCATCGCGAGCGTCCGCCCGGACAACGCGGCGTCCATGGCCATCATCAGCCGGCTCGGCTTCGCGCGGACCGGGGAGCAGCTGGATGAGATCGACGGCCTGGAGTGGATCTTCACGCTGCCGCTCGACACTTTGCCGTCGTACGACGCGCCCCGGTAGGATTTCGCCCGGCAGCCGGAAGGCTTCCAGGAGGCTTCGCCTAGCCCGGTCTATGGCGCCGCACTGCTAATGCGGTTTGGGACTTCAATCCCATCCGGGGTTCAAATCCCCGAGCCTCCGCTCCGACCTGCGGTTCGGGTCATCTGGTCGTCACCACCGCTGGACCTGTCAGACGCGCGGCAGGCGCAGCTCGAACACGCCGTCGGTCAGCAGCAGCTCGCCGCCGGCCGCGCGCGCAAGCCTTCGCGCCAGGGCAAGACCGAGACCGGAGCCGTACGGCGACGTCTTTGCGTCACGACGGCCCGGGTCGAACACCGCCTCGCCGAGAGCGGGGTCGACCCCCGGGCCGTCATCTGCGACGCGCACGACGGACCACCCGCCCTCCGAGCGGATCTGCACGTCGATGCGGCTGCGGGCATAGCGGCCCGCGTTGTCGAGCAGCGGCCCGAGCATCCGCTCCACGACATCCGCGTCGACGCCGGCGGCGATCGCGGCGCCCTGGCTGCTGACGTGGACCATCGCCGCGGCGGTCGTCAGCCTCACCGCGGCATCGACCGCCGCTCGCAGGTCACACCGCCCTTGCGTGTCGAAGGACCTGGAGCGCGCAGCGGACAGCAGCGTCTCGAGGATGCGCTGCATGTGGGCGGCGCCCTGGGCGATGACCTGCACCGCCGTGTCGGTCTCGGCCGTCGTGCGGCGGCGGGCGGACAGCAGGTCCGTCTCGGCCGTGATGAGGCTGAGCGGGGTCCGCAGCTCGTGCGACAGCTCCTCGGTGACCTGCTGCTCGTGCCTGAGCAGGCCGGCGAGCCGGTCGAGGACCCCGTCGAGGTTGCGGGCCAGGATCGCGAGCTCGGCCGGCCGGTCGGCCGCGCCGAAGCGCTGAGCCGCGTCGGCCTCACTCCACCGGGCTGCTTGCGCGCTCATCTCCTGCACGGGTGCCAGCGCACGCCCGACGAGCAGTCTCGTCGCGGCGTACATCCCCGCCAGGAGCAGCACGGAGAGCCCGATGCTGCCGAGCAGTGCGATGCGCGCGACGTTGCGGTAGGGCTCCAGCGACACGGCTGAGACGACGGTGGCGGCCTGCCGGCGCCCGTCCGGCACCGGGAGCGCGTAGAGCCGCGTGGACCCGACCTGGGTGAGTCGCTCGCCGACGCCGGCCAGTGCATCTGCGCGGGCTTGCAGCCGCGCGCTGGCCCGCGGACGCTCGAGCGCCGTCCGGCCGGCGTAGATCCAGAGGTCGGCGTCGAGGATCTCGTCGTCCTTCGGGTCGCTGAGGCG
Organism: Frankiales bacterium; assembly: GCA_025465135.1. Lineage (GTDB taxonomy): Bacteria > Actinomycetota > Actinomycetes > Mycobacteriales > SCTD01 > RYN-124. The sequence continues at coordinate 4,376 of JAODNA010000179.1, read as the reverse complement.
AACCGACCCGTCCGGTGACACCACGACGGTCGCGGCCGCGGCTGCGGCTTGCTGGCGAAGCAGCGACCCTGACTGCGCGTGCAGCTGCGAGCCCAGGATCACGTTGAACCCCGCGGTGAGCAGGCCGACCCAGACTGCGGTCGTCACCACGGCGACCAGCGCGAGCCGCCCGCGCAGGGTCGTCGCGCGGCTCACCCGAGCCGGTATCCCACGCCGCGCACCGTCTTCACGCCACGGGTGCTGCCGGCCTCGATCAGCTTGCGGCGCAGTCGCGTGAGGTACTGGTCGAGGGTGTTCTCCGCGACGATCGCGCCGGCGGGCCACGCGGAGGCGATCAGCTCACGTCGGCGTACGACGTCGCCGGAGGCCGCCAGCAGGCAGGCGAGGAGCCGGAACTCCGTCGGGGTCAGCGGCACTTCCGCGTCGCCACGTGTCAGGGCGTGGGACGCGGGGTCGAGCACGAGACCGCTGCCGAGGTCTGCCGCCACGGGGGTGGTCCGTTTGAGCAGTGCGCGGAGCCGCGCGACGAGCTCGCTGACGTGGAACGGCTTGGTGAGGTAGTCGTCACCGCCGGCCGCGAAGCCGGAAAGCCGGTCGTGCAGACCGTCGCGCGCGGTGAGGAAGAGCACGGGTGCCTGCATGCCCTGCGCGCGCAGGGCCGCACACACGTCGCGTCCGTCGGAGTCGGGCAGCCCGATGTCCAGGACGACGGCAGCGGGCGGTTCGGCGGTACTCGCCAGGGCCGAGCGACCGTCGCTCGCGGTCGTGACCTTGAAGCCCTCCTCGCGCAGCGCGCGCGCCAGCACGTCACGCAGCCCGTGGTCGTCCTCGACGAGCAGGACGTTCATCACCATGGCTGCAGCATCCCAGTGCGTCAGGGGGTCCCGACGTAGTCCTCTGTTTCGAGCTCCGCGTTGCGGTAGACGACCTCGGTCTGGTCCGCGTGCGTCTTGGTGAGGTAGGCGACCACGACGAAGATGGTGGCGAGGAAGAGGATGCTCGTGCCCCGCGTCCCCAGACCAAGGCCACCGTCGCCCTTGGGGGAGGCCAGGTAGTCGCCGATGTTGGCGCCCAGCGGACGCGTGAGGATGTAGGCGAGCCAGAACGAGAGGACCGGCCCGGCCCCGAGCCGCCACGCGATGAGCACAGCCGCGATCAGGCCGGCCGGGAGCAGGACGGACGGTCCCGGTCCCCACCCGGTGAGCTCGAGGGTCCAGTCGCCGGCGGCTGTGCCCAGAGCGAAGGTGACGAGGACGGTCAGCCAGTAGTACGACTCGCGCGGCGTCGTGACGATGGAGTGGATCGACAGCGTCCGCTGAGTGGCGTACCAGACGGAGAACACGATCGCGAGGATCACGGCGAAGACCGTGGTGCTCTCCCACAGCGGAACGCCATGGCCGTCGGTCAGGTTGTCGGTGAGGAGGGTGCCCACGACGCTGATCAGCACGACGGCGAGCCAGTAGACGCTCGCGACGTAGCGTCGCAGCCGGAACTGCACGACGAGCACGGCGACGAGCGCCGCCGAGAACACCCACGTCGTGTTGGTGAGGCCGAAGCCGAGGGTCTCGTTGATGTAGTCGGCGAAGCTCTCGCCGACGGTCGTGCAGAGGATCTTGATGACCCAGAAGTAGACGGTGACCTCGGGGACCTTGTTGAGCATCCGGCGGCCACGAAGCGTCGCGTTGCTGGTCGCAGAGGTCGTCATGGAACAACGGTCAGGGAGGCACCCTGATCATCGCCTGAACGGAGCAGGTCAGCCGGTTCGGAGGACGTCGCCGACGACGTCGGGCAGCGTCATGATCTTGTACTTGTCGACGCAGGCGGCGACGCCGATGCTGGTCGCCTCCGCGACGTCGTCCTCGTCCATGTAGGCCGAGCACATCACGACGCGCTGGTCCGGGTCCTGCGTGAGCATCTCCCGGGCGACGTCGAGGCCGGAGATGCCGGGCATCCGCATGTCGAGGACGACGACGTCGGGCTTGGACTCCCGCCAGGCCACGAGGGCGTCCTCCCCGTTGGAGGCCTCGTCGGTGATGTCGGTGCTTCCCTCGGTCCACAGGGTCACGCGCATCAGGAAGCGCATGTCCGGTACGTCATCGACGATCAGCGTTCGCACGCGCACTCCCAGGCTGGCCCGAGGTGTCACTGTCCCTGCGCGGGACGGGTTGGGCCATAGGCCATCGGAACCCCCTATTCGGGCATAGTGCCCTTCCGACCGGGCGACCGGCCGGGGTCCGGTGGATCACTGCACGACGGTCGCCACGGCCTCGCCGACGGCCCGGTGCCCGGCGGCAGACAGGTGCAGGCCATCACCGAGGTCGTACGCCGCGAGCAGGTGGGTCGGGTGTCGTGGGTCGCGCAGCAGCCGGTCGGCATCTACCCGGATGTCGGCCTCGGCCGTCGTACGAAGCCAGGCGTTGACCGCCTGCCGGACTGCCTCCTCGGGGGCGGGCCGGTGCCACGCCGGGGCCAGCGTCAGCAGCACGACGCGCAGGCCGGTCCGGTGTGCCGCCCGGCAGACCTCGCTGAGGCGGGTGATCAGCGCAGCCGACGTGATGCCGGCCGATACGTCGTTGGTGCCGGTGAGGAGGACGACGGTCCCGGCGCCCGGCCGGTTGAGGATGTCGCGTCCGAACCTCTCGACGAGGGTCGGTCCGTAGCCCCCGGAGAGGACCACGCGGTTCCCGCCGATGCCGGCGTTGGCCACCGGTCGGCCGGTACGGGCGGCGAGCACGTCGGTCCAGCGCTGGTAGGTGTCCGGCGGCAGCGGCGGGTCCGTGAGGGAGTCACCGACGGCGAGGATGCCCGGCCGCGCCGTGTCGGCGGTCTCGACCTCCAACGACTCGAGGACGAGCGCTTCCCGTGACGGGCGGCGGAAGGCACCGGCTGCCGTGTCGTTGGTGTGGTCTCCAGCAGCCGGGTCGGTGCACCAGCCCGTTGCCGCGCCGACGAGGTGCTCGCTCAGTCGTGCGGTGCCGCCGACCGCAAAGGTGACGGCGATGTCGGTCCCCGCGGCGACCGACCGCGCAACCGGGTCGGTCGTGACCTGCGCGTGCGGGGCGATCGTCACCGAGGGCTCCCCACCGACCTGTACCTGCTCGGGCGCGGCGATCGCGGCGCCGTGCGTACGGACCGCGGCCGTGATGGCCGTCAGGGTGAGGGGCGTGGAGCTCATCGCGTTGGAAAGCCGGAACCGGACCCTGCTGCCGGCGCTCGTCGACCGAAGCACCTGACGGCACGTCTCGTCGCGCGCCGGTTCGACACGCACGGTGCTCATTGGCTGGGCCGCAGCGGTGAGCCAGGTGCGCGCGGCGGGTGGTGCGGCGGGCGAGCTCGCATGGCACGCCGGCACCGCCAGCAGCGCCGCGAGGGCCCATCGTGCGCTGGCTCGGGAGGCGGCGATGGCGCGACTCTAGGGCTCGCCACCGGTGCGCTCGGCCCGACTGCGACGGGTCAGGCCCGGTCGCCTCTCCCGCTATGCTGGCCGGGCACAACGGGGCGAGGCCCCGCGCGCTCGTAGCTCAACGGATAGAGCACTTGACTACGGATCAAGAGGTTAGGGGTTCGAATCCCTTCGGGCGCACCCAAACGTTTGCGCAGGTCACGAGCCAGTTTCGTCATTCGACGCCACGCGCACGATGCCGCCAGCCGGTGGCGTGTCAGCCAACGTGTCAGCCAACAGCCCGTCTAGGTCGGGCAACGACGAGTCGATCATCGCCGCGAATACCGCGTCGGTGCCCGGCTTGGTATCTACGTAGGTGTCCATCGTCATTCCGATTCGTGAGTGGCCCATTGCCTGCTGCAACTCCTTGTCGCGCACGCCAAGCGCGTGCGCGTCGTCGGAGAACGTGCGGCGCAGGCTGTGCGGTGTCGCGTGTGCGATCCCTGCCTCCGCGCAGAGTGCGGTCATGTGGTGGTTCAAGCGACTCGGGTCGAGCGGCGTACCCAAGCCCGTGGTGAAGATGAGCCCCGTCTCCACCCAGCCGCCAGCACAGGCTGCTGCCTCCTTGGCGCGCTCGGCAAGCCGGGCTCGAAGCACACGCTCCGTCGTCTCCGACATCCACAGGCGCCTCGTCTTGCGCCCCTTGGGCAACTGGATCTGCAACCCGCCGCCCGTCACGCGCACGATCTGCTGCTCGACGCGCAACACGCGGTTGTCGAAGTCGGCGTCACTAATGCGGAGCCCGATTGCCTCTCCTCGCCGGAGGCCGAGGGCGTACATCACGTAGTACAGACCGAACATCCGGTCTGATCGCACTGCGCCCAGAAGCGCATCCCGCTCGCCTCGCGTCAGCCGTCGAGGTGGCTTGGCGGGTGTCAGAGCGGCTGGTACGGCTACGTCGCGGGCGACGTTGCGCGTCAGCCGCTCCTCGATG
>JAODNA010000147.1 GCA_025465135.1 Frankiales bacterium | reverse complement strand
GTACTCCGTGGTCGACCAGCTCGACGCCCCGGCTGCCGCCCGCGTCTGATGGGCCTGTTCCGGCGCAAGCCGCGCGGCCGGCACGCCCTCGGGGCGGCCGTCACGTCGCTGCCGTCGGCGCCGGTCGCACCTGCTCCGGCCGCTCCGCCTCCGCCGGTCGCCGTCGAGCCGGTGGGGGAGCCGGACCTGCTGACGTCGATCGCGCAGCTGATCGCGTCGGGGGAGGCGTGGAACGAGCCTGTCCCCGCCGCGGTGGTGCCGGCGCCCGGCTTCGCAGCGTCCAGCGCTGCGCCACCGCAATCGGCGCTGTCCGTCTTCGACGGAGCCGCCGCTGTGTCGTCGGTGGATGTCCCCGAGGTACCGCCGCCGGCGGCCCTGCTCGGCGCGGCCGCCGGTGCGGCGCAGGCCGATGATGCTGCGTCCCCGGCCGATGCCGCCGAGGTACCGCCGCCGATGTCCTTCCCCGGCTCGACCGCCGGTGCTGCGCCAGCCGAAGCCGCCGAAGTAGCGCCGGTGTCCTGGCTCGGTGGAGCCGCTGCTGCAGCCCCGGCTGATGCCGCTGAGGCACCGCCGCCAGTGTCCTTGCTGGGCGCGACCGCCGCTGCGGCGCAAGCCGATCCCGCTACGGACGACCGGCTTTCGAGCGATGCAGACGAACTGCCGGCACTCCTGAGCGGTGGTCCGCTGTCCCGCCCTGCGCCCGAGCCGAACCCGCCTGTTCTTCGCAACGTGCCCCCGTACGAGACGCTGCGCGGCGAAGCGTCGCTGACCGGCACCGCGCCCGCCCTCGCCGTCAGCGCGGAGGGCGTTGTCCGTCCAGAGCCTGCGCAGGCGTCACTGCCTCCCGTCCCGGACCTGACTGCGCTCGACACAGCCCTGCTCCACGCGGAGCTCGAGCTGCAGGCGCAGTTGGACCAGGCTCCGCCGCCGCCCGCTGGCCCCGTGCCCGCGCCCGCTCCGGCCGGGAGCACCCCCTTGGCGGCTGTATCGCAGGGTTTCGCCGTGCCGGTGCAGGCAGGACCCCGGGTGGAGCTGGGGTTCCGTGACGGGACGACCGCGTCGCTGGACCCCGACTCGGAGCAGGCGCTGGCGCTTGCGGAGGTCTCCCAGATGCTGAACGCCCGCGACTGACCGCTGCTCGGCTTCCCGCGGCTCGTGGTCGCTGCTGGGCCGCCGTGACCGCCCAGCGCGACCACAGGGCGCGGGAAGCGCGCACGTACGCGCGACTGACCGCTGGTCGGCTTCCCGCGGCTCGTGGTCGCCGCTGGGCCGTCGTGACCGCCCTGCGCGACCACAGCGCTCGGGAAGCGCGCACGAACGCGCCCGACTGACTGCTCCATCCGTGTCAAGGGCAGCACGCCGTCTTCCGAAGGTGGAGAGGACGACCTCGGCCCCAGGAGACCACGCGTGAAGCAGCTCGGCGACATCCTGCTCGAAGGCGGGCACGTCACCCGTGAGCAGCTCGCGAACGCAGTGGAGGAGCAGCGCCGCCTCGGCCGCAGCCTGGGTCGCGTCCTCGTCGACCTGGGCATGCTGTCCGAGGGACAGCTCGTCGCCGCTCTCGCCACCCAGATCGGCCTGAAGTTCGTCGACCTCTCCGACTACCCGGTGGACGGCTCAGCCGTCGCCAAGGTCCCGGACGCCGTCTGCCGCCGGCACAACGCTCTCCCGATCGGGTACGAGGACGGCAAGCTCGTCGTCGCGATGGCCGACCCGGCCAACGTCTTCGCGGTCGACGACATCCGGTCCATGACCGGCATGGAGGTCAAGGCCGTCGTCGCCACCAAGGCCGACGTGCTGGCGGCGATCAACCGCTACCAGCGCAGCGACACCGAGATGGACGAGCTGACCTCGGCCATCGACGTCAGCCACGACGAGGACGACCTCTCCAAGGTCACGGAGATCATCGAAGACGCACCCATCGTCAAGTTCGTGAACCTGCTCATCACGCAGGCGATCCAGGACCGTGCCTCGGACATCCACATCGAGCCGGCCGAGAAGGACCTGCGCGTTCGGTTCCGCATCGACGGCGTGCTGCACGAGGTGATGCGCTCGCCGAAGACCATCACGTCCGGGGTGACCAGCCGCCTGAAGATCATGGCGGACATCAACATCGCGGAGCGGCGCATCCCGCAGGACGGCCGCCTGTCGGTGAACGCCAACGGCAAGAAGATCGATCTGCGCGTCGCGACGCTGCCGACGGTGTGGGGCGAGAAGATCGTCATGCGCATCCTGGACAACTCCACGGCCATGATGAAGCTGTCGGACCTGGGCTTCGGTGACGAGAACTACGAGGTCTACTCGAAGAGCTTCGTCAAGCCGTACGGGATGATCCTGGTGACCGGCCCCACCGGCTCAGGCAAGTCCACGACGCTGTACGCGACGCTCAACATCGTCAGCAAGCCCGAGGTCAACGTCATCACCGTCGAGGACCCGGTGGAGTACCGCATCCCGGGCATCAACCAGGTGCAGGCCAACCCGAAGGCAGGCCTCACGTTCGCCGCCGCGCTGCGGTCGATCCTGCGCTCGGACCCCGACATCGTGCTGCTCGGTGAGATCCGCGACAAGGAGACGGCGCACATCGCGATCGAGGCCGCGCTCACCGGCCACCTCGTCCTGTCGACGCTCCACACCAACGACGCCCCGTCGGCGATCGTCCGGCTCACGGAGATGGGAATCGAGCCGTTCCTCGTCGGCTCGGCCCTCGACTGCGTCCTCGCCCAGCGACTTGCCCGCAAGCTCTGCGGCAAGTGCAAGGAGGCCTACCAGCCGACCCGGGAGTCCCTGGTCGAGATGCGCTTCCCCTGGTCGCCCGACGAGCCGCCGCCGACGCTGTACCGGCCGGTGGGGTGCAGCGCCTGCTCCAAGACCGGCTACAAGGGCCGCATCGCACTGCACGAGGTGATGGCGGTCAGCGAGGAGATCGAGAAGCTCGCCGTCGAGCACGCCTCCGCCCTGACGATCTCGAAAGTGGCGCTCGAGCAAGGGATGATCACGCTTCGCCACGACGGCCTCGCCAAGGTCAAGGCCGGCCACACGTCGATGGAGGAGATCTTCCGCGTCGTCGTCTGACGGCCGCCGGGCCTCAAGGCGCTCCGCCGATCGGCCGATGCCCTCGGGGATGCAGGGCACCGGACATCCCGGCACCCAGGAAGGACCGCACGTGGACGCGCAGAAGCCGGCTCCGTCGGGGCTGGACGGCTACTTCGGGCCGGCGACATCCTCGCCGCCCGCGGCCTCGCCGCTGGACCCGACCTGGACGCCCGCACCGCCGCTGCAGCAGGCGGTTCCGCCGATGGAGTTCGCACCGCTGCCCGCCGCCGCGCCGGCTCCCGTAGCCCCGCTCGCCGCCGCTGTTGCGCCGCCTGCAGCGGCCCCCTCGGT
>JAODNA010000146.1 GCA_025465135.1 Frankiales bacterium | reverse complement strand
GCCGAGGGGGCGGGACCACCGATGAGGCCCGTGCCGCCGGACGCCGGCGGCAGCGGCTGCTGCAGCAGGGTGCGGTTGCCGGCCCCACCGGTGGAGGTCAGCACCAGCAGCGCGGCGAGCAGACCGGCGGTGCCGGTGGCTCCCGCCTTCGTGTTGCGCCGCCGGCGCGCCGAGGCGAACGCGAGCCGAAGCCCGTCCGCCGGCGGCGCCACCGGGACGAACGCCCCTGGGAAGGTGCTCATGCCGACACCTCCCTCTCACTCGAGGCGACCGCGGCCGCCAGCTGGTTGCGCGCCTCGTGCAGCCGCCGCTTGATGGTGCCGACCGGCCGGTGGAGCGCCGCCGCGATGTCCGCGACGGGCAGGTCTGCGTAGTAGTGCAGCAGGACGACCTCGCGGTGGCTGACCGGGAGCCGCTCGACGAGATCGCGCAGCCACGGGTCGTGGTCGGGGCGGCCTTCGGTGAGCGCCTCCCCCAACCGGGCGACGACGGCGCGCTCACGTCCGCTCTGTCGCCACGAGTGCCGGCACAGGTTTGTCGCGACCACGTAGACGAAGGCCCGCGGCTCGCGGACGCTCCGCCAGCGCGCGAAGAGCCGCGTGAAGGCCTCCTGCGCTGCCTCGCGCGCAGCGTCGACGTCGCCGGTCAGCGCTGTCAGGTAGCCCGCGAGCCGACCGAACTCCGTCGTGTACAGGGCGGCGAAGTCGATGGCCGCAGAGGCGCTGACGCCGGGGAGCGACGGCAACGGCTCGGCGCCGGCCGTGGGCCGGCCGAGGACGAAGGCCGGTGCCGCCGTCTCGGCGGTCACGCCTGCTCTCCCACCCCAGCGCGCCCCATGAACCGAGGAGTCGGCGGCCCGGGAAAAGGTTCGGACGAGTTGAGGAGCCGTCGTACCGGGCCCGCAGGCGAGCCTCACCTGGCGGCTAGGAGTCCGCTGCCGCGCACGGGGTACCAACCGGCTGACGGCGCTGCGGCGTCGCACGGTCCGCCGACGGCCCTGCCCTACCCCCCCAGGATGGGGCCGTCGGCTCCGGGCGGTCGGGGAAGCGGGTCAGCCCGCGTCGGCGACGCTGCGCTCGCGCAGGTGGCCCTCGAGCTTGCGCTTGATGCGCTGCAGGGCGTTGTCGATCGACTTGACGTGGCGCTGGAGCCGCTCGGCGATCTCCTGGTAGCTCTTGCCCTCGACGTAGAGGCGCAGGACCTCGGTCTCGAGCTCGGAGAGCACCTCGTCGAAGTGCGCCTGCAGCGCGCGGATCCGCTCGGCTGAGATCACGAGGTCGGCCGGGTCACTGATCGCGCGGCTGGGCAGGACGTCACCGAGCACGCGCTCGCCGTCGTCGTCGCCGCCGACCGGGCGCTCGAAGGACACGTAGTTGTTGAGCGGCCCGTGCTTCTGCCGCGTCGCGGTCTTGATCGCGGTGATGATCTGCCGCGTCACGCAGAGCTCGGCGAAGGCGCGGAAGCTGCTCTGCATGTCGGGGTTGAAGTCACGGATCGCCTTGTAGAGGCCGATCATTCCTTCCTGCACGATGTCCTCGCGGTCGGCGCCGACGAGGAAGTACGAGCGCGCCTTGACCCGGGCGAACGCGCGGTACTTGTTCAGCAGGTCGCACAGCGCGTTGTCGTCGCCGGACCGGGCCGCGAGCACGAGCTCGTCGTCGGTCAGGCCGTCCTCGTTGCGCCAGCGGTCGACGGACGTCGGGGTCCCACCGTGCACCTCGCGGTCGAGCTCGTTGACGAGCGCCTCGGCCTGCTCGATCTCGGAGTCGAGCGAGACGGCCGGGACCTCCTGGAGGGCGCCGGCCGCCTCGACCGTGGTCGCGATCTCCTCGACCAGGACGCTGTCCTCGACGAGCACCGGCACGACGGTGAGCAGCGGAGCGGCCTTCTTGGCGGTGCGGGGCTTGGCAGCTGCGGGCTTTGCCGGCGCAGCCTTGGCGACGGTGGCCCGGGCACTCCTCGGAGCGGCCTTCACGACCGGGGCAGCCGCCGGCTTCGCGGTCTTGCCGGCCTTCGCCGCAGATGAGCGGACCAAGCGCACGTCGTGCCCCTTTTCGGCTGGGATGACAGGATCCTGCAGGCGTGCGGTGCGAATGTAAGGCCGGAATCGGCCCTTGACCATCGTCTCTGGTCACAAGAACGAGCGGCGAAGTCCGGGGTGACGCCGGGGAAACCGGACATGTGCGGTGATTCGGCTCACACTAGGGCAGAAAATCTTCCCAGGGTCGGTCCAAGATCACCCATTCGGCCGAAGGAACCTCGGAAAGGTCAGGCCGTACGACGGCGGCGCGCGACCTCGGCGAGCGTGACCGCCGCGGCGATCCCGGCGTTGAGCGACTCCGTGCCGCCCGCCATCGGGATCGACACCGTCAGGTCGCAGGTCGCGGCCACCAGCCGGGACAGCCCCGCTCCCTCCGAGCCGACGACGACCACGAGCGGCCCGGTGGCGACCTCGAGGTCGTCGAGGGCGACGGCTCCGTCGGCTGCGAGCCCGACGACGAAGAGCCCGGCGTCCTTCAGCTCCTTCAGCGCCCGGACCAGGTTGGTGGCGCGCGCGACCGGCAACCGCGCCGCCGCACCGGCGGAGGTCCGCCAGGCGCTCGCCGTCATGCCCGCGGAGCGCCGTTCAGGGACCAGCACCCCCTGGGCGCCGAACGCCGCGGCAGAGCGGACCACCGCCCCGAGGTTGCGCGGGTCGGTGACGCCGTCGAGAGCGACGAGCAGCGGGGCAGGCGCCTTCAGGGCGACCGCGAGCAGGTCGCTCGGATGCAGATACGTGTACGGCGGCACCTGCAGCGCCAGCCCCTGGTGCATGGCCCGCCCGGTCATGCGGTCGAGCTCCTGGCGCGTCATCTCGATCAGCGCCACCCCCGCCTTGCCCGCGAGGGCTACGGCCTCGGTCACGCGCTCGTCGGCGTCGAGGCCGAGCGCGAGGTAGAGCGTCGTCGCGGGCACCTTCGCGCGCAGCGCCTCGACGACGGGGTTGCGGCCGACCACCGTCTCGGCGGCGTCCTCGCCCGCCCGCCGCATCGGCCGCGGCGCGCGGTCGCGGCCG
>JAODNA010000112.1 GCA_025465135.1 Frankiales bacterium | reverse complement strand
GACCTCGACGACACGCCGGATCGCCACCGGCGCGACCCGGCGGGCGACCGCGTCTGCGACCCGACCGGCTGCCCCCGGGCCGCGGGCGGCGAGCGTCGCCGCGGTGGCGACGAGGAGCAGCCAGGCCAGCAGCGCCCACGCGACGAGGGCGACCAGTGCAAGGACGGGAGCGGTGGCATCGGGTGCGGTCGCCGTCTCGCGCAGCGTCGCCAGCGCGGCGGACGGGGCGGGTGCGGCCGCGAGCAGCACGACGCCGATGACGGCCGGGCCGAGCGCCGCCTGCCGGGGAGGCATCATCACCGCTCCGTTCGGTTGCTTACGTTTGCTTGCATTTGCGTTTATACGATGACGATATCGCTCAGTCAACCCAGGTTGACGGTCGATGTGGAGGGCGGCAGGCTGCCGGGATGCGCTGGCAGGCCCTGTTCGACGACCTCGAGGCACAGCTCGAGGCGGCCGAGGCGGCCGAGCTGCAGGGCGAGGTCGCCGACCGCACCCGCCGCGAGACCGGGTTGCTGCGCACGGTCGACCGCCTGCGCGCCGCCGAGGGGCGTCAGGTCGCGGTGACGGTGTGGGGGGCCGGCACCGTGCACGGCAGCCTGCAGGACACCGGTGTCGACTGGCTGCTGCTGGCGGAGACCGGGCTACGCGAGGTGCTCGTGCCGCTCGCGTCGGTGCTGGGCATCGCCGGCCTGGGGCCGCAGTCGGCTGTTCCGGGCAGCGAGGGCGAGGTGGGCCGGCGGCTGGACCTGCGCTGGGCCCTGCGGGGGCTGGCGCGGGACCGCGAGGGGGTCAGCATCGTGCTGCGGGACGGATCGGCGGTCGCCGGTACCGCGGACCGCGTCGGAGCCGACCACGTGGAGCTCGCCGAGCACCCGCCGGGGGAGCCGCGCCGGGCCGCCGCCGTCCGTCAGGTGCGCCTCGTCCCGATCAGCGCGGTCGCGCTGCTGCGCAGCCGCTGACGTCAGCCGTCGGCGAGCTCGCCCTCGCGCACCGGGTGGGAGGAGACGAAGGCCTTCGTCTCCTCGTAGCACCGCGCGATGTAGGCCTCGAGTGCCGTGCGCTCGACGCGCCACTGGCCGCGGCCACCGATCTTGATGGCGGGGAGCTCGCCGCTGCGGACGAGCGCGTAGGTCTGGGACGCGGAGATGTTGAGGACGTCGGCGACGTCCGCCAGCTGCAGGAACCGATCGGCTGCCATGGGAGCGAGTCTCGCACCCAGCACGAGGACGAGTCGGGCGTCATCCACAGGCCGTGCACGGGGCCGCCGCCGTACGCAAGGATGCCCGGGTGACCGACTCCCCACCGTCGCCGAAGGCGAACCGGCTGGCGACGCCCGGCTGGCTCGACACCCGGCTGGTGCTCGGTGTGCTGCTCGTGCTGACCAGCGTCGTGGTCGGAGCGCGCGTGCTGTCGTCGGCCGACCGCTCGCAGACGGTGTGGGCCACGACGCACGACCTCGCGCCCGGCGCCCAGCTGGCCGACCGCGACCTGACCCGGGTCCGCGTGCGGCTGTTCGGGCACTCGGAGAACTACGTCCGCGGCACCGGTCCGGCGCCGGTCGGCTACTTCCTGCGGCGCGGTGTCGGTGGGGGCGAGCTGCTGCCCTTCAACGCGCTGTCGAAGCCCGGCGCAGATCTGTCGTTCCGGTTCCTCACCGTCCCCGTCCGGCGCGGGCACCTGCCGCCCAACCTCACGAGCGGCGCGCAGGTCGACGTCTACGTCAGCCCGGAGTCGAAGGCCGGTGCGACGACCAGCGCGTCCGCCACACCGCCGCGGCTCGTCGTGCGCAACGTGACCGTCCTGCTCCGGCGGGCCAGCGGCGGCCTGTCGGCCTCCAACGACGACGAGCCCGTCGTGCTCCGCGTCCGGCCGGCCGACGTGCCGCTGCTGCTGGCGGCGATGTCGGAGGGCCGCATCGACCTCGTCGGCGTCCCCCGCAAGCAGGAGTCCGAGACGACGGGCACGAGCTGATGGCGGTGCCGGTCCTGACGGCCGTCTCGGACGCCGTGTGGGAGGCCCAGCTGGTCGCGGCGCTCGAGCGCGGTGACCACGGGGTCAGCGTCGTACGGCGGTGCGTCGACCTCGCCGACCTGCTGGCGACCGCTGCGACGGGGCAGGCCCGAGCGGTGCTGCTCTCCGCGGACCTGCGCCGGCTCGACCGCGACGCGCTGGCCCGCCTCGCCGTCGCCGGGGTCGCGGTCGTGGGCCTGGTGCCACCGGGAGACGAGGACGCGGAGCGCCGGCTGCGCCAGCTCGGCGTCACCGAGGTCCTGCCGGCCGACGCGTCCCCCGCCGCGATCAGTGCCGCGGTGATGGAGACGGTGGAGCGGGGCCTCGGCGCGAGCCCCGGCGAGCTCGCGTCCTTCGGCGATCCGCGGGCCGCGCTGACCGACCTCGCCGCCGCGGAGCCCGTCGTCTCGGCCCCAGACGTCGGGGTGGGGACCGGCCGGGTCATCGCGGTCTGGGGACCGACGGGTGCCCCGGGCCGCACCACGGTCGCCGTCGGGCTCGCCGGTGAGATCGCCGCGCTCGGCCGGTCTGCGCTCCTGATCGACGGCGATGTGTACGGCGGGGTCGTGGCCCAGCTGCTCGGCGTGCTCGACGAGTCGCCCGGCCTCGCCGCCGCGGCGCGGCTCGCCAACAACGGCCAGCTCCACCTCGCCGCGCTCGCCGACCTCGCCCGCACGGTGGCGCCCGGCTTCCGGCTGCTGTCCGGGATCTCGCGGGCCGACCGCTGGCCGGAACTGCGCCCGGCAGCGCTCGAGCCGGTGCTCGGCCTGGCGCGGTCACTCGCTGCGGTCACGGTCGTCGACTGCGGCTTCTGCCTCGAGCAGGACGAGGAGCTCGCCTTCGACACGGCGGCTCCTCGCCGCAACGGCGCGACCCTGGCCTTCCTCGAGGCAGCCGACGTCGTCGTCGCCGTCGGCACGGCCGACCCGGTCGGGCTTCAGCGGCTGGTCCGCGGGTTCGGCGAGCTCAAGGAGGTCATCCCGGGCGCCGTGCCGACGGTGGTCGTCAACCGACTGCGCTCGACAAGCGTCCCCGGCGATGCAGAGCGCGAGATCAGGGCGGCTCTGCTGCGCTACGCCGGTGTCGAGAGCGTGGCCTTCGTGCCGCTGGATGTCGGCGGCGTCGACGCGGCTGTGGCGGCCGGCCGCAGCCTCACAGAGGCGGCGGGCTCCTCGCCGGCGCGGCTCGCTCTCGCCGACCTCGCCGCCGGCCTGGTCGGGGTCGCGCGCACACAGCGCCGCGGCCGGCTGGGCCGGCTCGCCGGCGCTCGCTAGGTCCGGTGCAGGTACTTCCCGAGCTCCTGTCGGGCGACGGTGCGCACGTGCACCTCGTCGGGTCCATCGGCAAGACGCAGGGTGCGCATGCCGGCGTACATCTGCGCGAGCGGGAAGTCGTCACTGACGCCGGCCCCGCCGTGCACCTGGATCGCGCGGTCGATGACGCGCAACGCGATCCGCGGCGCGATCACCTTGATGGCGGCGATCTCGGTGCGGGCACCGCGGGCGCCCACGTTGTCGATCATCCAGGCGGCCTTGAGGGTGAGCAGGCGGGCCTGCTCGATCTCCATCCGCGACTCGGCGATCTGCTCCTGTACGACGCCCTGCTCTGCCAGCTTCTTGCCGAAGGCGACGCGTGACGCAGCCCGCTCGCACATCAGCTTCAACGCGCGCTCCGCGATGCCGAGCGAGCGCATGCAGTGGTGGATGCGGCCGGGGCCGAGACGCGCCTGCGCGATCATGAAGCCGTCGCCCTCGTTGGCGATGAGGTTCGACGCGGGGACTCGGACCTGCGTGAAGAGCACCTCGCAGTGGCCGTGCTGGTCCTGGTAGCCGAAGACCGGCAGGGACCGGATGACCTCGACGCCAGGGGTGTCCATCGGGACGAGGATCATCGACTGCTGGCGGTGGACCGACTCGCTCTCGTCGGTCTTGCCCATGACGATCATGATCTTGCAGCGCGGGTCGGCGGCGCCGCTGGTCCACCACTTGCGGCCGTTGATGACGTAGTCGTCGCCGTCGCGCTTGATCGAGGTCGAGATGTTGGTGGCATCCGAGGACGCGACGTCCGGCTCGGTCATCGCGAAGGCCGACCGGATCTCGCCTTCGAGGAGCGGCTGGAGCCACTGCGCCTTCTGCTCGGGGGTGCCGAACATGTGCAGCACCTCCATGTTGCCGGTGTCGGGCGCAGCGCAGTTGATGGCCTCGGGCGCGATGTGGATCGAGCGGCCGGTGATCTCGGCGACCTGCGCGTACTCGACGTTGGTGAGGCCGGAGATGTCGGGCAGGAACAGGTTCCACAGGCCGCGCTCGCGGGCCTCGACCTTGAGCTTGTCGACGACCGGCGGGACGTTGTGGTCGCCGTAGCCCTGCGCCCGGCGGAACTTCTCGTACTCCTTCTCCGCAGGGACGATCCGCGTCTCGAGGAAGTCGGTCATCCGCTCGATGTAGTCCTGGGCCTTGGCGGAGGGGGCGAAGTCCACGGGGTGCCTTCCGAGAGGGACGCGCCGGTGAGGCGACGCGCGAGCCGGACCTGCAGTCTGCCGCACCGGCCGCCGCCTAGGTTTGTCGCGTGAGGATCCCCTCGGGCGACCTGGCCCCGGCGCGCAGGCACCGGCACGGCTCGTCGTTCCGCCGCCGCCGCAGCCGGTGGCCTGTTGTCCTCGTGGTGCTGGTGGTCGTGGCGATCGCGGTGGGCAGCTACCTGATCCGCAAGGACGACACCCACGCCGCCGCGACGGCCGCAGCGACACCGTGCCCGTCGACACGCGCCTCGACCGCGGCGACCCCGGCTTCCCCGGCCAGGGCCGCCGCGCCGGTCCGCCTGCCGGCACCCGGCCAGGTCAGCCTGCGGCTGCTGAACGGGACCGGCAGAGACCGGCTGGCCCGGGCCGTCGGCGACGAGCTCGCCCGCCGCGGCTTCACGGTCACCGCGATGGGCAACGCGCCGCGGCCGCTCGCCGGGACCTCGCGCGTCTACTACGGCCCGGGCGCTCGCCCCGGCGCGCTGCTGCTCAGCGCGCACGTGCTCGGTGCTGCCGTCGTACCCGTGCCCTCCGCCGCGCGTGGGGCGCTCGACGTGGTCCTCGGCTCGACGTTCGCGCGGCTGCGCACCCCGGCCGAGACCTCCGCTTACGCGCATCGGCTCGCGACGGCCGGAGCGCCGGCGGCGAAGCCGGGGGCCAAGCCCGCAGCGAGCCCGTCATGCCGGTGATCGAAGCGCTGGTCGTCGACTACGGCGGCGTGCTCACCAACTCGCTCGCCGACACGATGGGCGCCTGGTTCGCGGCGGACGGCGTCGACGGCGACGCGTTCGGAAAAGCGATGCGCGCCCTGCTCGGGCCGCAGGGCGAGCGCGATGCGGCCGACAACCCCGTGCATGCGCTGGAGCGCGGCGAGATCGAGATCCCGCACTTCGAGGAGCGCCTTGCGCAGCACCTCGTCTCGACGACGGGCGAGCCGGTCCGGGCCGAGGGGCTGCTGGCGCGGATGTTCGCGGGCTTCCAGCGTGCGGAGGACATGGTCGGGGTCGTACGCCGGGTGCGCGGCTCCGGCCTGAAGACCGCGCTGCTGTCCAACAGCTGGGGGCTGAACTACCCGCGGGAGGGCTGGGAGGAGCTGTTCGACGTCACCGTCATCTCCGGCGAGGTCGGCCTCCGCAAGCCGGAGCCGGAGATCTACGAGCTCTGCGCGCGGCAGCTCGGTGTCGCGCCGGGCGCCTGCGTGTTCGTCGATGACCTCGTACCCAACGTCAAGGGGGCAGTCGCCGTCGGGATGGTCGGGATCCTGCATCGGACCTACGCCGAGACGGTGGCCGAGCTCGAGGCGCTGCTGGAGATCAGCCTGACCGCATAATGGCTCCATGACCGACCGGCTGAGCCCGCTGGACGTCTCCTTCCTCTACATGGAGACCCCGACCACCGCGATGCATGTCGGCGGGGTCGCGACCTTCGAGCCGCCGGACGGGGGCTTCGACTACGACCGGCTGGTCGACCTGATCTCGCACCGGATCGCGCTGGTGCCGCGCTACCGGCAGAAGGTCAGGTTCATCCCCGGGCGGCTCGCCAACCCGGTCTGGGTCGACGACGAGGACTTCGACGTCACCTACCACGTGCGTCGCAGCGCGCTGCCCAAGCCGGGCACCATGGCGCAGCTGCGCGAGCTCACGGGGCGGCTGCA
Source organism: Frankiales bacterium (assembly GCA_025465135.1). GTDB lineage: Bacteria > Actinomycetota > Actinomycetes > Mycobacteriales > SCTD01 > RYN-124. Next base: position 31,021 of record JAODNA010000112.1, on the reverse strand, counting down.
GAGCCGGCAGCTCGACCGCAACCGCCCGCTGTGGGAGATCTACCTGGTCGAGGGCCTCGAGAAGGGCCGCGTCGCGGTCATCACGAAGACCCACCACGCGATGGTTGACGGCGTCTCAGCGGTCGACATCGGCACGGTGATCCTCGACCTGACGCCGACGCCGCGCGACGTGCCGGACGACGACTGGACGCCGCGCAAGGAGCCCGGTGCGGCGGCTCTGATGGTCGGCGCGGTGACCGACTACGTGAAGCGGCCGGCGCAGGCCCTCGACACCGCCCGCGGTGCGGTTGTCGACGCCCGCGCGACCGCCGGCAAGGTGAGCGCGATCGCCGGGGGCGTCCTGCAGTCCGCCCGCACGATGGTGCGCTCGGCACCCGACTCCCCGCTCAACGTCACGATCGGCGAGCAGCGCCGGTTCGGCATGGCCAAGACCGATCTCGACGACTACAAGCGGGTCCGCAAGGCGCACGGCGGCACCGTCAACGACGTCGTGCTCGCGACGGTGTCCGGCGCCCTGCGCACGTGGCTGCTGACCCGCGGTGAGTCCGTGACACCGACGACGACGATCCGTGCGATGGTGCCCGTGTCGGTGCGCTCCGAGGGTGAGAGCGGCGGCAACCGCGTGTCGTCGTACTTCGTCGACCTGCCCATCGGCGAGGGCAACCCGGTGATGCGGCTCCACCAGGTGTCGTTCGCGATGCGCGGTCACAAGGAGTCGGGTGAGTCCGTCGGCGCAGACGCGCTCGTGCAGCTCACCGGCTTCGCGCCGCCGACGATCCACGCGCTCGGCGCCAGGGTGGCCAGCGGCTTCAGCAAGCGGCTCTTCAACGTCGTGGTCACCAACGTGCCGGGCCCGCAGTTCCCGCTGTACGCCGCCGGCGCCCGCATGCTCGAGATGTACCCCGTCGTGCCGCTGAGCAAGGGGCAGGCGGTGTCGATCGGGCTCACGTCGTACGACGGCGGCGTCTACTTCGGCCTGAACGCCGACCGCGACGCCATGCCCGACATCGACGTGCTGGCCGGCTGCATCGAGGAGTCGCTGGCCGAGCTCGTGGGCACGGTGTCCTGATGACACGACGCGGGCTCGTCCTCGGCGCGGGAGGCGTCCTCGGCGCGGCCTGGACGATCGGCGCGATGGCGGCGGTGCAGGAGGAGTACGGCTGGGACCCGCGCGAGGCGGAGGTCCTCATCGGCACCTCCGCCGGCTCGGTGCTCGCGGCCTTCCTCGGCTGCGGCGTCGGGGTCGACCAGTTGCTCAACCACCAGCGCGGGATCGTCGCGCCCGGCGACCCGGAGATCTCCTACGACCCTGACCGCGACTCCGGCGGCGCGCTCCCGCCGCGACCGAAGCTGCGGATGGGCTCGCCTCGCGGTGTCCTGTCCAGCGCCCTGCGACCCTGGAAGGTGACGCCGATGGGCGCGCTCGCAGCGGTCCTGCCGCAGGGTCGCGGCTCGCTCGCGCCGCTCGGGCAGCTCGTCGAGGCCGTGCGTCCCGACGGCGGCTGGGCCGACCATCCCTGCACGTGGGTCGTCGCGATGGACTACGACAGCGGTCGGCGCGTCGCCTTCGGCCGCGAGGGCGCTCCGAAGGCCGACCTGCGTGACGCCGTGATGGCGTCGTGCGCGATCCCCGGCTGGTACACCCCCGTGTCGATCTCCGGACGCCGCTACGTCGACGGCGGCGCCTGCTCCCCGACGTCGATCGACCTCGTCGCGAAGCTCGGGCTCGACGAGGTCGTCGTGCTGTCGCCCATGACGTCGCTGCACTACGACCGCCCCACTGCAGTGGCCGCCCGGTTCGAGCGGCGGTTCCGCCGGCTGTCGACCAAGCGCGTGATCGGCGAGGTGAAGAAGGTCGCGGCGACCGGCACGAAGGTCACGTTCCTCGGCCCCGGTGCGGAGGACCTCGCCGTCATCGGCGCCAACATGATGGACCCCCGGCGGCGCGAGCAGGTCCTCGAGACCTCGCTGCGCACGTCCCGCGAGGCGTTGCGCCGACCCCCGTCGTACGCCGTACCGGCCTGAGGTTGCGCGTCTACCTGCCGGCGACGATGCCGGTCCTGAGCCGGCTCCTCGACACCGGCCGCCTCGACGACCCCCCCTTGCCCGGCTTCGCCGTGACGGGGGCCCTGCGGGAGTGGTACGCCGAGGGCGACCAGGACGAGCTGGAGTACGCCGCCCTGACGCTCGCCGCGCGTGCCTCGCTGCGGCTGCTCGACGTCGACCCGGATGCGCCGCCCCGCCGCGTCGTGGTGGTCGCGGACGTGGCCGACCCCGCCGTGATCCCGGCACCTGCGCTGGACCGGGGCGCCGTGACGGTCGGGGCCACCGTCCGGCTCGCCGACGTCCGGTCGCTGCACGTCGACGACCCCGATGCGGAACCCGACGTGCGCGCGGCGGTCGAGGCCGTCATCGCCGCCGACCTCGGCAGCGAGGAGGCCGTCTTCGTGATGGAGCAGGCCGAGGGGCACGAGCTGCAGTGGTACGCCACCCAGGAGCTCGGTCCCCTGCTCGAGCTGTCCTGACAAAGACTGGCCACCTGACCAGGAGGAACGCGGCGGGTCGCGGCGAATGGGGTTCTCGAGGCGACCATCCCTATCGAGGAGCTCCTGTGACCCGTCTGACCACGTCCCTGCTCGCCACCGCCGCTGTCGTGGCCGCCTCTGCGGCTCTGGCGGCGCCGGCCATGGCCGCCCCGCCGCTGCCGAGCGTGACGATCACCCACTACGACAACGGCACCCAGGTCGGCACCGGCTACGGCAGCCAGCCGCTGCTGGGCGTCTCGGACGACAGCCGCGGCGTCTGTGTCGGCTTCAGCTACGAGCAGGGCAGCTGCATCCCCGTCACGATCAAGTAGTCCGTCGCCGCAGCGGGCCCGCCTCCTCTCGGAGGCGGGCCCGCTGCGCTGTTCGCGGGCGGCCGCGCGTGACAGCATGGGGTTCGGTCGGAAGCGAGGAGTCCCCCCGTGCCAGACGCCGCCACCCAGGTGCCCGTCCCGGGCAACGAGCCCGTCCGCGGCTACGCGCCGGGGAGCGCCGAGCGCGCCTCCCTGGAGGCCCGGCTCAAGGAGCTCGGCAGCGCCGACCCGCTCGACCTGACGATGACCATCGCGGGCCAGGAGCGGCTGGGCAGCGGCGACCCGATCGACGTCGTCCAGCCGCACCGGCACGCGGCCGTGCTGGGCACGATGCGCGACGCCGGCAAGGACGACGTGCGGGCGGCGGTGGACGCGTCGCTGGCGGCGGCGCCCGACTGGCGAGCGGCGTCGTACGACGACCGTGCCGCGGTGCTGCTGCGCGCCGCCGAGCTGCTGGCGGGGCCGTGGCGCGACACCCTCAACGCCGCGACGATGCTCGGTCAGAGCAAGACCGCGATCCAGGCGGAGATCGACAGCGCCTGCGAGCTGATCGACTTCCTTCGCTTCAACGTCGCGTTCGGGCACCAGGTGCTTGCCGAGCAGCCCGTGTCGAGCCCGGGCGTGTGGAACCGGATGGACCACCGCCCGCTCGAGGGCTTCGTGCTGGCCATCACGCCGTTCAACTTCACCGCGATCGCGGGCAACCTGCCGATCGCGCCGGCGCTGATGGGCAACACGGTGGTGTGGAAGCCGTCGCCGACGCAGCAGCTGTCGGCCCACTTCATCATGCGGCTGCTCGAGGCGGCCGGGATCCCGCCGGGCGTCATCAACATGGTCACGGGCAGCGGCGGCGCGGTGTCCGACGTCGCCCTCGTCGACGAGCACCTGGCCGGCATCCACTTCACCGGCTCGACCGCGACGTTCCAGCACCTCTGGAAGACCGTCGGCAACAACATCGACGGCTACCGCACGTATCCGCGGCTGGTCGGTGAGACCGGCGGCAAGGACTTCGTCCTGGCTCACCCGTCCGCCGAGCCGGAAGCCCTCGAGGTCGCGCTCGTGCGCGGAGCGTTCGAGTACCAAGGGCAGAAGTGCTCGGCCGCATCGCGCGCCTACATCCCGCGCTCGTTGTGGGAGGGCGGGCTGCGCGACGGCCTCGCCGACCGGACCCGGTCGCTGACCTACGGCGACGTGACGGACCTGTCCCACTTCGGCGGAGCCGTGATCGACCGGCGGTCCTTCGACCGGCTCAGTGGCGTCGTCCGGGGCGCCGCGGACAAGGGCCTGGAGGTCCTCGCCGGGGGGACCGCTGACGACTCCGAGGGCTTCTTCGTGCAGCCGACGGTCGTCGTCGGCACCGACCCGCGGCACGAGTACTTCACCCGCGAGTTCTTCGGACCGGTGCTGTCGGTGTTCGTCTACGACGACAGCGACTGGGACGACACGCTGACGCTCGTCGACGAGGTGGCGCCGTACGCCCTCACGGGAGCGGTCTTCGCGCAGGACTCCTACGCGGTCGCCGAGGCGTCGGAGCGGTTGCGGTTCGCGGCGGGAAACTTCTACGTCAACGACAAGCCCACCGGTGCGGTCGTCGGGCAGCAGCCCTTCGGTGGCGCGCGCGCGAGCGGCACCAACGACAAGGCCGGCTCGGTGCTGAACCTGCTGCGGTGGACGTCACCGCGAACCCTCAAGGAGACGTTCGTGCCGCCGCGGGATCACGGCTACCCCCACATGTCATGACGGTTCCCCTGGATCCGGCCAACGACCCGGACCGCTACGACCCCGACAAGGACGAGCGACCGCCGCTCGTTCTCGGCCGCACGGGCGGTCGTCGTTCCACGCTGCCCGAGCTGATCGGCAAGGAGGCGTCCTTCCAGGACAGCCCGAGTCCCTACATCTGGATCCTCGGTCTCGTCGGGATCGTGGTGTTCCTGCTGCTGTTCGCGTTCGTCTTCAGCCACCTCAGTCCGTAGCGGCGACCTGCAGCGGCGTCGTAGCACCGCCGATGCACAGCAGGCCCCGGCCGGGGTGCACCGGCCCGCCGACCGAGCGCGACAGCCGGACGCCGAGCAGGTCGCCCTCGGCCGACGACTGAGGTGACAGCAGGATCCCGGCTCTCGCTCGTCGCAGCTCCACCACGAAGCCGCGGAAGCCGGTCATGAGGTCCTCGGTCGTGCCGGCCGCGACGACGAGCGTGCCGTTGTCGCGTCGATCCCGCGCCGCCTTCTCCAGCAGGTAGGCCAGCGGCGAGTCGACGAGCAGCTCGGCGTCGTCGATGAGGATGGCGTCGGGCCGCTCGAGAAGGAGGGCCTCCAGGTCGTACGACGCCTCGCGGTCGGTGTGGCAACCCGGTACTGCCCGCAGCGGGGACGGCCGGGGCGCGACTGCCAGCACTCGGGATCCGGCGGCCTGCAGCTGGCGGGCCAGCGTCAGCAACGCGGTGCTCCGTCCCGATCGCGGCGGACCGGCGACGACGAAGCCGCTCTCTGCGATGTCCATCGTCAGCGGCTCGAGCTCGTCGCCGCCGACGCCCACGACGAGTCGGTCACCTGGCGGCCGGGGGATCACGGACAGCGCCACCGAGGCCGGCAGCGGCTCGATCCGGTGTGGCCGGGCCACCCGCGCCGGCGCACCGGCGAGCCGTTCGAGCGCCGCTGTCTGCTCCGGTCCTGACGCGTCTGCGTCGAGGAGGGCGACCTGAGCCGTCAGCGGCGTACCGCCCATCGACCACCCCCGCCCGGCCGGCAGCTGGTCGGGGACCAGCCGGGTCGGCAGTCCGGCGCCGGCGTAGTCGCCGCGATCGGCCATCCGCAGCAGCAGCCGGTCCTCGACCATCGAGGAGACCCGACCGACGAGCCCCGTGCGGTCGGCCGTCATCACGACGTGCAGGCCGGCCGCCGGCCCCTCACGCAGGAGCCGGTAGAACACGTCGATGAGCCGGCCGGCGTCGAGGTCCTGGTAGGTCGCGACGAAGGCCTCCCAGCGGTCCAGGAAGAGCAGCAGGTGCGGCAACCGCTGCGCAACCGGTACTGCGGCGCGGTGCTCGGCCAGACCGGCGTGACCGGCGGCTCCGAGCACGGCCTGCCGGCGCGCCACCTCGCCGGCCAGCCATGTCAGGACCCGGTCCACCCGTTCGGGTGCGTCGCGTCCGACCACGGCGCCGGTGTGGGGCAGGCACCCGAGCGCGCCCAGGCCCCCGCCGGGATCGACGACGTAGAGGTGGACGTCGTCGGGTGACGCGCTGCGTGCGAGCGAGCCGGCGAGAGTGCGCAGCGCCGTGGTGCGCCCCGAGCGCGGCGAGCCGAGGACCATCAGGTGGGTTGCCGTGTCGAGGTCGAGAGCGAGTGGCCGGCGCGCCTGCGACTCCGGGACGTCGCAGAGACCGAACGGGAGCGGCGCGACCCGACCCGCAGTCCCGGCGAGCGGGTCGTTCGCTGCGGGCACCGCGGACAGCGTCAGCCGCTCGGGGAGCGGCGGCAGCCAGGGCGAGCGCGGCGGCGCAATGCCGAGGCGGTCGGCCGCGGACAGGCACGCGTCGACGAGCAAGGACAGGTCGGTCACCTCGTCCCGGCCTTCGGCGGAGCCGCCGCGCGGGACCGGGTCTCCGAGCTCGGGCACGGGGCACAACGACACCGAGGCAACCTCGTCGGGAGCGACGAGCGCCGGCCGTCGGCCCCCGACGCGGGCCGCTTGGAACGGTGTGAGGTCGGCGTGGCCGGTGCGGGCGTAGGCCCGGCCGGGGGTCAGCCGGCTGATGGTGGCGGCGACGGGCGCGTCGATGACGTCGCGCGACTCCGACTCGCGGGTCACGGCGAGGCACAGCCGCAGGTTGGTGTTGGCGCGGATGTCTGCGGACACGACACCTTCGGGCCGCTGGGTGGCGAGCACGAGGTGGACGCCGAGGGACCGGCCACGCTGCGCGATCCCGACCAGGCCACCGACGAACTCCGGCAGCTCCTCGGCCAGTGTCGCGAACTCGTCGACGACGATGACCAGACGGGGAAGGGGGGCCGGCCCGCGGCGTCGGTAGTCCTCGAGGTCCTTGGCGCCCGCGGCCGCCAGCAGCGTCTCGCGCCGCCGCAGCTCGGCGGTCAGCGACGCGAGCGCGCGCTCGACCAGCGCGCCGTCGAGGTCCGTCACCATGCCGACGGTGTGGGGGAGCCGTGCACACGGGCCGAACGCGGCGCCGCCCTTGAAGTCGACGAGCAGCAGGTTGAGCTCATCGGGTCGGTTGCCCGCCGCGAGTGACGCGATGAGCGTCTGAAGCAGCTCGCTCTTGCCCGCCCCCGTCGTACCCGCGATCAGCGCGTGCGGGCCGTGGCGTGCGATGTCGACGGCAAACGGTCCGTCCGGGCCGCGGCCGAGCAGCGCGGTGGTCGTGCGCCCGGGGGCGGCCCATCGCGCCAGCACCCCCGCCACGTCGGCCTCGCCGCCCTCGAGCGGCAGCCCGCTCACCTCCGTCCAGCGCACCGTGCAGGGCAGCCCCTCCGCGCCACCACGGTCACGGCTGTCGTCGCGCAGCGGCGCGAGGGCACGGGCCACCGCCTCTGCGTACGACGGCGGCACCGCGTCCGCGACGACCCCGGGCAGGTCCGGCTGATCTCTTTGGCGGACGTCGAGTCGGGTGCCGGCCGAACCGGTCACGACTGCGGTCGCGCCGCACTCCTCGGGCAGCAGTCGCGCGTCCTGCTCGAGGGCGAGGGTGTAGACGCCGACGGCGGGGCCCTCCGCGAGAACCGCGGCGAGACCGGGGACGGCGCGCAGCGCACGCGCGCCGTCCACGACGAGCAGCACCGGCCGGTCGTCGCTGCGCGCCCGTGGACCGGCGCCCACCTGCTCGGCCCGCCGGGTCTCGATCAGCGCGGCCAGCTCGCTGATCCTGGCGGCCGCGTGGGCGGAGGTCAGGCCGAGCGTGGCCCGGCAGTCCTGGCCGCCGTCGGGCACGCAGTGCGGCAACCGCGCCGCCCACTCCCACGCGGCTGCCGCGCCCGGGTCGGCGACGATCACGACCTGCACGTCGCGAGGGCTCTGCAGCACCGCGGTCTGCGCCACGAGCCATCGGCCGATGGCCAGAGTCCTGGCTCGCGGGCCGGCCACACCCAGGACGCCCGCCGTCCGCAGCGGCACGACGACCGGCACAGATCGGGCCAGCGTCATGGCCTCCGTGATGTCGCCCTCGGCCTCGACGCGCGCCGGCTGGTCGGCGAGGCCGAGTCGAAGGTGCAGCAGGTCGTCGTCGCCGCGCCGGCGCTCCCAGAGCCGCGGCCGCGGACCACGTGCGTGGAGCAGGACGGTCGGCGCGTCGGGGACCGCGCTCCTGCGGTGCAGCTCGTCGCTGCGGACAGCCTCGGCCAGCGTGCGCTCGGCGACCTCTCGCTGGGCCTGCCAGATCCCACGCTGCCGACGCGTCTGCTTCTTGCCGGCCCGGCGGTCGGTCACGACGTTGCCGATGACCATCACCGGTGACAGCAGGGTGAAGAGCAGGAAGGTCGCGTTGCCCAGCACCCGCCACATGACGACACCCAGCACGATCGGCGCGACGACGGCGAGCACGGGGATCGGACTGCGGTCGCGATCGGTAGGCGGGGCGGGTACGACGACCTGCACGACGGGCCGCGGCGGGCGCAGCCGTGGCGGTCGGTTGAACGCCAGCCGGCCGTCCCCGGCCGGTGCCACCGGTGCGACTGCCTCGCTCAGGGGGAGGAGCTGAAGGGTCGAGTCGCCGATGCGCAGCAGGCCGCCGTACGCAAGGGTCGTGGTGCGGTCGACGCGTGCGCCGTCGACCCACGTGCCGTTGGTCGAGTCGAGGTCGTCGACGGTCGCACCCCCGTGCGTCAGCGTCAGCCGGCAGTGCTCTCGGCTGACGCCGTCGTCGTCCAGCCGGACGTCGCCGAGTCGGCCGATGACGACCGCGCCGGGGGCGAGCAGGTGGACGCCACCGGCGTGGGGTCCGCCCACCACCCGCAGCTCTGGCAGCCCGTCCACCGCGGGCGGGGGGCAGGGCGCGCCGACCTCGACCTGCGCCCCCTGCACCAGGGGCGGCTGACCGAGCAGCGCGCCACCCTCGAGAGGGACACCGCCCACCGACAGCGCGCCACCGACACCGACCGGGAGCACGGTCGCACGCAGCTCGTCCGTGACCTCCGCCAGCGTGGTGCCGTCGACGGCCCGCACGACGACCTCGGCGCGGGCACCCGTACCGACGTCGAGGACGCCGAGTCCCAGCTCCATGCGGTCTCCGTCCTCGCTGTCCCGAGCACGGTTCTACCAAGCGCCTGCCGGCCCGTGACGTGGGTTATCCACAGGCCGGCAGGCCGGTCACCTCGTGGACACGGCTGCCCCGGTCGACGTGCCGGTGCTGAGGGCACCGGCCGCGGTCAGCGCGGCGATGACCGCGATCACCGCAATGATGACGACGAGTCCCAGCCGCTTGCGACGCCGCTCGAAGCGGGTCACGGGAGAGCGCACGCGTTGGTGTCGAAGTGACCAGGCGAGGTCGGGTACGGCTTGCCGTTGTTGCCCTTGTCGCCCGGGTAGACGAACGCGAGCTCGTGCGCCCCGGTCGGGACCCGGTTGGGATCGGCCATCTCACTCAGGAGCGGTCCGGCACCGGAGCCGTAGGCCAAGGTCTGCAGGAAGGTCTGCGCGGCCGGGCTGTGCTGCCGGATGTCCCCGTCGTCGCCGTAGCTCGAGTTGCACCGGGAGAACAGGTTGAAGTTGCCGTCCCAGTCCATGAGCCGGTCGCCGAAGTCCGGGCCGTTCTTCCCGACGTCGCCCTGGAGGACGTCCCGGTCGAACCCGCCGTAGACCCAGTCGATGCCCTGGTGGTGCTGGTTGTCGGTGGTGTCGGCGTCCTGGCCGAGGCCATTGCCCGTGTTCGTCATCGTGAACCAGATCACCGGGTCGACGTTCGGGCGCGGACGCCAGTCGAGGATGTCCGAGCCACCGGTGAACTCGGCACCGACGGAGGTCTCACTGCCGCCGTAGCCACCGAACAGGTAGTCGACGAGGTTGTCGGTCGGGATGCCGACCGCCGCGTTCGGGCCCGTGGACTCGTTGCGGGCATTGGGTGTAGCCGGGTTGTCCGACCCCTTGCCGCCCCACATCACGTCGCCGCCGTCGTCGCCGAAGAGCCAGTCGCCGCCGGAGTCGCCGTTCATGAGGTCGTCACCCTGCTCGCCGTGCATCGAGTCGTGGCCGCGACCGCCGCGCATCTGGTCGTTGCCGCCTTCGCTGTAGCCAGGGTGCACGAGGGCGACGTTGCCGACGTCCTTGTCCATGGCCACCCGACGGTCGAGCTGGCCGATGCGCAGGCCGGTGTAGTCGAAGAACGCCGGTCCGTTGGTCGTCACCTTGACCTGTGCGCTCGCGCTGCTGACCTTGGTGTCGGTGATCCAGCCGCGGTCGCCGATCATGGCGTCCTCACCGTCCTCACCGAACATCTGGTCGTCGCCGAGCTCGCCGTACATGTCGTCGTTCTCGGTGCCTCCGAGCATCAGGTCGTTGCCGTCCTGACCGAACATGTAGTCGTCGCCGGCATTGCCTTCCATGTAGTCGGCTCCGGAGGCTCCCGCCACCTCACAGGTCGTGACAGTGGTCGTCGTGTTCTTGGTGCAGAAGCGCACCGGGATGCGGGCGACCGTGGTGGGGTTGTACGTCGTGAAGTACGTCAGAGCGGTTCCGGCCGGGTTCAGGACACGCGTGACCGTGCCGTTGTCGCCGAGCTGGAAGTCGGCGGCTCCGTCCCCGAAGATCCGGTCATCGGCGTCGCGGAAGCTCTGGATCGAGCTGCCGCCCAGCTGGTCGTCCTGACCGGCTGCGCCTTGCACGCCCTCGAGATCGGGTGCCGCGGTGGCGGCTCCGGGCCAGGCGCCGATGAGGGTCGGCACCTCGGGCGCAACTGTCGCGTCCGTCAGCAGCCGGTCTCCCCACATGCGATCGGCGCCGCCGTTGCCCTCCATGTAGTCGTCCTCGCTGCCACCGGAGATCCGATCGGAGCCGTCCTGCCCGAAGATGACGTCCACGCCGCTGCCACCCGACAGCTGGTCGTCGCCGGAACGGTCGGGCGCCGCCGTCAGGATCCCGCCTGCGCCGTTGCTCAGATCGAGCAGCTCGAGGTGCCGCTTGACGACGAGCCGGTTGGAGACGATGTCGTTGAACGGCGCAACGCGCGTGATGATCGCGTTGTCGCCGAGCATCAGGTCGTTGCCCGATCCGCCGAAGACCCTGTCGCCCACGTCGGGCAGGCCGGAACGCGTGTCACCCGACCCGCCGTTGACGAAGGAGCTTCCGCCGACGAGATCGTCGTCGCCGTCATTTCCTTCGACCCAGTCGATCCCGGGGCCGCCCTCGACGTAGTCGTCGCCGGCGTTGCCCTTCAGCCGGTCGTCGCCGATCTGGCCGAAGACGACGTCCACGCCGTCGTCACCGGTGATGAGGTCGTTGCCGCCGGTCAGGGTGGTGTTGGTGCGCAGGTCGAGCAGCTGGATGTTGCGCTGGTTGCTCATGCCGCTGCGCTTGGAGACATCGGCGCTGGTCGCGCCGGGGAGGACCTTGCTCAGGATGGCGTTGTCACCGGCAATCACGTCGGCGTCGGCACCGCCGGAGATGGTGTCGCCGGAGTCCGGCTGACCCGTGGCGTTCGCGCCGCTGCCGGTGGCGATCTGCGAGCTGCCGCCGGTGATGTCGTCCTCACCTTCGTCGCCGAAGAGCAGGTCGCCGTACTGGCCGGCGATTGCCTGGTACGCCGGGGTGTCGTCGTTCTGGTTGCCCTCGATGTAGTCGTTGGCGAGGTTGCCGTGGACGACGTCGTCGCCGCCCTCGCCGTACATCCGGTCGTTGCCCTCGTCACCCTGCATCGTGTCGCCGCCGCAGACTCCCGTGGAGCAGTCCGCCCGGTCCGCGTAGAACAGCGTGACGGTGCGGGCGATGCCGCCGGTGATCTGGTCCGTGGCCCAGGTCGTCGGCGTGGCCACGGTGCGTGTGATCGTGCCGTTGTCGCCGATCATGACGTCTGCGCCGAGGTTGCCCTGCATCACGGTCTCGCCGACGTCCTGCTTGTTGGCCTCCGGGTTGACGTTGGAGCTGCCGCCCAGCATGTCGTCCTGATCCCCTTCTGCGCCTGACGCGGCGAGGAAGTCGGCCGCGGCGGAGATGTCCCCAGCCGTGCCGTCGTTCAGGCCGTACATGCTGTCGCGGCCGTTGTTGCCCTCCATGTAGTCGTTGCCGCTGTTGCCCTGCATCACGTCGTCCTTGGCACCGCCGTACATGTGGTCGTCGGCACCGCCGCCGTACATCGTGTCGATGCCGCCTTCCTCGGGGCTGATCAGCGTTACCTCGTTGTGTGGGGAGTTCCCGGGCCACAGCGCCGGAGCGGTGCCGACGGTGATCGAGCCGAGGTCGCCTATCAGGTAGTCGGCGCCGGTGTCGCCGTAGATCGTGTCGTCACCGAGCTGGCCGTAGACCTGGTCGAAGCCCTGGTCGCCGTACAGGTGGTCGTCACCGAAGGTGTTGCTGGGGGAGACCGCCATCGTGGTGACACCGATCGGGCTGATGGTGCCGTTGTCGCCGATGATCACGTCGTCGAGCAGGCCGCCGTGCACGGTGTCGCCGGTGTCGTTCGCGGTGGCGGCGTCCTGACTGCTTCCGCCGATGATGCGGTCGTTGCCGTCGTCGCCGAACAGGTTGTCGGCGCCGGAGTTGCCCTCGATGTAGTCATCGAGCTCGTTGCCGTGCACGGTGTCGACGCCGCCGCCGCCGTAGAGGCGGTCACTGCCCTCGTTGCCGAAGATGGCGTCGTTTCCGTACTCATCGAGCACGGCGGCGTCGTTGTTGTCGAAGATCACGACGGCGCGGGTGCTCTCGTTGATCGTGCCGTTGTCGCCGACGATCACGTCGTCGCCTTCGCCGCCGAGGATGGTGTCGCCGAGGCTGCCGACGTTCTTGTCCTCTGCCGCTGCCGAGCCCGAGCCACCGAGGATGTTGTCGTTCCCGGAGTCACCGTTGATGGTGTCCGAGCTGCCGTTGCCCTCGATGTAGTCGGCCTCCGACCCGCCGTGGATCGTGTCCTGGTCGGGACCGCCGTAGATGTGGTCGGCGCCGCTGTCTCCGAAGAGGCTGTCGTCACCGGCCTGGCCGTAGATGTAGTCGTCCATCTGGGCGCCGCGGACCGTGTCCGGCCCGCTTCCTCCGTCGAGGTAGTCGGCGCCGTCGTCGCCCGAGACGGTGTCCGCGCCGGGACCGGCGTAGACGACATCGCCACCGCCGGAGCCGCTGATGCAGTCCGAGTTGCCAGACGTCGTGTTGAGCTGGTCGTACGCCGTTGTGCAGGAGAGGACTGCGCCGGTGTCGGAACCCGTGCTTCCTGCGACATGGGACGCCCGCACGAGCAGGCTCTCGGCCTGCAGCCCGGAGATCTTCGTCTCGAGCGCTGCCGGCGAGAGGGCGGCGAGTGTTGCCGGGTCGTCGCCGCCGACCGTGCCGTCGTCGCCGAGCAGGATGTCGTTGCCCAGCCCGCCGGAGACCGTGTCGCGCCCGAGCCCACCGATGACGATGTCGTTGCCGGCGCCAGGCGTCGTCGTGTCGTTGCCCGAGCCGCCGATCAGCAGGCTGTCGCCGGGGCCGCTGCTCAGGATGTCCTGGTCAGGGCCGCCCACGATCGTGCTGTGGTCGGCGGTGGAGCCGCTGGCGGGGTTGCCCTCGAGGGTGTCGTCGCCCGCGTTGCCGCAGATGAAGTTGCTTCCCGTGCCGCCCTTCACGATGTCGCTGCCGCTTCCGCCCCAGACGTGGTCGTTGCCGGTGCCCGCATCGATGATGTCGTCGTTGCTGGTCACGTGGTTGGCCGCGTCGCTGTTGTCGGGCGCAGCGCCGTTGGCGACGCACCCGGTGTCGAGGGACAGGTCCTCGTCGCCGGAGATGATGTCGTCGCCAGGGCCGCCGTTCAAGCTGTCGTTGCCCTTGCTGCCGACGATGACGTCGCCGCCGTCAACGGCTGTCGGCTGGGTGGTCGCGAACGTGCTCGGCTTGTGCAGCGGGTCGATGGCGTTCGGGTCGAGACCCGGGCCGCCGTCGATGTTGTCGGCCGCGTTGGAGCCGTAGAGGAAGTCCGCCCCCGGACCGCCCTCGATGACGACTGGTCCGCTGCCCGAGATGAAGCCGGGGGAGAGCGTGCCGCCGTAGATGTGGTCGCTGCCCGTGTCGCCGGACAGGTTGTCCGTGCCCCCGGGGCCGCCGGTGATGGTGTCGTTGCCGGCACCGCCGGAGATCTTGTCGCTGCCGGCCGGGTCCGGCGTGGCTCCGCCGTCACCGTTCAGCGTGTCGGCAGCGTCGCCGCCGACGATGACGTCGTCACCGCCACCGCCGTTGACGGTGGCCGGGAGCGTGAAGGGCACGTCGTTGCAGGGCTTTGCCGCTGTGCAGTCGCGCGTGACGCTGTCCACCGTGATCGTGCCGGTGTCACGGGAGCCGGCCTGCATCGTGATCTTGTCGTTGCCGATGCCGCCGTCAGCCGAGATCGCGTGGATGGTGTTGGTGGCGCTGTCGCCGTACTCCTCGTAGTAGCCGAAGAGGGACACCGAGACCTGATGCGGGTTGCCCGGTGGCAGCGATCTGACGACGACCTCCTCCTTGTTCTGGGAGTCGTTGGCGTCGCCCCACTTGGCCGCGTCGAAGTGGTAGTGCCTGCGGTCCGCGTGTGGGCCGATGTTGAGCTCCAGCGTGCTGCCGACCAGCGTCGCCGGTTCGGGCTTCGGTGGGCTGCAGGCCGCGGAGAAGTCGAGCAGGTGCAGCTGCAGGATCGTGAACTCGAAGCGGTCGCTGTAGAAGAACAGGTCGATCTCGACGAACGCCTTCAGGAAGGCGTCGAGACTGCCCGTCACCTTGAACAGGCAGATCGGGTTGTCGAGCTTGCTCCCGATGTCATGCAGCGACATCTTCCCGTCAGGGGTGGGGTCGTCGAAGAAGAAGTTCACGGTCAGCTGCAGGCCGGCCTCGATGCCGGCCTTCACGACCACGAGATCCACTTCAGCGCCCGCCGTGACCGTGCCGATCAGCTGGACGACCGGTGCCTCATGGCCGGACGAGTCGTAGGTGTCGAAGAACAGGCCGTCGAGCAGCTTGTCCGGGCCGCCGCCGTCGAGCACTTCGCGCAGACCGGTGGTGTCGTAGCCGATCCCGAGGTGGCCGTTGATCTGCACCGAGCCGCCGATGACGATCGAGACGGGCACGGGGCCGACGAGGAACGGACCGAAGGTGTACTGGAACCCGGCCTCGGCATGCAGGCCGCCGAACTGGTAGTCGATCAGGGTGATGTCCTGGCCCATCAGCAGCTTGAAGATCTGCGACGGGTCGTTGAACCACGGGATGTCGAGACCGGGTACTCCGAAGGTCGTCTTGCGTGTGTCGCCCGGCTTGACGGGGTCCGGTGCCGCGTTGGTCGCGCCCGCCACGGCCCCCGTGATGGAGCTGGACACCGGGTTGGTCACGACGGATCCGGCAGCGGTGCCGGCCTGGGGCGAGTCGACCTTCGCGGTGTTCAGGCCGAAGGAACCGCCACCGCCGTTCGCTGCGTCGTTGCCGAGCGCGATGAGCCCGCTCTGACCGCTGAAGTTGAAGTTGTTGATGAACTGGATCATGTCGATGATGCTCTTGATCACCGACAGGTCGGAGCCGCTTGCGCTCTCGGCCAGGTTGATCAGCGTGACGGGCGGCTCGCCCACGAGGGCGGCCAGCTGCGAGACGACGGGGATCGGCGCCTGGAGGACGTCGATGATCGGCTTGAGCGGCGACGTGACGCTCTGGACCTGCTGGACGATCGGCTTGAGGTACTTCTGCAGCAGCTGGCCTACGTCGAGGTAGAGGTTGTCGAACTCGAGCGTGGGCATCGTCCGGTTGGCAGCGTTGAGCGGCCCACCCGATGCACCGCCGAAGGCAAAGCTGGCGTGGAAGGTGCCGGCGATGCTCGGGAAGCCGGCGCCCGCCCCGCTGACACCGGCGCGCACGAAGAGGTTCGCGTCCGCCGAGGCCTTGACGTGGAAGTCGGCGCCGATGCTGGTGATGTTGGACAGCGTCAGCTTGCCGTTGTCGCCCGCCGAGGAGGTGACGCGGAGGCCGGCAGTCAGGTCGATGCCGGTCTTCTTGTGCTTGCCGGCGTCACTGCCGTCGGCGTCGCGAACCGTGACCTCGAGGAAGCCGAGCGTGCCCTTGAGGCAGCGAGTCGTGTCGTACTTCGCGAACTCGGCGACCGTGCTGTTCAGGTACTGGGCGTCGCCTGTGCTGCACACGCCCGCCGCAGGATCACCCAGCGCTACGCCGGCTCCGATGCTGAGGTCGTCGGTCGGAGTGCTGCCGGTCTTGTGGTTCGTGACGAGGTACGGGCCATCGCTGCGGCTGAGGCCGAAGTTCAGTCGCATCTTCCAGCCCACGTGCGGGGCCAGGGCGCCCTCGATGCGCAGGGGAAGGCCATCCAGGCCGATGTTGAACGGGACGTTGGCCGGCGTGGCGCAGGTGTCCGCCGGCGTGTCGCCCTTGCAGGTGGAAGGGTCGCCGGCGGCGTTGGTGCCGATGCCCTGACCGATCTGGAAGTCGAAGACGGCATCGGTGATGTAGACGAGGTCGGCGGCGGTGCTGTCGCCGTTGCAGTTGGCCGGCGCCGGCGAGGTGCAGGTCAAGTTGAAGGCGACGTCACTCGCGTCCACTGTTCCGCTGCCATCGGTGTCGAGCAGCAGGTTCGCGCCACCTGGCCCCAGCTTCGAGAACATGAACGCCTGGACCTGGTCATGGATCGCCTTGGGGTCTGGGATCGCCCCGAGCGCCGCGCTGAGCCCTGCCGTCACCGGAGTCACGAGGTTGTCGTTGAGCTGGCCGACGATGTTGGCACCGGCGTCGAGGGCGTCGCCGATGACCGGCAGCTTCACGTCGCCGTTGGCGTTGGACAGCGTCGCCTGCAGCTGGGTGAGCAGCGCGGGCAGCGCCTTCAGCAGGAAGTCAGGGTTGAAGATCGCGCTCTCGATCGTGCTGAGCAGGTTGGACGGGTAGTAGACCGTGGGCGTGGAGCCGAAACCGCTCCAGGCGAGACCCACGTCGCCGAGGAACGTGTTGTTCAGGCCGAGGGAGACGTTGGCGCACACGACGGGGGCGCCGGTGGCGAGGTTGGTCGGTGGCGTCGGATCGCCGCCGGACGTGCCGTCGTCGGTGTAGTCGGCGTCGACGGTGCCGCAGTCCTGGCCGCCGTGGATGCCGCCGTCGGCAGCATCGGTGTTGCCGAAGCTCGCGTGGATGTTGCTCACGAAGTCGGACAGGGTGTAGGCCTGATCGGCGACCGCCGAGGCCCGGCCGATTGTGACCTTCCCGCCGAGCTTGATCGTGCCGGTGCCCCCGCCGGCCACCCCGTCCTTGTTCGGGGCGGTGGTGCCGAGCTGCAGAGACAGCGGGCCGAGGCTCGCCTGGACGCCGGCGGTCCCGTCGACAGCAGCCTGGACCGTTGCCCCCGTCGTACCGAGCACCTCCGGGGTCGGCAGCACGCCGGTTGCGAAGTCGAGCGGGAAGCCGAGGTCGAGCTGCGCGTGGCCGTTGACCTCGACGGTGACCGCCCCCGTCGTGGAGGCAATCGGGTGGTTGCCGGATCCGCCGAGAGGACCGAGGTCGACCGAGAGCGGCAGGCTGATTGCCGGGATCGTGTTGCCGGGTCCGCCGGACGGGCAGGCGGGCAGGTGCGTGTTGCCCGCGGTGCACAGGTTGTAGCTCAGGCCGAGCTTCAGCGTGCTGGTCCCGGTCGCCTCACCGGGCTTCTTGATGCTGGCGATCGACGCCGTCAGCGTCCCGGCCGGGAGGCCGAGCTTGCTCGTCAGTGCGTCCACCAGCGCCTGCAGCGTGGGCGGCGAGCTGAGCGCCGGGCTGTCCGCCGTGTGGTGGCCGTCGGCGTCGTCGAAGTCCACGTGGATGCGGAACCCGCCCGGGTTGGCCAGGTTCGCAAGGCCGGTCACGCCGGAGGGCACTGCGAAGGTGAAGCCGTGCGCCGCTGAGGAGTCCGGCGCCGAGCTGACGCTGAGGGCATCGGTGTCGTTGACCGTCGTTCCGCTGATCAGCGTGGTTCCGGCAAACGCCCTCCACTGCACGGTGGTGGCAGCGCCGTGAGAGGTGGCCGCGCAGCGGACGAGGTCGCCGGCTGCTGCGTTCTCTGCCGCAGTGGCAGGAGTGGTGACGTCGGTGCACGCGATGGTGGCCGCGGGGGCACCGCCCTTGAGCTCATCGATGGCGTCCTTCAAGCGGGTGAACTGCTTGAGGAGCTGGCGCGGCGTCGTGCTGACCAGTGGCAGCTGCGTGTCCAGGACCGAACCCGAGTCACCCGGGGCGGTGGCGGCCTGGTTGGCGAGGTCGGACAGCGCGTTCAGGATGATCGGCAGCAGGGCCGCCGGGTCGTTCTGCGCCATGTCCCAGAACTTCTTCAGCCCGGTGGTGAAGTCCGCGTCCGGAGTCACGACCAGCCCGGTGGCCGACGTCAGGTCGCTCATCGACGCAATGGGCCAGTCGAACGTCACGCCGCCTGATGCAAGCTCGCTGCCCCCCACGGAGGCCTTCGCGGCGATGCCACCGGACAGGTGGATGTTCGGCGTGATGGCGACGTGGTTGGTGATGTGCGAGAGCAGCATCGCGATCGGGAGCGAGTCAGGGATGGTTCCGCCACCGGTGACCGAGATCCCGAGTGGCTCGTCCGTGGGATGTCCGATGACATCCAGCTTGATGATCGGTTCGGCCGGGTCGTTGCGCTGCAGCGAGAAGTTGGTGCCTGACGCCGGCGGGTCGGCGGTGACGTCGAGGAAGCCGATCCGCCCGGTCAGGTGCGTCGCCACGCTGACGGTTGCGTCGTCGATGGACAGCGCCGGCAGCGCGCCGACCTGGACGAAGAACCGGTCGAGGAAGTTCGGCGGGGTGGAGTGCGTCGAGATGTCGGTGAGGTCCTTGGTCAGGATCACGCCGAAGGTCAGGTCGAGCACCGCGTTACTGGCGTTGACGGACACCGTCGACGTGGGATGTCCACCGGAGTCCAGGGCCGAGCTCAGGCTGAACAGACCGGTTGCGGACTTGAAGCGGTCTCCGAAGTCGATCGAGCCGTTGTGGGAGACGCCGGTCGCCAATGTCTTGAGCAGGTGGAACTTCAAGGCATGCGTGGCCGCGTCGTACGTCACCCCTGTCGGCAGGTGGCCGGGGACGGGGATGCTCGGGTCCTGGAAGTGCCCGTTGTGGATGACCAGGTTGAGCAGGTCCTGGGCGGTGGGCACGGGCTGGCTGACGCCCTTGTTGACCGCGGGAGAACCAGTCGTGTAGCTGGCGATGATGACGGGCGGCACGTTCGTGCTGTTCGTCGTGAACTGCGCACGAACCGTCGGCGCCGTACCGATGGTGTTGTCGGCCGCTGCCCCGGACGTGTGCGAGACGGCAGTTGCGGTGCTGCCGACGGCTGACCAGGTGACCGACCCCGCATTCACGACGTCCGTGGTCGTCGCCTGGCAGAACACAGGGGTGCCCGCCGCGAGCCCGAACAGCGTTCCGGACGGCGGGTTGCCGTCGACGTTGCCGCAGATGACGGTCTGCTGAGCCAGCGCCGCGACGAGGTCGTCGACGAGCTTGAGGGTGTCGGCGAGGCCGTTCTGCAGGAGCGGCAGGTGCACGTTGGCGGCGGTCTGGAGCGCCTGCACCGAGGCCGCCATCTGGCCGAGGCCGGACAGGACCTGACTCGGGCTGATGTTGGTGAAGTCCGAAAGCGAGAGGCTCGAGATCGCCGTTGCCAGGGACGCGCCGGCACCCGTGCCGCCGTTGAACTGGGGCTGGAAGCCGTTGGACAGGTCGGTGTCGGTGACGCCGACGGTCGCGTCCGGGTTGGCCGCGGTCAGGTCGGTGTCGAGACCGATGCTTGCGTTGACGCTCCCGCCACGGGTCACGGTGACGTAATCCGTCAGGGCGGTGTTCTGCAGGTCGTACTCCGTGATCTTGCCGGCCTGTGCGGTCCCGCCCGCGTGCGGGCTGGCGAAGGCCACGTCGAGAGTGAGGGACGCGATCGGCGTCGGGCTCGCGGCCCGCGAGACGGTGACCTTGGTGAAGCCGAGGTCGACCGGGAAGCTCAGTGCCGTGGGCGTGGATGCCGCGACCGAGAAGTGCAATGTCGGGGGGGTCGTCAGTGTGAACCGCTGCGTGAGGTCCGCATTCGTTGTGTCGTAGTGGATCGTGAACGTGCTGCTCATCGTCAGGGCCACGCGCACCTCGCCGCCCGAGGACGCCGGTCCGTTGAGGTCAGCTGCGTCGGTCGGCAGCGAGAGCGGGACGTCGACGTTGCGCGTCGCCGAGAACGGCAGTGTGAGGTCGTACGCCGTCGCGCCGGCGGCTGTCGGGGTGATGGTGACTGCGTGGCCGCACACGGCGGTCCCGTCGCCGCAGCCGAGGGTGACGTCCACGCCGCCGAAGGCAGCGTGCCGGTTGTTCAACGCGGTGGCCAGCGCACCGGGGCTGTCGAGGTCGGTGCCGGTCGCGTCCAGCGCCTGATGGAGCAGGGAGCCCAGGCTGAGACCGCCTCCGCTGAGCGGCGACAGCCCCGTCAGGGGGATCTGCTGACCGAGGAAGGACAGGTGGTCAGGGGTGTCCACGGACGGAGGCGTGGCCAGGCCCTGGGTCGCGGTGGCGAGGCTCTGCAGCCCGTTCTCGATCGCGGTCGCGGTCGGGTCGGCGGCGGAGCTCGACGTGCTGTTGGCGACGATGGCTACCGCGGCCGCCAGGAACAGTCCACCGATGATCCGCCGACGGTTCAGGCGCAGTGTGTGTGACATGTCCCCCCCAGGACCGAGCTGTTGCGGGTGTCTATGTCCCCGAGGTAGAGAGCGCGGGGACCGCCGTTTGGAGCGAGCGACTGGCCTGCAGCCAGTTGGAGAGCGCCGAGGCGTAGTGGCTCAGCGCGGTGGCGACCTTGGGCTTGTCGTTGCCCTTTGCGGCCGACAAGGTCTGCTGGAGCGCCTTCACCTGCGCGTCCAGCGCTGACAGCAGCGCCGAGTAGGCGCTCTTGACGGACGACGGCGGTGTGAGTGCACGGAAGTCCGTCGCGGCCTTGCGTGTCGAGTCGAGCAGCTGCATGTAGATGCCGATGACGGTCTGGTCGCCCGTGCCGAGGGCGGCTCGACCCTGCTGCTGGAGCTCGGTGAGGCGGGACTGGAACGCGGTGGTCGCCGTGGTGTAGCCCTGGGCGAACTCCTGGGGCGTCTGGGCCTTGCCGGAGCCCGATGCGCCACTGCCGCAGCCGGTCGCGAGCAGAAGGGCCGCCACGAGCAGGGCGAGTGGCATGCGGGTACGCCGAGTATCCAACGACGCTCCGTGCATGTCTCCCCCGTTGCCGGCGTCCCGTGCTAACGCTGGGTCGCCGAGCAGAAACGGACTCTGGACGCAGGGCTAGGACGCGTCAACGAAATCCGGGCCGAACTGTCCCTTCAGGCGATCATCCGTTTCCGAGCGGGCACCAGGGATGACCAGATGGGACCCCGGCGCGCCGGTGCAGACTGCCGATCGGGCCCCCGGGTCCCCGTCCACAGGGCCACGTGCGTCGGACGGAGTAGTCCTCTACGGTCGTCGCTCGAGGAGCAGAGAGGCGGCGAGCGCGATGAGCGCGGTCGACACGGTCGAGGCGGAGGTGCGAGAGCTCGTACGCCGTCGTGGGCTCGATCCGATCGAGGACCGGGCCGCGGTCCGCCGCCTCGTCGACGAGGTCATCGCCGACTACGACGAGCGCGCGCTGACCTCGACCCTGGCCCCCTTGCCCGACTCCCGGACAGCAGCTCGGGCTGTCTACGACGCGGTCGCCGGGTTCGGTCCGCTGCAGCGCCATCTCGACGACCCGACCGTCGAGGAGAGCTGGATCACCGAGCCGGGTCGCGTCTTCTTCGCGCGGCGCGGCTCGTCAGAGCTGACGACGACGATCCTCAACGACGGCCAGGTGCGCGACCTCGTCGAGAAGATGCTGAAGGCCACAGGACGACGGGTCGATCTGTCCACCCCGTTCGTCGACGCGATGCTCCCTGACGGGTCTCGGCTCCACGTCGTGATCCCCGACATCACGCGACTGCACTGGTCGGTCAACATCCGCAAGTTCGTGCTGTCCGCGAGCAGCCTGGACGAGCTGGTTCAGCTCGGCACGGTGACGGCCCAGGCCGCGCGGTTCCTCGAGGCCTCCATTGCCGCGGGCCTCAACGTGATCGTCGCCGGCGGCACCCAGGCAGGCAAGACGACGTTGCTGAACTGCCTCGCCGCCTCCATCCCAGGGCGCGAGCGGGTCATCACCTGCGAGGAGGTCTTCGAGCTGCGGCTGCCGCTGCCGGACGTCGTCGCCATGCAGACGCGTCAACCGAACCTCGAGGGCACCGGTGAGATCCGGCTCCGTCGTCTGGTGAAGGAGGCGCTGCGCATGCGTCCCGACCGCATCATCGTGGGAGAGGTCAGACAAGAAGAATGTCTTGACCTTCTCATCGCACTCAATAGTGGGCTGCCTGGAATGTGCTCGCTGCACGCCAACTCGGCGCGCGAGGCGATCGTCAAGATGTGCACCCTGCCTCTCCTGGCCGGCGAGAACGTCGGCCATGCCTTCGTCGTACCGACGGTCGCGAGCTGCGTCGACCTCGTCGTGCACATCGCGAAGGACGCTCAGGGACATCGCCGCGTCCGGGAGGTCGTCGCCGTGCCGGGACGCGTGGAGGGTGACGTCGTGGAGACCGCTGACATCTTCACCACCCGGGCAGGTCGACTCGTCCGCGCCGACGGCTACCCCCCGCACGCCGAGCGCTATGACTGGGTCGGGGCAGACCTGCCGCGCCTGCTGGCGCAGGAGACCGCCTGACATGGGCGCGCTGCTCGGCCTGCTCTTCGGTCTCGGCTGCCTCCTCGTCTGGCGGTCCGGCAGCCGCACCCCGTCCGCAGCGAGGTCCTCGGACGGCTGGCAGGAGCGGACCCGCGAGCTGCTCGCGCAGGCCGGCATCGAAGGCGTCAGCCCAGGACAGCTGACAGCCGCGAGTGCGACGCTCGGCGTGGTGGTCGCCGTGCTGGTCCTCGGCACGTCCCGGGTCCCGGTCATCGCGCTCGCCTTCGGCGGCTTCGCCTCGCTGGTGCCGTTCGCTCTTGTCCGCAGGCGCCGGGCCCAGCGCTCGGTAGAGCTGCGCGAGCTGTGGCCGGAGGCGGTCGACAACCTCGCCAGCGGAGTGCGCGCGGGACTGTCGCTGCCGGAGGCCTTGACCGCATTGGGCGTCCGCGGGCCGGAGCAGCTGCGATCGCCGTTCCGGCGGTTCGGCGAGGACTACCGCGCCACGGGGCGCTTCAACGAGTCGCTCGACCGGCTGAAGGTCGCGCTGTCGGACCCGGTGGGCGACCGCGTGATCGAGGCGCTGCGGATGGTCCGCGAGGTCGGTGGCACCGACCTCGGGCGACTGCTGCGCACGCTCTCGCAGTTCTTGCGCGAGGACGCCCGCACGCGTGCCGAGCTGGAGACCCGACAGGGCTGGACCGTCAACGCGGCACGGCTCGCGCTGGCCGCGCCCTGGCTGATCCTGCTGATGCTGTCGACGAAGCCGCAGGCGGTTGCCGCCTACAACCAGCCGGCAGGCGCCGTCGTCCTGATCGGCGGCGGCGCAGTCTCCTTCCTCGCCTACCGGATCATGATCCGGATCGCCCGGCTGCCCACCGAGCGGCGGGTCCTGAAGTGAGCCCGACCCTGCTCGGGCTCATCCTCGGCGTGGTCGCCGGCTGCGGGCTGTGGCTCGCCGCGACCGGAACTCCCATGGCCCGCCGCCCCAGCCTCGACGCGCGTTTGGCGCCGTACCTCCGCGACGCGCCGAGGCCGTCCCGGCTGCTCGCGCGGTCCGACGTGCTCACCCCCTTCCCGACCCTCGAGCGCGTCCTCCGACCGGTGCTCGGTGACCTCATGAAGGTCGTCGACCGCTGGGTCGGCGGCGTCGGAGGGGTGCGCCGGCGACTCGACCAGCTCGGCACCGAGCTCACCCTCGAGCAGTTCCGTGCCGAGCAGGTCATCTGGGGCGCGTTCGGTCTGGCCGCGGCACTCGGTCTCGTCGTGCTCTCGGTGCTGGGTGGCGGGGGGACCAACCCGATCCTGCTGCTGCTGTCAGCCGTCATCTTCACGGTCGGCGGCGTTCTGGCCCGCGACCGCTACCTCACCCGCCAGGTCGCCCGTCGCGAGGAGCGGATGCTCGCCGAGTTCCCGACGATCGCCGAGCTGCTGGCGCTCGCGATCACCGCGGGCGAGGGGCCGGTCGGTGCGCTCGAGCGCGTAACGCGGATCTCGCACGGCGAGCTCACGCGCGAGCTCGGGCGCGCCCTCGGCGAGGCACGCGCCGGCGCCTCGCTCGTCCAGGCACTGGAAGGGGTCGCCCGCCGTACCTCCCTGGCGCCGCTCGCGCGGTTCGTCGACGGCGTCGCGGTGGCCGTCGAGCGAGGCACCCCGCTGGCGGAGGTCATGCGGGCGCAGGCCGTCGACGTCCGCGAGGCCGGCAAGCGGGCCCTGCTGGAGTCGGCCGGCCGGCGCGAGATCGGCATGATGGTCCCGGTTGTCTTCTTCGTCCTCCCGGTGACCGTGGTGTTCGCGCTCTTCCCCGGCTTCTACGGGCTGCAGCTGGTTGCGGGGTGAAGGCGTGTCACCCGGATGGCGGCAGGATCCGCGCGGGTCATGTCGAACCCTGCTGCCGACCCCACCAGGAGGACGCCGTGCCCCAGAGCCTGACCCCGCTGGCCTTGTACGTCGCCGTGCAGGCGCGCCTCCTGACCGGCGGGGACCGCGAGCGGGGCGACGTACCGGGCTGGGTGCTCATCACGTTGATGACCGCCGGCCTCGTCACCGTTCTCTGGCAGGTCGCCGGACCGAAGCTCAGCGACATCCTGGGCAGCGCCCTCGACAGCGTGAAGGGCCCGAGCGGCGGATGAGCTCCGCGGCGCCGCGGCGCCGTCGTACGGCGGAGGCCGGCGCAGCCGTCGTCGAGTTCGTCGGTGTGCTGGCCCTGCTCCTCTTCCTCTTCCTCGTGATCTTCCAGCTCGGTGTCGTCCTGCACATCCGCAACGTCATGGCGTCGGCCGCGGCCGAGGGCGCGCGCTACGCCGCCAACGCGGACCGCACCGACGCCGACGGGGCCGAGCGCGCCCGTGAAGCCATGGCGACGGGGCTTTCCGACTCCCTGGCCCGAAGAATGACCGTCACGGTGCGGCCCGACCCCACCGATCCCGGGATCGTCGAGGTCACCATCTCCGGACCGGCGCCGCTGTTCGTCCCCAAGCTCACGCCGTTCCGCATCACCGTGCACGGCCACGCCCTCGAGGAGAGCCGGTGATGCCGACGCCTCGCCCGCGGCCGCACGGCGACGCCGGCAACGCGATGGTCGAGTTCGTCTACCTGTCGCTGCTGCTGATGATCCCGTTGTTCTACGCCCTGCTCGCGGTGTTCCAGATCCAGGGCGCGGCGTTCGCCGTCACGGAGGCCTCCCGGCAGGCCGGCCGGGCCTTCGCGCGCGCGGACACCCCGGATGAGGGCTACGCGCGCGCCGCGAAGGCCGTCGACCTCGCTCTCAAGGACCAGGGCGTCGCAGGCTCGGTGGTGCCGGCCTTCACGTGCGACCCGAGCCCCTGTGACCTGAGCAGCGGCCAGCGCGTCGAGGTCAGGGTCTCCTACACCGTCTCCCTGCCCTTCGTCGGGAGCTTCTTCGGCAAGGGCCGGGTCGGCATACCGGTGACAGGCACCCACGTGGAGTACGTCGACCGGTTCAAGCAGAGCCCGCCGTGAAGCGCCGCCGCCCCCAGGGTGAGGACGGCACGATCCTGCTGCTCGTCCTGGGCTTCGCCGCCCTGCTCCTCGTGCTCGTCACGGTCGTCGTCGATGTCAGCGCCGTGATCCTGGCGAAGCGTGGCGCTGCCAGTGCAGCAGACGGCGCAGCCGTCGCCGCGGCCCAGCAGCTGGACCAGGGAGCCGTCTACCAGAACGGCCTCGGCGAGGCCATCCCGCTCTCGCTCGACGACGTCGAGCGGGTGGTGAGCACCTATGGCGCCCGTGCAGCGGAGGGGCAGCCGGGGCTGCAGCTGACGGCCGGCCTCGACGCCGCTCAGACCACGGCGACGGTCACCGCCACGCGCGTGGTGCGACTTCCGTTCAGCGGTTGGCTCGGCATCGGCAGGGTGACGGTCACCGCGGTCGCACACGCACGGGCGCCGCTCGTCGCTCCCTGATTCACCCGAACCTCGGAGCCTCGACCGCACTCTCAGGTCCATGTCTCGCCGAGTGGTGTGCATGCTGATCACCGGGTCCGTCGTCCTCACCATGAGTGCGGGGGCGAACGCGTCCATGCGCCGCGACCCGCTTCGCTCCCACCAGTGGGGGCTCGACGAGATCCATGCCGCCCAGGCCTGGAAGCTGACCCGCGGCGAAGGAGTGACCGTTGCCGTCATCGACAGCGGCGTCGACTTCCAGCACCCCGACCTGCAGGGCGCCTTGCTGCAGGGAAAGGACTTCACTGGCACGGGCACGGTGACCGATGACTGCGGGCACGGCACCGAGGTGGCGGGCGTCATTGCCGCCCGAGCCGACAACGGGATCGGGATCGCCGGCGTTGCGCCGCGCGCCAAGATCCTGCCGCTGCGCGACGGCGCCGGCTGCACCGTGGACTTCAACGCGCTGACGACCGCGATCGGCTACGCGGTCGCACAGGGCGCGCGGGTGATCAACGTGAGCCAGGCGACCATCCCGGGAGTCGGAGACGCACTGTTCAAGGCGAGCGGGGAGGCAGAGATGCAAGCCGCCATTGACGATGCCTGGCGACGGGGGGTGCTCGTCGTTGCCGGTGCGGGCAACGACGCGCTACCGGTGTGCCAGAAGCCGGCCGCGATGGCGCATGTCCTTTGCGTCGGCGCGGTCAGCAAGCAAGGCACGCGGGCGGAGTACAGCCAGGGCGACGCGACCATGACCGTCGACTACCTCGTCGCACCCGGCGGCGGCGAGACGACCGATCCCGCCACCGACGAGCTCATCTGGACGACCAGCGCCCAGCTCGGCAGCCCGACCACTGTCGGAGTCGGCGGCGGGTCAACGCCGCGCGGCTATGACCAGGTCGAGGGCACGTCGTTCGCAACTCCGTTCGTGGCGGGGGTGGCCGCCCTGATGTTCAGCCGGGGCATGACGGTGCAGCAGGTCCACGACCGGCTGCTCTCGACCGCGACCGACCTGGGTCTGCCCGGTCGCGATCCGGTCTACGGCTACGGCGAGGTCGACGCGGCGGCCGCCCTCGGCTAGCCCGCTGCGCGGCTAGGCTCGATCCTCGTGCCGGTCGAACGCAGCAACGACGTCTCGGGGGACCTGCAGGCCCTCGACGCGACCCTCGCGAGCATCGAGAAGGTGCTCGACATCCCGCGGCTGCGGATCGAGCTCGGAGACCTCGAGGAGCAGGCCGGCGCCCCGGACCTGTGGGACGACACCGCGAAGGCGCAGGAGGTCACGACCCGCCTGTCGACGGTGCAGAGCGACATCGAGCGGGTCGAAGGACTGCGGCGCCGGCTCGACGACCTGTCGGTGCTGTTCGAGATGGCCGCGGAGGAGAGCGACGAGAGCACTCTCGACGAGGCCCACACCGAGCTCGACAAGGTCAAGCGCGAGATCGCCTCCCTCGAGGTGCGCACCCTGCTGTCGGGTCCCTACGACCACCGCGACGCGCTCGTCCAGATCACGCCCGGCGCCGGCGGCGTCGACAGCCAGGACTGGGCGCTGATGCTGTGGCGGATGTACTCGCGCTGGGCCGAGCGGCACGGCTACGGCGTCGACGTCCTCGAGTGGCAGGAGGCGGAGGAGGCCGGCGTGAAGTCGGTCGTGTTCCAGGTGAAGGCGCCGTACGCCTATGGCACTCTCGCCGGCGAGCACGGCGTACACCGCCTCGTTCGCATCTCGCCCTTCGACAACCAGGCGAGGCGGCAGACGTCGTTCGCGATGATCGACGTCACCCCGGTCGTCGAGGCAGCCGACGCGGTCGAGGTCGACGAGAAGGACATCCGGGTCGACGTCTTCCGCTCGAGCGGACCCGGTGGGCAGGGCGTCAACACGACCGACTCCGCCGTACGCATCACGCACCTGCCCACCGGCATCGTCGTGTCCTGCCAGAACGAGCGCTCCCAGATCCAGAACCGCGCCACCGCGATGGTCGTGCTGCAGACCAAGCTGCTCGAGCTGAAGCGGCAGGAGGAGGCGGCCACCATGGACGCCATCCGCGGCGGCAAGGGCGAGATCGCCTTCGGCTCGCAGATCCGCAACTACGTCATCCACCCCTACCAGATGGTCAAGGACCTGCGAACCGGCACGGAGACGGGCAACACGGGCGGGGTGCTCGACGGGGAGATCGACGAGTTCGTCGAGGCGACCATCCGCTGGCGCCGGACGTCCGCGGAGGAGTAGGAACCGATCCGCCGGTCGCTGCGTCCGACCGTCGAGGCGACCGACGACCATGGGGGACCGCATGTACGCCGTACGACGAGTTATCGGCACCGCCGGCCTGGCCGGCTTCCTGCTCCTCGCTGCGAGCGGCTCGGCCTGGGCGGATCCGACCCCCAGCGCCGACCCGAGCGCGACCGCGTCCGCCGCGGCGTCCCCGACCGCGTCCCCGGTCGCTACGCCCACGGCCTCGGCCGACCCCTCGCCGGACGCCAGTCACGCGCCGACGGGCACGACCGACTGCGGCCAGACCGCCGACGGCACGTCGTCACCCGGCCTCGATCCGGGCGTGATCTGCCAGGCCGGCGGGATCAACCCCGGCACAGCGCCGAGCCCCACGGTCGACTGCGGGCAGATCAACAACGGAACGGCCTCCCCGGCCCCGCCCGGAACCGTGTGCATCGCGGGCGGTCTGCGGCCGGGCACCACCTCGGGCAGCGGGTCGCCCTCGACCCTGCCGCGAACCGGCCCTGCGCCGCTCCTGCCCACGCTGGCGCTGGGCAGCTGGCTGCTGCTGATCGGGCTGGTGGCCGCACTCGCCGGCCGCCGCCCTGCCGCCCGGATCTGACCCGGGCCGCTAGAGCGGCAGGTGGTCGGCGAGGACGAGGAGCAGCGTCAGGAGCGCCGCGAGCGCCAGCAGCGCCCCGGCAGGCAGGTGCGGAGCTGCCGGGAGGCCCTGCCGGGTGACCCGGCAGGTCGGGCAGCCGCCGTCGACGACACGCCCGGAGCAGGCGGCGCACAGCAGGTCGTCGTAGGCCATGCCGTGCTCCCTTCCCTGCGTCGGGGGTCCATTGTCCCTCGTCCTGCCCATCGGCGCCTGTCGCCCCCTCCTGGAGCCTCCGGCGCACTTACGATGGGCCTCGATGATCCGCCTCGAGCACGTGAGCAAGACCTACCCCGCCAGCGCCCGGCCAGCCCTCGATGACGTCACCGTCGACATCGAGAAGGGCGAGTTCGTCTTCCTGGTCGGGTCGAGCGGCTCGGGCAAGTCCACCTTCCTGCGCCTCCTGCTCAAGGAGGAGACCCCCACGGCGGGCAGCGTCCACGTCGCGGGCAAGGACCTCGCCCGCCTCAGCCACTGGAAGGTGCCCGCGCTGCGGCGCAGCATCGGGTGCGTCTTCCAGGACTTCCGGCTGCTGCCCAACAAGAACGTCTTCCAGAACGTCGCCTTCGCCCTCGAGGTGATCGGCAAGCCGCACCACCAGATCAGCAAGGTCGTGCCCGAGGTGCTCGACCTGGTGGGCCTCGAGGGCAAGTCGCAGCGCATGCCCGACGAGCTCTCCGGCGGCGAGCAGCAGCGCGTCGCCGTCGCCCGGGCCTTCGTCAACCGCCCGATGATCCTGATCGCCGACGAGCCGACCGGCAACCTCGACCCGAGCACCTCCGTCGGCATCATGAAGCTGCTCGACCGGATCAACCGCACGGGCACCACCGTCGTCATGGCCACCCACGACGCCGCGATCGTCGACTCGATGCGCCGACGCGTCGTCGAGCTGTCGATGGGCAAGGTCGTGCGCGACCAGACGCGCGGCGTCTACGGATACGGAGCCTGAGCCGATGCGCGCCTCGTTCGTCCTCTCCGAGATCGGCATCGGCCTGCGTCGCAACCTGACGATGACGATCGCCGGCGTCGTGACCGTCGCCATCAGCCTCGCCATCTTCGGCGCCGGCCTGCTCGCGCAGCGGCAGGTCAGCGCCATGAAGGACTTCTGGTACGACAAGGTCGAGGTCTCGATGTACCTCTGCGGTGACGGCAGCAAGGGCGCCAACTGCAACGGCAGCGCGGTGACCGACGAGCAGCGCTC
The DNA here is from genome assembly GCA_025465135.1 of Frankiales bacterium. Lineage (GTDB taxonomy): Bacteria > Actinomycetota > Actinomycetes > Mycobacteriales > SCTD01 > RYN-124. The sequence goes on along the minus strand of JAODNA010000112.1, from coordinate 867 downwards.
ACAGCTGCTCCAGGAGGTCTCCGCCAACCCGCTGGTCGCAAAGGTCTACTACGAGTCGCAGCAGCAGGCCTTCGAGAACTTCAAGAAGCAGTTCAAGGGCTCGCCCGACCTGGTGCAGAACGTGACGCCCGACGCGCTGCCGGAGTCACTGCGGGTGAAGCTGAAGGACCCGACCAAGTACGAAGACCTCGCGAGCGCCTTCCGAGACTCCCCGGGGGTCGAGGAAATCCAGGACCAGAAGGCGCTCCTCGACCCGTTCTTCCGGGTCCTGCGTCGGCTGCAGCTCGTCGCCTGGGTCGTGGCCGCGATCCAGATCCTGGCGGCGGTGCTGCTCATCGGCAACACGATCCGCGTGGCCGCGTTCAGCCGCCGCCGGGAGACCGGGATCATGCGGCTCGTCGGTGCGAGCAACCTCTACATCCAGCTGCCGTTCCTGCTCGAGGGCGTGCTCGTCGGGATCGTCGGCGCCGCGTTCGCCGCCGCGGGTCTGGCCGCGCTCAAGGCCGTGCTGGTCGACCGGTTGCTCAAGCCGATGCTCAAGTTCACCGCGTTCGTGGGCTGGCGCGACGTCATCGCCATCGTGCCGTGGCTGTTCATCGTCGGGGTTGCGCTGACCGGAATCTCGTCGTTCTTCACGCTCCGGCGACACCTTCGGGTCTGATCCCCGGAAGTCCCCCCGACGGCGGGCCGGCCGTGGTACTCATGGGGCGATTTGTGACGTCTGGGGCGAGGAGGGGACCGGTGCGCCTGCGCCGTACGGCGATCGCCGCGGCCCTGCTGGCCCTGCTGGCGCCGCTGGCGGCTCCGCCGGCCCAGGCCGACAGCTCGTCGGACGCGAAGCGCCGGGTCGCCGACGCCTCCGCCGCT
>JAODNA010000140.1 GCA_025465135.1 Frankiales bacterium | reverse complement strand
ACCGCTCACGATGGCCGTGGCCTGGCTGGTGCCGCTGCCGCGCCAGAGTCCGCCGGCAGCCTGGGCGGACGGGTTCTGCCGAGCGACGGCGGAGTCCACCGGGAGCACGCCGAGCACACTGATGCCGTTGGCTACGAGGTCGGGCTTCTGGACGCCGGCAGCGACGGCGCTGCCGCTGAAGGGCGCGACCACAGCGGTCTTGCCCTTGAGGTCGGCGGCGCCGACCGTGAGCGCGCGCGGGTCGAAGCCGGGATCGCCCACCTCGTCGGCGGCGTTTCCGGCGGAGACGACGGGCACGACCCCGGCCCCCGCAACCCGCTCGACCGCCGCGTTGAGCGGGTCGGCACCGTAGGCGTCGCCGGGCCGGCTGTGGCTGAACGACAAGTTGGCGACGTCGATGGAGGCGGCGTGCTGGGTCACCCAGTCCAGGCCCGCGACGACGGAGGACAGCGAGGTGTCACCTGACGCATCGCCGACCTTCACGACGACGACCGTCGCCGCGGGTGCGATGCCGACGGCCTTGTTCTTGGTGCCCTCGACGGGTCCGCCCGCGACCAGGCTGGCCATGAAGGTCCCGTGGCCGTGCGGGTCGTCGAAGCGTCCCGACAGCAGCGGCGCGCCACCGGTCGTCAGGGGGGAGGTGTCGACGCCGTCGACGAGCCGGCCGGATGCGCGGGTCAGCGCCTCGGTGTCGCTGACGCCGGTGTCGACGACGGCGACGGTCACACCCCGGCCGGCGTCCTTCTTGCCGGCCTGCCCGCCCAGACCCTCGCTCGCGGCGACACCGCTGCCCGAGCCGCCGTCCTTGCCGGAGAGCAGGACCCGGTCGTCGGGGAAGACGCCGAGGACGCCTCGTGCGGAGGCCAGCCGGTGCAGAGCTGCGGGCGTACCGCGGACCACGGCTTCGCGGATCGCCCTCAGGTCCGCCACGACCGAGATGCCCGGCAGGCTGACCGAGCCGCCGTCGTACGCGACCACTGCCTGCACCACCGGGCCGGCCGGCGCCAGCGCGGTGAGCACGGTCGCGCCGAGCAGCGCCAGCAACGCAGAGGACGCGCTGGTACGCCGGGCGGCAAGGGGCATGACGGACAAAGCGGAACTCCAGGTGGACGGGCGCAGCGCGATCTCTTCGTCCTCACGTCGGCATCCGGACCCGCCGACTCCAGCGTTCGCGCCGCTTGTCCCCCATTCGGCCTACTGCACGTGCCGGGTCCACGCTGAGCCGGTCGGGTGAACGATCGCCCTCCCGGGACTACAGCCCGGGTCCGGATGCGCCGAGAGAGTCTGTGAACGACGCGCCCAGGTGCGTTGACAGAGATGACACGGAGGACGCGGTGGCAGCCGGTCTCGATAGTGCGATCGACAGCATCCCGGCCCAGGGCACGGCAGACGAGGCCCCGGGCTTCACGGCGATGGTTGTCGACGACCACCCCCTCGTCCGCGAGTCCATGGTGGCCCGCCTGAAGATGATGGGCGCCCGCGAAGTCGTGGAGGCCGCCACCATCGGTGAGGCCCGCGCCCGCGCCAACCTGTCCGGACCCCGTGAGCTCTGCGTCCTCGACCTCGGCCTGCCCGACGGCTCCGGCCTCGACCTGCTCGCCGACCTGCGCTCCGCCGGCTGGCAGCGCCTCGTCGTGCTCTCCGCAGCTGACGACCCCTACAGCGTCCGCGCCGCCTTCGTAGCCGGCGCTCAGGGCTACCTGCTCAAGTCGGCCTCCCCGCTCGTCGTCGCCGACGGCGTACGCCGGGTGCTCGACGGTGGCGTCTACGCCGACCCGTCGGTGGCCTCCCTCCTCGCTGCCGGCCTGCGTGGCGGCCCGGTGGACACCGGCGTCTCCGAGCTGTCCGGGCGCGAGATCGAGGTCCTCCGGCTCGTCGCGGACGGCCAGTCCAACAAGCAGATCGGCGACGTGCTCGGCCTGTCGGCCCTGACCGTCAAGAGCCACCTCGCCCGGATCGCCCGCAAGCTCGGCACCGGCGACCGCGCCGAGATGGTCGCGCTCGCCATGCGCGCCGGCGTCATCCGCTAACACCTGCGGCATCCTCGCCGAGTGGTGGCTCACGCCCCGTTCGGCGGGCGTCCAGTGGGGCGCAGGCCACCACTCGGCGGTACGACGGCGGCCCGGGGTTGGTCGTGCGGCGCGTTCTGAGGCGGGCTGCCGGGTTCCGCCGTACGCTGCCCGCGTGACATCGACCCTGCCGGGTCACGAGGAGGGCGTGTCCGGCGTCCCCAGCGACACCCCCGAGCCCGTGCTGCTGCTGACGCCGCGTGAGGGCGTCCCTCCGGTCACCGAGGACGCCGGGCAGCTCGCCGCCGTCATCGAGCGCTTCGCCGCCGGCACCGGCCCCATCGCCGTCGACGCCGAGCGCGCGTCCGGCTACCGCTACTCCCAGCGCGCCTACCTCGTCCAGCTGCGCCGCGCGGGCTCCGGCAGCGCGCTGATCGACCCGATCGGCTGCCCCGACCTGTCCGGGCTGTCGGACGTGCTCCAGGACGACGAGTGGATCCTGCACGCCGCGTCGCAGGACCTCGCCTGCCTCGCCGAGATCGGCATGGTGCCGCCGCGCATCTTCGACACCGAGCTCGCGGGGCGGCTCGCGGGGTTCGAGCGGGTCGGGCTCGGCGCCATGGTCGAGAACCTGCTCGGGCTGCGGCTGGAGAAGGGGCACTCCGCTGCCGACTGGTCGACCCGGCCGCTGCCCGACTCGTGGCTGGTCTACGCCGCCCTCGACGTCGAGGTGCTCATCGAGCTGCGCGACCTCATCGAGGCCGAGCTCGAGACCCAGGGCAAGCTCGCCTGGGCGCACGAGGAGTTCGAGGCCGTGCTGCACGCGCCGCCGGCCCCGCCCCGGACGGACCCGTGGCGCCGCACGTCGGGGATCCACCGGCTCCGCACCCGTCGCCAGCTGGCCGGCGTACGCGCCCTCTGGGAGGTGCGCGACGCGATGGCCCGCCGCCGCGACACCGCGCCCGGCCGCATCCTCCCGGACGCCGCGATCGTCTCCGCGGTCAGCGCCGCGCCGGCATCACCTGCAGACCGGCTCGAGCTGCCCGTCTTCGGGGGCCGGGCCACGCGGCGGCACGTCGACACCTGGTTCGGAGC
>JAODNA010000031.1 GCA_025465135.1 Frankiales bacterium | reverse complement strand
GTTCGGTGCGCAGTGCGACGAGGCCGGCCACCCGTGCCTCGCGGGTGAGCCGGCGGGCAAGGCGCCGGTCGTCGGGCGACACCGCGCTAGGAGGTCTTCTCCGCGGCGGCATCACCGTCGGCCGGCGTAGCGCTGGACAGGGGGGCGGCCGGCTCGGCGGGCGGGGCCGCGAGCTGGTTGCCGGCGAGCGAGGCGCGGATCTGGTCGAGCCGCGCCGATCCGGCCATGTCGAGGGTGGACTTCTGCACCTCGAGCATCCGGCCCTCGACGCTGCTGCTCGCGAGCTCAGCCTGGCCGAGCGCGTTGGCGTAGCGCTTCTCGATCTTGTCGCGGACCTCCGCCAGTGAGGGCGTGTTGCCCGGCGCCGCGAGCTCCGACATCGAGGTCAGGCTCTTGGAGACCTGCTCCTGCATCTTGGCCTGCTCGAGCTGGCTGAGCAGCTTGGTCCGCTCCGCGAGCTTGGTCTGCACCTGCATGGCGTTGGTCTCGACGGCCTTCTTCGCCTGCTCCGCCGCCGTCAGAGCCTGGTCGTGCAGAGACTTCAGGTCCTCCATCGACTGCTCGGCCGACACGAGCTGGGTGGCGAAGGCCTGCGCCGTCGACTCGTACTCCGCGGCCTTGGCCTCGTCGCCCTTGGCCCGGGCCTGATCGGCGAGGACGAGGGCCTGCCGCGCCGAGCCCTGCAGCTTCTCGACCTCGGTCATCTGCCGGGCGAGCTTCATCTCGAGCTGGCGCTGGTTGCCGATCACGGCGGCGGCCTGCTGCGTGAGCGCCTGGTGCTGGCGCTGCGCGTCCTCGATCGCCTGCTGGATCTGGATCTTCGGGTCGGCGTGCTCGTCGAGCTTGCCCGACAGCAGCGCCATGAAGTACTTCCAGCCCTTTACGAAAGGACTCATGTGGCCATTACTCCTCGTCCGGGAAGTGCAGCCGTTCGGCCACTGGCTGCCCACGGTACGCGGACGGCGACAGGTGCACCCAGTCGATGAACAGACGCAGGGCCGCTCGCCGTTCCTGCGGTGTGAGGTCGTCCCACTCCGCCTCGATCAGCGCGGCCGCGGAGGCGAGCCGCTCGGCGGTGTGCCCGCCCTTCGTGGCGTCGTCCTCGGCCTGGACGATGCGCGCATTGATACTCGCGAGCTCGCGGTTGATCTCTGCCACGGCCGCGGCGTAGCCGGCTTCGTCCATGACGTGACGGGCCAGTAGTGCGCCGGCGTTTCCGAGGCTGGCCGTCAGGAGCTTGGCCTCGCCGCGCAGCTTGGTCGCGTCCGATCGGGCCCGCGTCGCCCTCGCCTGTCGCAGGGCGAGCTCAGGCGTGCCGTCGCGCAGCCGTGCCGCCATCGCGAGGACGTGCGCGCGGACTTCCTGCTCGAGCTCTGCGACCTTGGGAGCGCCGACGCCGACGCAGCCTGCGGCCATGTCGGAGCAACGCATCATGGTGGGCTGCCGTGAGGTGTCGGGGCGCAGTGACCCACGTCCGCGTCGGTGCAGCGGCTTCTTGCACACCTCGCAGCGGATGAGCCCTTGCAGACAGGTGACGGGGACCCGATCGCGCGGCCCGGCGTGCTTGTCCGCGGCGAGTCGGCGCTGCACGGCGTCGAACACGTCACGTGTCACCAGTGCCTCGTGGCGGCCTTGACGGACGTCGCCGTGGTAACTGACCTCACCCGTGAAGAACGGGTTGCGCAGCAGCCTGCTGACGACGCCCTGCCGGGTCACCCTGCCGCGGAGCAGTGTGAGCCTCTGCGAGATCGCCACCTGGCTCACGGTGCCGGCCGCGTAGTTGACGAATGATTCCGTGATCGTGCTGGCCAGCGCCGGGTCGACAGCGACTCCCCCGGCTCCATCGGGCAGGTAGCCCATCGGGATCTTGCCGTGCGGCAGCCCGCGGTCGTGGCGGGATTGGTGGGTCGCCTTCCAGCGGCGTGAGGCGTCGTCACGTGCCAGCCGGTTCGCCGCGAGCTGGATCGTCGTGGCGAACAGGCCGTGCGGGCTGCTGATGTCGATCGTCTCGGCCGCGCTGATGACCTGGCCGCCGGCCGCGGCGATGTCCTCGAGTTCGCGTAGCCCACCAGCGGTGTCCCTGCTGAACCTCGACAGGTCGTAGACGGCGACGCCGGCAATCCGGCCGGCGCGCACGAGCTCGAGCGCGGCGCCGAGGCCGGGCCGGTCCGACGGTGCTGTGGCGCCGGACACGTCGAGGTCGTAGAAGACGCCGCTGTCGCCGACGCTGAGGTCGAGGACACCGCCCGTGCGGTCGATCGCGCCGCGCGCCCCGGAGATCTGGATCTCCGGTGACAGGAACCGGTCACCGGAGCGGCCCATGACGCGCGAGACACGCACAGCGATCGCGAACCGCGGCAGCCCGGCCGCCGGCACTGTTCGCAGATGCGGCCGCTCGTTCACCCTGTTGCCCGTCCCTCGCGCGCAGCTGCTCGCTCATCGCGTAGCCGGCGTAGCCGCTTCACCAGCGGCGGGTCGTGCAGGTAGGCCTCCGGCCGGTCGATGAGGTCTCGCACGATCTGGTGGTACCGCGACGGGCTCAGGTCGAACAGGTCACGGATCGCAGCTTCCTTCGCGCCCTGGAAACGCCAGGTCGTTTTCTCAAACGCCAGGATCTCGCGCTCGCGATCGGTCAGCCCGTCGGTAGTCATTCCGCACCTGCGGCCAGTGCAGGATGCCCGATATGGACCTTTACCGAGTTCTTGGGATCAGACTTCGCCTTCGGCCTGCCCCGGCGGAGGCTCCGCGTGCAGCGGCCACGCCCGTCGGTCCACCGCTGTTGCTGGATGACCTTGCGACACCATCGCACCTGCGGGCTGCCCCCCACAGACGCTGGGTAGAGACAGAGATCGTCGGGGAGCTGCACCACCAGGTGCACATCGCGCGGATCAAGGCTTTGGTCGGCGAGGGTGTCCCCTTCCCGATCTGGCTCGAGACGACCGACCCAGACCTGGTGGCCGTGCTCGCAGCCGGAGACACGGTGGGGCACATTCTCGCGGAGCTTTCCGACGGATGGCGTCGAGAAGCCCGCCTGGCCGCAGCGGTAGGGGAGCTGGTGACTGGGGAGGCCAAGATCTTCGGCGGGACCAGCACCAAGCCGTCCGTCGGCGTGTTCGGAAAACTTCACTGGTCGGGTCGAGCGGCTGTGGTCGACCGGTTCGGACACGATCGCCTGCCGTAGCTCCGAGTCCGAACTCATCATGGGGCCCGCTGTGGGGTCAGTTCCCAGGTGAAGTGTCCGTGGTCGTCGTCTTGGGTAACGCGCACGACGTACGCCGGCTCACCGGGCGCCTGGGCTGTGCAGTCGGAGATGCTTCCCTTCCCACGCTGGATCTCGCTCGGGCAACGCACCATCACTCCGGGCATGCTCTGCCCCATGACGTCCTGGATCTGGCCCGCGGTGTCGCTGCCGCTACTGGTTCCGTGGATGCCCGTGTTGACGCCTCGCGCGAAGCCGATGGCGAGCGCGACGACGAATGGGATCAGAACCAGCACGCCGACGACGATCAAGACGCGTATCCCGAGCGGCGCAGCGCGGAAGCCGCGCTTCGCGGCCGTCGGTGCTGGCTGCCAGAACTGCCATCCGGGTGGGGGCGCTGGCCACGCGGGATCCGGCTGCCACCCAGGTGAGGGTTGCCAGCCCATCGGCAGTGGTGGCCAACCAGGAGGCGGCACCCAGACCAGCTGTTGAGTCATGCCACACCCCACTCGTGCTCGCTGTTTCGATGCTGGTCGACGTAAGCCCGCTCCTCTTCGTCCATACACTCGCGCCAGGCAGCCAGAAGCGGCAAGTCAATCCACAGCTCGTCGGCGACCTCGTGATCGTTGGAGCTCCACCGCAGTGCTCGGACGTACTGCTCGATGTCGACGAGCCATCGGGCAGCGAACGCCTCTGCCTCGCGTTCGAGCCGGTGGCCTGACCGGCGGTCATAGCAGGTGTCGTGGTCGAGGATCCAGTGCGCTAGGTCGTGGGCCAGCGTCGAGCGGAGCGCGGCCTGTCCGAGGCGTCGGTCAAGCAGGATGACGCTCAGTTTCGGATACAGCCGCCCCCGCTCCCCCGCTGGCAGGTCGGCCCAGCCTTGGGTCATGGGCCAGGCGCCGCGCAGTACCCGCCATGGGTTGACGGTCATCGATCGGCGTCGGGGTTGTTTGCGCGAGCGCGCTTGGCGAGTTCTTCGAGCAGGGCGTCTGTCGTCACGTCACTGAGGTCCGGTCCGTCGCGTCGGCTGAGGTATGGCTCGCGACCATGGTCCTCACCTGCGACAGAAGGCCGGTCGACCTTTACCTGAGATCGAGCAAGTACATCGTCTGGGATAGGCAGGCCTGACCTCTGGAAGGCCTCGGCCACGTCCAGGCCGACGGCGTCCGCCATGGCCCGCACGGTCGCTGGGCGAGGATTGGCGGCTATGCGGGTCCCGGCGGCAACGGTGACGTAGCCGTTCTCTAGTTGGCGCCACCGCGCCTCGCTGATGCCGGCCCGGATGGCTGCCTGTCGCACACTCAGCCCGCGGTACTCGCGTGCGGCCCGGATGCCCACACCAAAGGGGCTGGGTTCATGCTCCGCGACCAAGGCGATCTCCATGTGCGCAGCGTGTAGTGCGTAGGTCCGCGAAGTCTAGGTGCGTACTTCTCCGCACATCTTCGCTATGACACGCGTGTTGTTTTCGAACACCGCAGGTCAGAGCCATAATTGCAAGTTGTTCGAGCGAACCTGTTGACGTTCGCTAATGTTCGCACTTAGATGTACGCATGCCCAGGGCGCCGCGGATGGTCGAGATCGAACCGACCCACCTTGTCCGACTTCGGGAGAAGGACCGTCAGTCGAAGACTCAGCTCGCCAAGGCTGCCGGGATCTCTCTCGGATACCTGGCCGACCTGGAGTCCGGGCGGCGGAAGGGCAACCCCGCCGTCATCGGGAAGCTTGCCGACGCCCTCAACGTCCCGACGTCGATGCTCGAGCGGCGCCACTGCACCCCGGCGATGGCCTCGTGACACCGCGTCCCCGGAACGCCCCGGTCCCTCTCGATCCGAACAGCCCCAAGGGTCGTGCGGCGGAGGAGGGCCTTGCCGCGATCGTCGTGGCGGCCCGTGCTCGCCGGGCCCGTGAGCGAGCCGCAGCCGCCGCAGTCGTGCCCGAGCGCCCGGCGGTGTCGGCATGACATGGGAGACCCTGCCCGGGGACCCGGTCACCACGCGGTCAGCGGAAGCGCGTCGTCGGCCGGTGCTGACGCTGTCGAGGCGGCTGGTCCTCGGCTACGACGTTCCGACCGAGATCGCTGCCGGGCTCACGGCGGACGGTCGCGTCTGGTTGGAACTCGCCGACTCGGACCGCCCTGGCTACGGCCTCCGTCTGACCCTGCTGCAGTCGGACGCTGACGACCTCGCGGACGTGCTGCAGCGGCTGTCTCATCTCGCCGGCAACTGGGACGTCAGATGACGACGCTGCAGCCCGGGACGATCATCGCGACCGTCGACCAGCTCGACGGGACGCGTGTTGATCACGCGGTTCTGGCGATCCGTCACATCACCCGCCTGAACTGCGGCTGCATCCGCTATTCGTGCCACCGGCCGGGCGGTGGCCTCGTCGACGTCACCGTCGGCGAGCACTGCGAACGCCAGCAGCCAGCGCCTCTTGCCCGCCCTTCCCCGGCCGCATCGCCGGAGTCCATCCCGGCCTGAACCCCTTACCCCTCCGACCCACCTCAGTCGCACGGGCACCCACGCGGTGCGCCGTGGCGATGACCCACGTCCGAAAGGCGCGACCCAATGACCACGACGGCTCCGACGATCGACCTCGACAACCTCGTGCTCAAGCGCGGCGGGCACAGTTCACCGAGCGCCGGCCTGTGCCTTGAGGAGGCGGTCGCGTTCGCGGCGGGTGAGCCTCACTCGGCCGCGCCGAAGTGCGCGAGCCCGGTTCTGCGCGCCTACGGGATGCGCCTCAACGACCGGCTCGACGACGAGCCGCGCCAGCTCCTCAAGCCGTTCATCCTGCGCCAGGTCGGCACGGCCGGCGATGGCCTCGACGGGCGCCGCCGGGAGATCGCCGCCCACGCGCTGATGACCGAGCTGCTCCCGCCGTGGCTGCGCCTGGCCAAGCTCGACGACCTCGCGGTCGAGTGCGAGAAGGCCGCGGGCCTGACCGGCGGGGCGCTCGCCGACGCGCTGTACCAGTTGCGCCGCAAGACGTGGGACGCGACCTACGCGATCCGCGCTGAGCGCCGGGCGAAGATCCGCGCGGCCGTGCTCGATCGACTGCAGAACGTTGCCGCTGCCGTTGCCGTTGCCGTTGCCGATGCCGTTGCCGATGCCGCTGCCGTTGCCGATGCCGCTGCCGATGCCGATGCCGCTGCCGATGCCGTTGCCGATGCCGCTGCCGCTGCCGTTGCCGATGCCGATGCCGCTGCCGCTGCCGCTGCCGCTG
>JAODNA010000027.1 GCA_025465135.1 Frankiales bacterium | reverse complement strand
CGCGACCTGGCCGCGGGCACCGCCCTCAGCGCGAGCGACCTGCGCACCGTCGAGGTTCCCCGGGCCCTGTCACCCGCGGGCGCTCTCGTCGCCACGACGGAGGCCCTCGGGCGGGTGCTGGCCGCGCCGCTGCGGAGGGGCGAGCCGCTGACCGACGTGCGGATCACCGGCGCCGCTCTGCTCGCGCCGGGTATGAGCGGGCTCGTCGCCGTACCGGTCCGCATCGCCGATGCCGCGAGCGCTGCTCTCGTCACCGCTGGGGATCGTGTGGACGTGCTCGCCGCCGCGGCGCGGACGGGCGGGCCCGCCGGCGCGAGCGTCGTCGCAGCAGATGCGGAGGTGCTCGCCGTCCCGACCTCCGTGCAGGACGGCGGTGACGGCGCGATGATCGTGCTGGCCACCACGCCCTCGATCGCCGCGAGGCTCGCGGCCGCCGCTGTGTCCAGCCGGCTGTCGCTCACCGTGCGGCCACGGTCGTGACCTACGCGGTCTGGGGGTGGGGTGGCGCCGACGAGGAGCCGACGGCCGCGACGCTCGCCGACCTCGCGCCGTTCGTGGCCGACACCACCGGCATCCCGGTGCAGGAGCCGTTCCGGCCGCGGCCGCTGCAGGAGCTTCCCCCCGGCCGGAGAGACCTGCCCCCGTCGCTGCACGCGCTCGCGAGCGACGACCCGGTGGACCGCGCACGGCACGGGATCGGCCGGTCCTACCGCGACCTGATCCGCGCGATCCGCGGGGAGCTCGGGTCCGTGCCGGACCTGGTGCTGCGACCGCGCACCGAGCAGGACGTCGTCGACGTCCTCGACTGGGCCGGCACCAGTGGCGTGCCGGTGGTGCCGTTCGGCGGCGGCACCAGCGTGGTCGGCGGCGTCGAGCCGGTCGGGCTCGAGGGCGCGGTCAGCCTCGACCTGCAACGCCTCGCCGGGCTCGTCGAGGTCGACCCGACGAGCCGGGCCGTCCGCCTGCGCGCGGGCACCCTCGGCCCGGCCGCGGAGCAGGCCCTGAGGCCCCACGGCCTGACGCTGCGCTTCTACCCGCAGTCGTTCGAGCGCTCGTCGATCGGCGGCTGGGTGGCGACCCGCGCCGCCGGTCACTTCTCGACCGGGCCGACGCACATCGACGACCTCGTCGAGTCGGTGCGGGCTGTGACGCCGACGGGGCTGTGGGAGTCACGCCGGCTGCCCGCGTCGGGTGCCGGGCCGAGTCCTGACCGGGTGCTGCTCGGCAGCGAAGGAACCCTCGGCGTCATCACCGAGGCGTGGCTGCGCGCGCAGCCGCGGCCCGCGGCACGGTGGTCCGCGACGCTGGGCGCACCCGACTTCCTCACCGGCGCGGAGGCGGTGCGGCTGCTGCTCCAGTCCGGCCTCGCGCCCGCGACGTGCCGGCTCGTCGATCCCGGTGAGAGCGCGCTGACCGGCACGCTCGCGACCGGCGAGGCCGCGCTCGTGCTCGGCTTCGAGTCGCTGTCGGCGCCGGTCGAGGTCGACGCCGCGGCGGCGCTGACGCTCTGCCAGGACGCCGGGCTGCGCGTCGTGGAGACCGGCTCCCGCGGCAGCTCGGGTGATGCCTGGCGATCGACGTTCGTGCGAGCGCCGTACCTCCGCGAGCAGCTCGTGCTGCTCGGCGTCCTCGTCGAGACGTTCGAGACATCGGTGACGTGGGACCGCCTGCCGGGGCTGGTCACGCAGGTCACGGCCGCCGTCACGGACGCCCTCTTGCGCGTCTGCGGCGGAGGGCGCGTCACGTGCCGTCTCACCCACGTCTACACCGACGGCGCGGCGCCGTACTTCACGGTTTTCGCCCCGAGCCGGCGCGGCTCCGAGGTGGCGCAGTGGGACGAGGTGAAGGTCGCGGCCGGGGAGGCCATCCTCGCCACCGGCGGCAGCATCACGCACCACCACGCGGTCGGGCGTGACCACCGGGCCGGCTACGACCGGCAGCGACCCGAGCCCTTCGCGCGCGCCCTCGCCGCGATGAAACGGGAGCTCGATCCGAGCGGAGTCCTCAACCCCGGCGTGCTGATCGGACCCTGAGTCCGGCGTGGTCCACACTCTCGCGTGACACCACCCAGCGCTGGAGGACTCGTGGACGGCTTTCGCAAGTTCGTGCTTCGCGGCAACGTCGTCGACCTCGCGGTCGGCATCGTCATCGGCGCCGCGTTCGGCGCTGTCGTCACCGCGTTCGTGACCGGCGTCATCACGCCGCTCGTCGGGCTGGCCGGCAGCCAGAACTTCGACAAGCTCGGCGTCTGCCTCAAGGGCTCCTGCCCCGTCGACAGCAAGACCGGCATCCCGACGGGCCACGTGCTGCTCTACGGGTCGGTCATCACCGCGATCCTGAGCTTCCTGATCCTCGCTTTCGTCATCTACTTCGTCGTCGTCAGGCCGGTCAACGCGCTGATGGAGCGCTACAAGACCGAGCCCGAGGTCGCGCAGACGACGAAGGAGTGCCCCGAGTGCCTGTCGAGCATCCCGGTGGCAGCCCTGCGGTGCGCCTTCTGCACGGTGGAGCAGCTCGACGTCGCGTAGCCGGTCAGCGCTCCTGGTCGTGGTGGGGCGGCCGCTCGGACCGGAAGCGCTCGTCGTCGTCGGCGGGCGGCGGCGTTGCCTCGGGCTCGTCGATGCGCGGCTCCGGGGCAGGAGGCCGCGCTCCGGGCGGCCCGACGGCGCGGCGACGCGGTCGCGGTGGCATGGGGGTCCTCTCGAGAGCCGGGCACCTGCATGATGCGCGACTACGCTGATCAGGCTCGGCCAGCCTCCGTAGCTCAGTGGATAGAGCGCCTCCGTCCTAAGGAGGGCGTCGGGAGTTCGATTCTCTCCGGGGGCACCGCGATCTGATCGGTTCGGGGGCCGCTGACAGGGGAACAACGTCCCGTATGAGCGATCTCTTCGGAACCACGAGTGCCGCGACCGCGCCGACCACGACCTACGACCGGACCGGCTACGAGCCGACCGGTGCCGAGCACACCGGCGCCGGCTCACCGCTGAGCAAGGTCCACGTCGAGGAGCCGCGCCGGCACCCGCTGACCTACGCCGCCCTCGCGCTCTCGGTGCTGGCGCTGCTGCTGGCGATCACGGCGCTGAGCCGCGGCACCGGCAACGACGTGAACCGCGTGCGGGTCGGCAACAACGACTGCGTCAGCGTCGCGCAGGACGCCGGACCGAACGCCCTCTACTGCCGCACGGGCGCGCTGCCCAACGGCTGACCCTTGCGTGTCCCGGCCGGCCCGCGCGGTCGGCCGGGCTAGCAGGCGTGGTCGTGGTCGTAGACGGGTGACTCGCCGGCCACCTGGTACTGCGTCATGACGACGTCGCCGCCGCTGAACGTCGCGGCGGGGCTGCACGGGTCGTTCGTGTCCGTGGAGTGCTTGAAGGTCCAGTTCTGCACGTTGACCAGCTTGAGACCACCGACGATCTGCGACCAGTCCTTGGCGTTGCTGTAGATGCCGACGCGGTAGCCGGCCGCCCGCAACCGGTTGATCGCCGCGATGACCACGTTGCCGTTGACCCCTGCGGTCTGCCAGGTCGGGCCGTTCTCGACGTCGACGAACACCTGCGGCTTGTCCGGCAGAGCCGCGAGCTGGCTGATGGCGTAACCGGCCAGGTTGTCGCCGTAGTTCCAACCGCAGTTGGCGTCGGTCGACGACGTGGCGATGCAGTTGCTGCGCGGCCCAGGGTCGGCCCAGTGCGCGCTCGCCGTACCGGGTGCATCCGCGTTGATGTAGACGGCAGTCCCCCCGGGCAGGCTCGACGCCCAGTCGTACTCGTCACGGAAGCACGTGTTGGCGGCGAAGGGGCTGTGCGTGACTCCGACGACGGCGAACGCGCCCCCGTCCGGATGCGTGCTCGTTGTGGCACCCGCCGCCGTGCACTGCGGCCACGAGATGTCCCAGCCGTCACCGGCCGGGCCGTACCAGCCCGAGAGGTCGACGATGAGGTGCGTGTCGCCGCTGTTGTTGCGCAGCCGGATGGCGCCGTTGCGGCCGACGGTGGCCAGCACGGTGTTGGGCACGGTCTGCCCTCGGGACGGGTTGATGTTGCTGGCGTTCGGCACGCTGCTGTCCGACGGCGTCGGGTAGACCCGCACATCGGTGCCCGATCCGGCGATCGCGGTGACGTTCAGGACCACGACGCGGCCGGAGAAGGGCACCGGCGTCGGGTGGTCGAAGACCGGGCCGGTGCCCGCGACGACGAGGTCGCGCGTCTCACCCGGAGCGAGTGCCGGTCCGGACCGGGTGTCCAGCAGACGGCGCGGATCGAGGGGATGGAAGACCCCGGCGTCGGTGCCGGCGGTGTACCAGCCCTGGACGTCGACGAGCACGTGCACCGTGCCCGCCGCGTTGCGGATCGACACGGTGCCGTCCTCGCCGATGGCTGCGATGACCGCGGCTGCCGTGATCGCTCCCGGCGCCGGGTTGAGGTTGCTGACGGTCGGCGGCGAAGCACCGGCGTGCGTCGGGTAGACCCGCAGGTCCGTGACGCGCGTCGGACCGACGGCGGTGACGTTGAGCGCGACCGCCGAAGCATCGGCGGGGACGCCGGTGCTGCCGCCCCGGACGGCCAGGGTGCGCACCTGGCCCGGGCCGAACGCCGGGCCCTGCGACGCGAGCCGGGTGTCGAGGAGCCGGTGCGGAGTCGCCCCGGTGTAGGACGCGCCCGCCGGGCCGTCGACGAAGTAGCCCGACAGATCGGCGATCAGGTCGATGGACCCCGCGCCGTTGCGGAAGCGCACCCGGCCCGCGTCGCCGAGCTTGACGGTCACGAGGTTGGCGGCGGTCGTGAGAGCCACCACGTTGAGGTTGCTGACCGTCGGTGGCGGGGCCGCCGGGTCGGCCGGGGTCGGGTAGACCCGGATGTCCGTCGAGGCGTCGCCGCGGGTGGCGGTCACGTTGAGGATGACCGCAGTGGCCGTGTCCGGCACGCCGTCGACGCCACGGATCGTGACGTCCATCGTCCCGCCCTGACCGAGCTGCTGACCGCCCCGCGTGTCGAACAGCCGGACCGGGTCGACCGGCACGTACGTGGACTGCCCCGCTGTGGGAGTGGCCGCTTGGGCAGCCGGGACGACCACCCCCGGGACGGCCAGGCCTGCGAGCAGGAGGACGAGGACGGACCTGCCGACGAGTGTGCGCACCCCGGAAACGTAGGCGATCTCGCGCCGCTCGGTACGGTCGGCCGCATGCCCGCCGCCGAGCACGTGATCACGATCGACGCGCGCTACGCCGGCCCGCCGTCGTCGGCCAACGGCGGTGTGACCTGCGGGCTGCTCAGCGGGTTCGTCGCCGCCCCGGCGGTGGAGGTCACCCTGCGGCGACCGCCGCCGCTCGACGTCGAGCTCCGCGTGCAGGACGGAGAGCTGTACGACGGCGACCTGCTCGTCGCCTCCGCCGTCCCGGGTCGGGTCGACCTCACCGCCGCTCCACCGGTCGGCGTCGCCGAGGCAGTGGGCGCGCAGTCGTCGTACGCCGGCCTGGTGGCGCACCCCTTCCCGGGCTGCTTCGTCTGCGGGACCGACCGGGTGCCACCGGACGGGCTCGGGCTTCGTCCCGGCCCGGTCGCCACCGGCGTCGTCGCGGCCGCATGGACTCCGATCACTGACGAGCCCTTCCTCGTGTGGGCCGCGCTGGACTGCCCCGGCGGCTGGGCGAGCGAGTCGCCGGGCCGGCCGATGGTGCTCGGCCGCATGACGCTGCAGCGGTTCGGCTCCCCCACGGTCGGAGAGCCGCACGTCGTCATCGGTTGGACGGTGGGCGCCGAAGGGCGCAAGACCTTCAGCGGCACGGCGCTCTACGACAGCCGAGGTGCCCTGCTCGCCGTCGCGCAGCAGACCTGGTTCACGGTCGACGTGGCACAGCTGACCGGCCCCTAGGCGGTCGGCTCACGCACGTCGTACCTGCGGAAGCGCGGTACGACGGCAGCGCAGATCGCGGTGAGTGCCACGACCGCGAGCCCCCCGGACACGACCGCGCCGCGGATGCCGACGAGCTCCGACCCGAGGCCCGCTCGCCCGTCGCCGAGCCGCGGGCCGCCGGCAACGACGACGATGAACACGCCGCCGAGCCGGCCGCGCATCTCGTCGGGTGCAGCGGTCTGCAGGATGGCATTGCGGAACACCGCCGAGATCATGTCGGCGCCGCCCGCAAGCGCGAGCATGAGCAGCCCGAACCACAGCCGGTTGCTGAGCCCGAACGCGGCGATCGCGAGGCCCCAGGCCACGATCGCGACCAGCACGGCGACACCTTGCTTGTGTACGCGACCGAGCCAGCCGCCGAAAAGCGCACCGAGCAGGGCCCCCGCCGCGAGGGCGGAGTACATCGCCCCTGCGGTCTGCGGGCCGCCGCCGTAGACGTCGTGTGCGATCGATGGGAAGAGCGCTCGCGGCATGGCGAAGATCATGGCGATGAGGTCGACGACGAACGTCATCAGCAGCACCGGCCGCGTGCGCAGGAACGCCAGTCCCTCGAGAACGCTCGCCGTGCCCGCCTTGCGGCCCCCGCCGGCCGGCGGCATCGGTGGCAGCTTCAGGACCGCCCACATCGAGGCGGCGAAGGAGACGGCGTCGAGACCGTAGGCCGTCGCGTAGCCGGGGCCGGCGACGATCAGGCCTGCGAGCAGAGGCCCGACGGTCACGCCGATGTTGAACTCGACCTGCTTGAGGGCGTTGGCGGACGGCAGCAGGTGCACCGGCAGGAGGCGCGGTGTGAAGGCGGACCGCGCGGGCGAGTCCATCGAGAACAGGCCGGCCTGCACCGCGACGACGCCGTACAGCAGTGCCGTGGAGTGGCCCGCGAGCGCCTGCGCCAGCAGCACCGTCGAGAGCGCCGCTTGGCCGAGCGTCGTCAGGATCACCAGCTGACGCCGGTCGACCGCGTCGGCGATCGCGCCGCCGTACAGGCCGAACACGATCAGCGGCAGCAGACCGGCCAGGCCGACGAAGCCCACCGCGGCACCTGAGTGCGTCTGCACGTAGACCTGGATCGGTACGGCGACGGCGGTGACCTGGGTGCCGATGACCGAGACCGCGTCACCGATGAGCAGCCGGCGGAACCCCGGCGACAGCCGCAGTGGGGAGACGTCGAGCGCGACGCGGCGGAAGCGCGCGGCCACGCCGCGACCGGGCTCGTCGCGCGAGTCCGGTGCGTCCGGCAGAGTCACGGGGCCGAGGTCACGGCGACAGCCGCTCGACGACCCAGTCGCCGTCAGCCCGGCGGAAGCGCAGCCGGTCGTGCAGCCGGTCGGGCCGGCCCTGCCAGAACTCGACCGTCTCCGGTGCGAGGCGGAAGCCGCCCCAGAAGTCCGGCGTCGGGATCTGCTCGCCGAACTGCTGGTCCAGCTCGGCGCGACGCTGCTCGAGCGCGGCGCGCGAGGGGATCACCGCGCTCTGGTGCGAGGCCCACGCGCTGAGCTGCGCTCCGCGCGGGCGGCTGTGGAAGTAGGCCGCCGACTCCTCCGAGGGGATCCGCGACACCGGCCCGGAGGCGATCACCTGGCGCTGCAGCTCCACCCAGGGCAGGACCAGGCAGGCCTGCGGGTTGCCGTCGAGCTCCCGGCCCTTGCGCGAGGTGTAGTTGGTGAAGATCGTCAGACCGCGCTCGTCATGGGCCTTGAGAAGAACGGTGCGGGCGCTGGGCCGCCCGTCCGCGGCCGCGGTCGCCAGCACGACCGCGTTGGGCTCGGTCAGCTCGGCCGCCGTCGCGTCTGCCATCCAGCGCCCGAGCTGGGCATGCCAGCTGTCGCGCAGGCCCGTCTCGCTCAGGCCGAGCGCGGCGTAGTCGCGCCGCAGGGCGGCGAGGCGCGCGGGGTCAGGCACCCCCCGAGGCTAGCCACCGGACGGCCGGACCGCCGGACACGGCAGAATGCAGTGAAGGGAAACACCCTGACCCTCACTTTGGAGCCCATCACATGGCCGACGAGACCCCCTTCAAGCCCGGACTCGAGGGAGTCGTTGCCTTCGAGTCCGAGATCGCCGAGCCCGACAAGGAAGGCTCTGCCCTCCGCTATCGGGGCGTCGACATCGAGGACCTGGTCGGAAACGTCTCGTTCGGCAACGTGTGGGGGCTGCTCGTCGACGGCAAGTTCAACCCCGGCCTGCCGCCGGCGGAGCCCTTCCCCCTCCCGGTGCACTCCGGCGACATCCGGGTCGACGTGCAGTCGGCGATCGCGATGCTCGCGCCTGCCTGGGGTCTGGAGCAGATGCTCGACATCGACGCCGACCAGATCCGCGACGACCTCGCTCGCACGTCGGTGATGGCGATGGCGTTCGTTGCACAGTCAGCCCGCGGCCTCGGTCGTCCGATGGTGCCGCAGAGCGAGGTCGACAAGGCCAGCACGATCGTCGAGCGCTTCATGATCCGATGGAAGGGCGACCCCGACCCGGCCCATACGAAGGCCGTCGATGCCTACTTCGTCTCGGCCGCGGAGCACGGCATGAACGCCTCCACCTTCACCGCACGCGTCATCGCCTCCACCGGCGCCGACGCGGCCGCCGCGATCTCCGGTGCGATCGGTGCCCTGTCCGGTCCGCTGCACGGTGGCGCCCCCTCGCGCGTGCTCACCATGCTCGACGAGGTCGAGAAGTCAGACGACCCGCGGGCCTACGTCAAGGGACTGCTCGACCGCAAGGAGCGCCTCATGGGCTTCGGCCACCGCGTCTATCGCGCGGAGGACCCGCGTGCGCGCGTCCTCCGTCGTACGGCGAAGGAGCTCGGGTCCACCCGCTACGAGGTCGCGGAGGCGCTCGAGGCCGCTGCGATCGCCGAGCTCACGGAGCGCTACCCGGATCGCCCGCTGCGCACCAACGTGGAGTTCTGGTCGGCAGTCGTCCTCGACTTCGCCGAGGTCCCGGCGCACATGTTCACGTCGATGTTCACCTGCGCGCGCACCGCCGGCTGGTCGGCACACATCCTGGAGCAGAAGAAGCTCAACAAGCTGATCCGCCCGTCGGCGAAGTACGTCGGGCCGGCTCCGCGTCCCGTGTCGGACGTGCCCTCCGGGACGGTGCCGGCCGGGAACCAGGTCTGATGGTCGACATCTCCATCCCGGTCGACCTGCTGCCGCAGGACGGCCGGTTCGGCTCCGGGCCCTCGAAGGTGCGCCCCGCCCAGCTCGCCCACCTGAGGGACCAGGCCAAGGTGATGGGCACGTCGCACCGGCAGAAGCCGGTCAAGCACGTCGTGGCCCGTGTTCGCTCGGGGATCAGCGCGTTGTTCGGGCTCCCCGCCGGCTACGAAGTGGTGCTCGGCAACGGTGGCTCGACGTGCTTCTGGGACGTCGCGACCTTCTGCCTGGTGCGGGACAGGGCGCAGTTCCTGGCCTTCGGCGAGTTCGGCGCGAAGTTCGCCGAGGGTGTGAAGGCAGCGCCGTTCACGGGTGAGCCGGTGATCGTGAAGGCCGATCCCGGCAGCGCCCCGGACTGGGCGCCCGAGAGCGGCCTCGACCTCTACGCGACTCCGCACAACGAGACCTCCACCGGCGTCGCCCGGCCGGTCCGCCGGCCGGTGGGCGCCGACTCCGACGCCCTTCACGTCGTCGACGCGACCTCGGGCGCGGGCGGTCTTCCGGTCGATATCAGCGAGACCGACGTCTACTACTTCGCGCCGCAGAAGAGCTTCGCGTCCGATGGCGGCCTCTGGCTGGCTGTCATGTCTCCTGCTGCGGTGGAGCGGGTCGGTCAGCTCAGGGATCGCTGGGTCCCTCCCTTCCTCGACCTTCAGACGGCCATCGACAACAGCCGCCTGGATCAGACCTACAACACACCGGCTGTCGCGACGTTGCTGATGCTCGCCGACCAGCTCGACTGGATGAACGGCCAAGGCGGTCTGCCGTGGTGCGTCGCCCGCACGGCCGACTCGAGCCAGCGTCTCTACACATGGGCGGAGAAGACGGCGTACACGTCGCCGTTCGTGGTGGAGGAGTCGCTGCGGTCGCAGGTCGTAGGCACGATCGACTTCGACGAGTCGGTCGACGCCTCCGCTGTGGCAAGCGCTCTGCGCAGCAACGGCATCGTGGATGTCGAGCCTTACCGCAAGCTGGGCCGCAACCAATTGCGTGTGGCGATGTTCCCGGCCGTCGAGCCCGCTGACGTCGAGGCACTGACCGCGTGCATCGACCACGTCGTGGACGCGCTGTCCTGAGCCAGGCTCCGCTTCCGCAGGCCTGGGTCCCACGGGTCGTCTTCGCGGCGATCGCGGTCGTGCTCTCGCTGTGCCTGTCGCCGGTCGTCTACCGCTTCGGGGACCAGCCCGGCTGGGTGCAGGCGCTCGTCGTCGCGCTCTGCGCGCCCGTCGTGCTCGTCATCCTGGCCTGCCTGTCGGCGGCAGTGCGGCCGGGTTCGCTCGGGCGCTTCCTGCGGCGGTTGCGGCGGCGGTAGCGGCTCGGTCTGGCGCGGCCGACGCCAGACGGGCAGACCGTCTCTGCGGGAGTCTGTTGCCACCCGGGACAACGACCCACGATTGTTGCGCGGCGCGGCAACACGTGCCCGGCGAGGACATCGGCCCAGCCACGCGGGTGAGCACTGGCGGCGGCTGCGCTTCTCCTAGCGGCATCTGGAACGCTGCGGGCATGACCACCGCGTTCGAGCTGCTCGACGGGATCGACGTCGTCGACCCTTATCCGCTGTGGCAGAGCCTGCTCGACGGACCGCCCCAGGTGGCGCCCGACGGGTCCTTCGCACTCGTCACCAGCCATGCCCAGTGCGCCGAGCTGCTCCGGCATCCGGCGATGAGCTCGGACCATCGCAACTCCGACCACTTCAAGAACGTCCGGCTGCCGCAGCTCACGGCCCAGGACCTCGAGTCCATCGAGAAGCGAGAGGTGTTCCTGTTCCGGGATCCGCCTGTGCACACCCGGTTGCGGCGCCTGGTCTCGAAGGCGTTCACCCCGCGGCAGGTGCAGCAGCTCCTCCCCTTCGTCGAGGAGCGCACCCGCGAGCTCCTCGACGCCGCGGCGACCCGCGGCAGGCTGGAGCTGGTCTCCGACCTCGCCTACCCGCTGCCGGTGGCGGTCATCAGCGAGCTCCTGGGGGTCCCGCACGAGGACCACGCGACGTTCGCCGGCTGGTCCGCCGTTCTCGCGAAGGGCCTCGACCGCCTCATGAGCGAGCGGACGGCCGAGGAGATGGAGGAGAACCGGGTCGCGAGCGACGAGTTCCGGGAGTACTTCGAGCAGCTCGCCGAGCAGCGGCGCGCAGAGCCACGCGACGACCTGATGTCGGCGCTCGTCGCCGCAGAGGAGGCCGGCGACCGGCTGTCGATGGACGAGCTGACGAGCACCGCCCTGCTGCTCCTCGTCGCGGGGCACGAGACAACGGTCAGCCTGATCGGCAACGGCATGCTCGCCCTGCTGCGGGTCCCCGGGCTGCTGGGCCGTGTGCGCAGCAACCCGGCCCTCGCCGAGGGAGTCATCGAGGAGGTCCTCCGCCTCGACCCGCCGGTCCAGATGACGATGCGCACCGCGCTGGCGGACATCGACCTGCCCGGCGGTCGGCTCCGCGCCGGCGGCACCGCCGTACTGCTCCTCGCAGCCGCCAACCGGGACGAGCGGGAGTTCGACGGCGCGACGACGTTCGATGCGGACCGCGCAGACGCGCAGCACCTGTCGTTCAGCGGCGGCATCCACTACTGCCTGGGTGCCCCGCTCGCCCGACTGGAGGGCCGGGTTGTGCTCGCCGAGCTGGCGCGCCGGCTGGTGGAGCCGAGGCTCGAGGCGCTGGAGTACCGCGAGAACCGGGTGCTGCGCGGGCCGTCGCGGCTCGAGGTCGGGTTCGACGCGCTCCTCGAGTAGGGACTGCCCTGACGTACGGTCGGGGCATGGACTACACCCACCTCGGCCGCACCGGCCTGCGCGTCTCCCGGCTCTGCCTCGGCACGATGAACTTCGGGCCGCAGACGACGGAGCCCGACTCCCACGCGATCCTCGACCAGGCCCTCGCCGCGGGCATCAACTTCATCGACACCGCCAACGTCTACGGCTGGAAGACCGGCGAGGGCGTCACCGAGAAGATCGTCGGCAACTGGCTCGGTCAGGGCGGCGGCCGTCGCGAGAAGACGGTCCTCGCGACGAAGCTGTACGGCGGCATGGGCGACTGGCCCAACCAGACCTTCCTGTCGGCGCTGTCGATCCGGCAGCAGTGCGACGCCTCGCTGAAGCGGTTGCAGACCGACTACATCGACCTGTACCAGATGCACCACATCGACAGGGATGCTCCGTGGGAGGAGCTGTGGGAGGCGTTCGACATCCTCAAGCAGCAGGGGAAGATCCTCTACGTCGGGTCGTCGAACTTCCCGGGCTGGGGCATCGAACAGGGCAACGAGCGCGCTCGCAAGCGGCACTCTCTCGGTCTCGTCAGCGAGCAGAGCTACTACAACCTGATGAAGCGCACGATCGAGCTCGAGGTCATCCCGGCCTGCGAGCAGTACGGCGTCGGCCTCATCCCGTGGTCCCCGCTGAACCGCGGGCTGCTCGGCGGAATCCTGCGCAAGCAGAAGGAGGGCCGGTCGGCTGACGTGAACACCCAGCGCAACCTGGAGGCGAACCGCCCGGCGATCGAGGCCTACGAGGCGTTCTGCGACGAGCTGGGCTCCGACCCCGCCGACGTCGGGCTGGCGTGGCTTCTTGCGCAGAAGGCCGTGACCGCACCCATCGTCGGGCCGCGGACGAGCGAGCAGCTGACCAGCGCCATCCGCTCGCTGGACGTCAACCTCGGCGACACCGAGCTCAAGCGGCTCGACGAGATCTTCCCGGGGCCGGGTGGGCCGGCACCCGAGGCCTACGCCTGGTAGCACCGGGATGGCAGACGACGAGATCATCCGGCGCGACGAGACTCCCGCGGAGCGGGCCGATCGCAACTTCAACGACATCCTCCAGGAGCTGCGCGTCACGCAGACCGGTGTCCAGGTGCTGTTCTCGCTCCTGCTCACCGTGCCGTTCTCCCAGCGGTTCACGAAGGTGACGTCCTTCCAGAAGGATGTCTACTTCGCCGCTCTGATCTGCGCCGCGGCCACCGCCGTCATGCTCGTCGCTCCGGTGAGCACGCACCGGCTGCTGTTTCGCACGGGGCAGAAGCCGTGGGTGGTCAGCGTGTCGAGCGCCTACGCGATCGCCGGCCTTGTCCTGCTGATGCTGACGTTCACGGCAGTGCTCCTGCTCGTCACCGACGTGCTGTTCGCGGAGCCGATGGCGACCGCCGTCGCGATCGTGTTCGCAGTGGTGACCTCGGTCCTGTGGTTCGTGCCACCGCTGTTGCGCCTTCGGTCAGCGGCAACGCGCGAGTCGCGGAGCCGGCCGCAGCCGTAGCCGTAGCGCGTCGTACGTAGACCCCCGCGACAACTGCGGCTGCCGCGCTGAGGAGGCCGCCGATGAGCAGGCTGGAACGCGGGCCGAGGACCTCGGCGACCGCACCGATCACCGGTGCGCCGAACGGGGTCCCGCCGAGGAAGACCAGGACGTAGAGCGACATCACGCGGCCGCGCATGTGGGGCGCCGACGTGAGCTGCACCGTCGCGTTGGCCGTCGTCGTGAACGTCAGGACCGCGGCCCCGGTGGGCACGAGGAGCACTGCCATCACGGCGTACGACGGCGCCAGGCCGGTGAGCACCTCGCACACCCCGAAGGCAAGGGCAGACCCGTAGAGGAAGCGTGCGCTCGGCACTGTCGAGCGCCGGGCGCTGGCCAGCGCCCCGAACAGCGAGCCCGTGGCGAGCATCGCCGACAGCGCGCCGTAGGAGCCGGCGCCCATGTGGAAGGTCTGCTTGGCGATGAGCGCCAGCGTCAGCTGGAAGTTGAGCCCGAAGGTCCCGATGACGGCGATCAGCGCGATCGGCACGTAGAGCTGCGGATCGGACCGGACGTAGGCGAGCCCCTCGCGCAGCTGGCCCTTCGCCCGCGCGACGCGGTGCGCGTCGAACAGGTCCGCACGGCGGATCGCGAGCAGTCCGACCACCACAGCGACGTAGCTGGCGGCGTTGGCGAGGAAGACCGGCGCGGTGCCGATCCTGCTGATGGCGACACCCGCGATGGCCGGACCGAGGATGCGCGAGACGTTGAAGGTCGCGCTGTTGAGGCTCACGGCGTTGGGCAGGTCAGCGGGACCGACCATCTCGACGACGAAGGCCTGACGCACCGGAGTGTCGATGACGCTCGCCAGCCCGAGCAGGAACGCGAGCGCGTAGACCTGCCACAGCTGGACGACGCCAGTGACGTCGAGGAGACCGAGGGCGAGGGCGAGCAAGCCCATCGCGACCTGCGCGCCGACCAGGAGGGCCCGCTTGTCGTAGCGGTCAGCCAGGACGCCGCCGTACAGGCCGAACAGCAGCATCGGCAGGAACTGCAGGCCGATGGTGATCCCGAGCGCGACACCGGAGTTGTGCGACAGCTCCAGCACGAGCCAGTCCTGGGCCACCCGCTGGGCCCACGTCCCCGACAGGGAGACGACCTGGCCGCCCGCGAACAGCCGGTAGTTGCGCACCTTCAGGGAGCGGAACGTCGTGGTGATCGCGGGGCTCATGACCCCGCGATCCGGTCGAGGATGCCCGCGGCCCGCTGCAGCACCTGGAGCTCGTCGGGGTCGAGGTCCTGCAGCCGCTGGGCGAGCCAGACATCCCGGCGACGGCGGTCCTCCTTCAGCAGTGCCCGGCCCTCTGCACTGACGGCGAGCAGCACCTGACGCCGGTCGGTCGGGTGGGCGGTCCGCACGACGAGGCCACCGCTCTCCAGCACGCCGAGCAGGCGCGTCATCGACGGCGGCGAGATCTTCTCGTGGGCGGCGAGCTCGCCGGGGCTCAGCGCGCCGTGCCGGTCGAGCGTCGACAGCGCCGCGAGCTGCGACAACGTGAGCATCGTGTCGGCCCGCTGGGCGCGCAGGCGGCGGGCCAGCCGCATGACCGAGAGGCGCAGGGTGCTCGCCAGAGCGGTCTCGGTCGAGGTCGGCATGTCGTTAGCATAACTCATTACCCGTGCTAACGAAAACGGGGGCGACCGGGACAGCTCAGTTCACGAGGGCGTCCTGGATCGGGTTGATCGCGAAGTAGACGATGAACAGCGCGGTCACGACCCACAGGAGCGGGTGCACCTCTCGCGCCTTGCCCTGGGTGGCTTTCAGGACCGTGTAGGAGACGAAGCCCGCGCCGATGCCGTTGGTGATCGAGTAGGTGAAGGGCATCAGGACGATGGTCAGGAACGCCGGGATGGCGATCGCGTAGTCCTCGAAGTCGATGTTGCGCACCTGCGTGATGAGCAGGAAGCCGACGATCACCAGGGCGGGCGAGGCAGCCTCGAAGGGGACCACGCTGACGAGGGGGGTGAAGAACAGCGCGAGGATGAACAGCCCGCCGGTGACGAGCGACGCCACCCCCGTGCGAGCACCTTCGCCGACGCCGGCCGCCGACTCGATGTACGTCGTGGCCGACGACACCGACGCGGCGCCACCGGCAGCGGCCGCCAGCGAGTC
Source organism: Frankiales bacterium (assembly GCA_025465135.1). Taxonomy (GTDB): domain Bacteria; phylum Actinomycetota; class Actinomycetes; order Mycobacteriales; family SCTD01; genus RYN-124. The sequence continues at coordinate 27,344 of JAODNA010000027.1, read as the reverse complement.
GACGACGAGCACGCGCTCGATGCCCGGGAGCTGACCCTCCTCGTCGAGCAGCCCTGCCTCCGCGCCGACGCCGACGACCGTGCCCATCGTGTCGAAGAAGTCGGCCAGCATGAGGGTGAAGACCAGCAGGATCGCCGCGACCGCGCCGACCTGGGCGAAGCCGCCGAACAGGGAGAAGTGTCCGAGCAGGGACAGGTCGGGGCTGCCGACCACGTCCGTCGGGAGCTTGGGGACGTTGAGCTGCCAGCCGCCGGCATTGACCTTGTCGGGCGGGGTGAACGACGGACCGACGTTCGCGATCGCCTCGATGATGATCGCGACGATGGTGGTGATGATGATCCCGAGCAGGATCGCGCCGCGGGTGCGGCGCGCGACGAGGATCGCTGTGAGCAGCAGGCCGAAGACGAAGACGAGGGTGGGCCAGCCTCGGAGCTCGCCGGTGGCACCGAGCTGGACAGGGACCGGTCCCGTGCCGGTCCGTCGTACGAAGCCTGCATCGACGAGCCCGATCAGCGCGATGAACAGACCGATGCCGACCGAGATGGCGGTCTTGAGCTGCGTGGGGATGGCTCGGAAGACGGCGGTCCGGAACCCGGTCAGGACCAGGACGGTGATGACGATCCCTTCGAGGACGACCAGCCCCATCGCGTCGGCCCAGCTCATCTCCGAAGCGATGGAGAACGTGACGAAGGCGTTCAGACCGAGGCCGGTGGCCAGGGCGAACGGGTAGCGGCCGATGACGCCCATCGCGATGGTCATCACGGCCGCGACGAGCGCCGTCGCCGCGGCCACCCGCGGTATGCCCAGAACGTGACCGTGCAGGTCCTTCGCGGTGCCGATGATGAGCGGGTTGAGGACGACGATGTAGGCCATCGTGAAGAACGTCGCAAACCCACCACGGATCTCGCGCTGCAGGGTCGAGCCGCGCTCGGTGATCATGAAGTAGCGGTCGAAGCCGTTGGTGGGTGCGGGGCTGTCAGCGCTCGGTGGCGCCGTGTCCAGGGTCGTCATGGCGCCGAGGGTGCCAGAACCGACGTCGCCGGTGATGGACGCGCGCCGCGCGTAACCTCCGGGACATGTCACCTCCTCGGCACCCGGACCCGCCGCCGCTGGAGACCGACGACGTGAAGATCGTCGCGGGAGGTACGTCGGCCTGGGCGGTCGCGTGCGTCGCACTGCTCATCGCCCGCCTCGCCGGCGCGGACGTGCACACCTGGTGGATCGTCATGTGCGCCAGCGGCTTCGTGCTGGGGCTGCTCGGCGTGCGCTACTGCACCCGCCGGCGCAATGCGATCGCGCGCGACAAGGCGGCGGCCAACCCCGGTTGAGGCCCCGGCGGCCGCATGCGACGCTGCGGCTGTCGACCCCGGAGGTTCCCGTGCCCGAGCTCACCCCTGTCCAGCGCGAGGTCCTGCGGGCTCTCGTCGACACCGCGATGCCCGCCCTGGACGTCCCCGACGACCCGCACGGCTTCTGGTCGACACCGGGTAGCGCCGTCGGGGCGCACGACTTCGTCGAGCTGTTCCTCGGGACGGTCCTGACCGAAGCGGACTTCCTGGGCATCCAGCAGCTCCTCGACGGCATGGCGCTGCTCGGCATGCAGCACCAGAAGCGAGCCGCTCGCGAGGCGATCCTGGCCAGCGCCTCGGCGCTGGCGCCGGAGGCGCTCGTCGCGGTCCAGACGCTGCGCGGCGCGGCTTGCCTGTTCGCGAACGCGATCCCCGACACTGAGGGCAAGAGCCCGTACTGGGCGCAGTACGGCTACCCGGGTCCGCAGATGCCGCCGCCGACTGACGCGCCGCACATCACGCCGTACGTCCCGACGGACGGAGAGGTGCTGGAGACTGACGTCGTCGTCATCGGGTCGGGCGCGGGTGGTGGCACCATCGCCGGCGTCGTCGCCGCGGCCGGGAAGGACGTCGTCGTCCTCGAGGCGGGCGGTGCGTCCAGCGAGCGCGACTACGACCAGCTCGAGCTCACGGCCGGCATGGCGATGATGTACAAGAACGGCGTCGCGCTGACGGCAGACAGCAACGTCGGGCTGCTCGCCGGGCAGACCCTCGGTGGCGGCACCACCATCAACTGGCAGAACTGCGTGCGGCCCAGCGCCGCCGTGCTCAAGGAATGGGCGACCGAGCACGGGCTGACCGACGTGGCCACCGACTTCGACCGTCACCTCGACGCCGTGTCCGCCCGCATGGGTGCCAACGACGAGTGCTCCGACTTCAACGGCCCCCACCAGCGGATGATCGAAGGCGCCAAGGCGCTGGGCTGGTCGTGCGAGAAGGCGACGCTCAACGTCGACCCGGCCAAGCACAACCCGGACCTCGCCGGCTACACCCAGTTCGGCGACGTGACAGGGGCGAAGCGCGGCACGCTGACGACGTACCTGCGCGATGCGTACGACGCCGGCGCGCGCATCCTGTGCAACACCACGGCGCAACGCGTAACGCACGAGGGCGGTCGTGCGTCGGGTGTCGAGGCGACGTACACCGACCCGGCGACCCTCGAGACGCGCACGGTGACGGTGCACGCCAAGCACGTCGTGGTGGCTGCTGGTGCGCTGGAGACGCCAGCCGTGCTGCTGCGCTCGGGGATCGGCGGGCCGGCAGCGGGGAAGCACCTGCGGCTGCATCCCTCGAGCGGGATGTTCGGCGTCTACGAGGAGGACCAGAAGGCGTGGTGGGGTCCGCCGCAGGCAGCGGTGATGGACGAGTTCCGCGACCTGGGTGACGGCTACGGACTGCTCGTCGAGGGATCCCACTACTACCCGGGCGTCTTCGCGTTCCAGCTCGCACTGACCAACGGCAAGGCGCACAAGGAGCTCATGAGCAAGTTCGCGCGGATGTGCGACCTGCTGTTCATCACCCGCGACCACGGCGGCGGTGAGGTCACGCTCGACGAGCACGGGCAGGCGCTGCACCACTACTCGGTCGACGACCCGCGCGACCAGGAGCAGATCCGCAAGGGGCTGCGGGTGCTCGCCGAGCTCCACCTCGCCGCAGGTGCAGAGGAGCTCTGGCTCAACACTCCCTTCGCGCCCGGCTTCCGGCGCGGCGACGACCTCGGGGCGTGGCTGACCGGGCTCTACGCGATGCCGATCGGAGCTGGGGGCATCGCGATCGGGAGCGCGCACCAGATGGGATCGGCCCGGATGGGACTCGACCCGACGACGTCCGTCGCCGACCCCACCGGCGAGCTGCACGACGTCAAGGGGGTGTGGGTCGGCGACACGAGCGCGTTCCCCACGCCCTCCGGCGCCAACCCGATGCTGACCTGCATGGCGCTGTCCCACCGCACCGCCGAGAACCTGCTGAGGAGCACGTCATGACGAGCACGCGCGACCGCATCTACGTCGACGGCGCCTGGGTGCCGTCGACGGGCACGGGCACCCTGCCGGTCACGAACCCCTTCACCGAGGAGGTCATCGGCACCGTCCCGGAGGGGACCCCGGAGGACGTCGACCTCGCGGCGCAGGCAGCGCGCCGCGGCTTCGCGGAGTGGTCGCAGACGTCACTGCCGGATCGGGTGAAGGCCTGCACGCGCATCGCGGAGGGCATCCAGGCGAGGCAGCAGGAGATCGCCCTGTCCGCCGCCACCGAGATGGGCGCGCCCTGGCAGATCGCCGTGATGGTGCAGGCCGGGCTGCCGCTCATCAGCTTCGCCTCGATGGAGGACCTGGTCCACGACATCGAGTGGGAGGTGCAGTCGGGCAACTCGCTCCTCGTGCGGCAGCCGGTCGGAGTGGTCGGCGCCATCACGCCCTGGAACTACCCGCTGCACCAGATCGCCGCGAAGGTGGCTCCCGCTCTCGTCGCCGGCTGCTCGGTCGTGGTGAAGCCGTCGGAGCTCGTGCCAGGAGTCGCCTACATCCTCGCCGAGATCATCGACTCGGTCGGGCTTCCGGCGGGCGTCTTCAACCTCGTGCCCGGCGTCGGCCCGGTCGTCGGTGAGGCGATCGCGTCCCACCCCCTCGTCGACATGGTGTCGTTCACGGGCTCGACCCGCGCCGGTCGGCGCGTAGCCGAGCTCGCGGCCGCTGGGCCGAAGCGCACCTCACTCGAGCTCGGCGGCAAGTCGGCGTCGGTCCTGCTCGACGACCTGTCGGGAGAGTCGCTCGCCAACGCCATCGTCGGCTCGCTGACGGGCTGCCTCATCAACTCTGGCCAGACCTGCTCGGCGCTCACACGACTCCTCGTGCCCTCCGCGGCGCTCGACGAGGTCGTCGGCAACCTCGAGGTCTTCGCGCAGTTCGCCACGATGGGCGACCCGCTCGACCCGGCGACGCAGCAGGGTCCGCTCGTGTCCAAGATCCAGCAGGAGCGCGTCCGCGGCTACATCACGGCCGCGATCGCCGAGGGCGCCACCCTCGTCGCGGGCGGGCCCGAGCAGCCCGAGCACCTGCCCAAGGGGTTCTTCGTGAAGCCGACGGTGCTCGTCGCCAAACCCGGCTCGACGATCGAGCAGGAGGAGGTCTTCGGACCGGTCCTCACGGTCGTGCCGTACGACGGCGGCGACGAGGCAGCGATCCGGATCGCTAACGGCACGCCGTACGGCCTGTCCGGGGCGGTCTGGGGGGCCGATCGCGACCGCGCTCTGCGCGTCGCCCGGCGGCTGCGCACGGGTCAGGTCGGCGTCAACGGCGCCTCCTTCAACCCGACCGCGCCGTTCGGCGGCTTCGGTCAGTCGGGCTACGGCCGCGAGCTCGGCCCCCTCGGCATCGAGGAGTTCACGGCGGTCACGTCCATCCAGCTCTGACCGACGCGGCTGGGCGGGCGGTTGGCCATCACGAGCGCGACGATGCCGATGACGATGCCCAGCCCGATCCACAAGAGCCTGATGGTGTCCGGGTCACCGGGGCCCGTCCAGCCTGTCCGGATGGTGCTACTTTCCGCGTCCCGATCCCCTGCCTTGGAGCGACACTCGTGGAGAGCAGCCTTCCGCCTGACCCGGCGTCCTCAGAGCGCGTCCATCAGGTTGCTCAGGCGCAGCGGCGCGTCCTCATCGCTGTTCTCCTCAACCTCATTGCGAACGGACTCATCCGCGGTAGCTCGGGAAGCAGTCTGGCGGGGGTGGCGGTCGTGCTCGCACTGGCGATCGCGGGCTTCTGCATCTACTGGGTCTACCGGCTCTGTCGCGCTCTGGACACCACGCCGTGGGCCTACATGGTCGCCATGTTGATCCCGCTGATCGGACTCATCTGCCTGTTCGTCCTGAGTGCGCGTGCCACCACGTTCCTCAAGGCCCATGGCGTCAAGGTCGGCCTCCTCGGCAGCAAAGCCTGACCGCGCCGCGTACGCCGCAGCGCGTGCTGTCGGTCAGCTGTGCCCGAAGGGCTCGGCCGGGTCTGCATCGTCGACCGTGCCGGGCGAGTGGCCCTCCGGCGTCGTGACGTTCTCGACCAGCTCCAGCTCGTCGTGCTCGACCGCCATGCCCGTCCACGTCGCTGACGCGGCATCGGCGACGACCTCGCTGTGCGCGCCGCAGCCGTGGTCGAAGGAGACGACCTTCGCGTCGTCGGGGGCGTAGACGTTGGCGCAGACGCCGAACAGCGACCGCATCGAACCGGCGAGCGGCACGAGGAAGCCGCAGTCGCCGCAACGGGCCGGCGCGGACTTCGCGAGCGGGCTCGACGGACCCTGGTCGCCGTCGTACCAGCGCTCGGCTGCGTCGGCGCGGCCGTCGAGAGACAGCACGCGGACCCGGCCGAGGCCGAGCTCCCAGTGCAGGTCGGACCAGTCGTCGAACGCGTCAGGGTCGGCATAGGCGGGGACCAGCCGCGGGTCATCCGGCTTCGTCGGCAGCAGGTCGCCGGGCGTCAGGTCTCCGGGGCGGATCCGCTCGGACCACGGCACCCACTCGGGAGACACCAGAGCGCCGCCGCCGGGCAGCAGCACGACCTCGTCGACGGTCACGCCGTCGGACCCTTCGGCGCGGGCCACGGTGACCGCCCAGCGCCAGCCGCGGTAGGCCTTCTCCGTCGTCGCGAACGAGTGGGTGACGACGAGCGCATCGTCGACCTCGACGCCGGCGTAGTCGCCGACCGCAGAGCCGGCGACCTCGACCGCGGCGGCACGCGCCACGTCGACCGCGGCGACACAGAGCGGATCGGCGGCAACCTCGGCGGGCAGATCTGTTGTCACGGACACGGGCTCGTTCTCCTGGAGCGTCTCGGTGGGTGGTTCGCCGCCGTCGGCAAGCAGCTCGGCGGCTTCGTAGCGGGCAGCGGCCAGCGCTCCGGAGATCTTCGAGCCGACATCGCGCAGCCTGCGTCTCACGGTCAGCCTTCGAGCTCGGTTGCGATCGCCCGCATGATCGTGGCGATGCGCTTGCCGGTCTCGCGATCGGGGTGCTTGCCGCGCCGCAGGCCAGGCTGCACCCGCGCCTCGAGCAGCTTGATCATGTCCTCGACCATGCTCTGCAGCTCATCGGCCGACCGGCGCGCGGTGACCAGCGTCGGCGGCGCGTCGAGGATGCGCACCGACAGCGCCTGCTCGCCCTTCTTGCCGGCCGCGACCCCGAACTCCAGCCGGGTGCCGGCCTTCAGCTCGTCGACGCCCTCAGGCAGCGCCGACGACGGCACGAAGACGTCGCCGCCGTCGTCGCGGGACACGAAGCCGAAGCCCTTGTCCTTGTCGTAGAACTTCACCTTGCCGGTGGGCACCGCAGACCTCGCTCGTGAGTTGCCCCGCCGGAGGCGGGCCAGGTGGGACAGCCCTCAGGCTAGTGCGTCGTTGAGGGATCCGGTGCGGTATGCGGCGGCGGTCACCGTGGTGAAGCCCTCGGCCCGTACGACGGCGAAGGCGCTGTCGTCGCAGGCCTGCAGCGCCACCGGGTCGAGCTCGATGCGCGCCGCGTCGTCACCGAGGTCCCGGACGCGGACGTCCGTGACGATGTCGCCGAGCAGTACCCGCAGGGCGATCTCGGCTCGGTCCACCCGCGCCAGCCGCGACGAGGTGACGGGGACGCCGTACGCGATCCGGCTTGCCAGGCACGCGAGCGCGGGCTTGTCCGCCGTCACGAGTCCCCATCGGCGCGACCCCTCCCGGATCTGCGACTTGGTCAGCCCGGCGTCGAGCAACGGCGTCGCAGCGCCCCGCTCGGCAGCCGCCTTGATGCCCGGCCGGAAGCCCGCAACGGCGTCGTCGGCGTTGGTCCCCGTCGCGACATGGGCGAGCCCCGACGACTCGGCCAACGGCCGCAGCGTGTCGAGCAGCGTCGCCTTGCAGTGGAAGCACCGGTCGCCGGCGTTGGCGACGTAGCCCTCACGAGAGAGCTCGTCCGTGCCCGGCGTCAGGTGCTGCACCCCGAGGGATGCGGCGAAGGCCGCCGCCGCCGGCAGCTCTGACATCGCGAGCGACGGGCTGACCGCGGTGGCAGCGACGACGTGGCCCGCACCGAGGGCGCGTACGGCGGCAGCGAGCAGGAACGCCGAGTCGGCGCCACCGGAGAAGGCGACGAGCACGCTGCCGAGCTCGCGCAACCGCGTGTCGAGCGCAGCCAGGCGAGCGTCGAGCAGGTGGTCGGCGTACCAGGAAGGGAAGAACGTGAGGTCGTCGAGCACCACGTCGGCATCCGCCGGCGCGGTCCCGCCGGTGAGCACGCCGACGCTGTAAGCGCCGGCAATCCGCGCACCGACGACGTCATGGGGGTTGTCGCCGACGTAGATCGCAGCCCCCTCGTCGCGCAGCGCCGCGCCCTTGCCCTCGCTCCACAACCAGCCGTGGATTGCGTCGACCTCGATGCCGACCGCTTCGAGGCTCATCGCGGCGAGGGCTGCGGACTTCGCTGTCACGACGACAACCCGGCCGCCGGACTCCCGGACGGCACGCACCGCCTCCACCGCACCGGGCAGGGCCACGCAGTCGACTGCTCCCGACTGCGCCATCAGCTCCCGGAAGCGGTCCGCCGCAGCCGGCACGTCACCGGCGGGCATCCACTCCGCGAGCTCCGTCTCGAGCGGCGGACCGAGTCTCGACACGACGAGATCTGCATCGATGGGCACGCCGAGCTCGGCGGACAGCGCGACCATCGAGCTGCGCACACCACGACGGGTGTCGACGAGGGTCATGTCCAGGTCGAACCCCACCGTCAGCTGCACAGCCGCAGCCTAGGCGGCTCAGCCGAAGTGCAGCGTCTTCCCGCAGCCGCCGAGCGTCACCGCGACCGGGCCGTCGGTCTTGACGATGAGCTTCGCGCCGCAGGTCAGGCCGGCTCGCTGGACGTCGACGGTTGCCGACCGCAGGTTGGTCAGGGTGAGAGTGAGTGCGTCGGCCTTCGCGGCGTGCCCGAAGGGCCCCCACTGCTGCGAGCGGACGACGTAGGCCAGCGCCGGGATCTCGCCGCCGGTCAGGGCACTCGCGCCGTACATCGTGCTGAGCACCTTCGCGTCCGTCGTACCGAACGCGGCGGACACAGCGTCCGCCGTACCGTCGCCAGGCTTGCGCACCTTCAGGTCCGAGAGCCAGTACGCGTGGTCGGCGACCGCCGTCGCCTTGACGTTGTCCTCCGTGGGGTCGACGACGAAGGTGACGTGATACGGGTTGCGGTCGACGCGGTTGGTGCCGAGGAACGCGACACCGGGGCCGTACTCGTCGTTGGCGGCCAGCGTCAGGTGGTCGGCGGTGAGGAACTTGTCCTCCTCGAACCGGATGCCGGCAGCGGTGTTGGCCTTGACGGCGTTCTCGCTGGTGTTGATGTTGACCAGCTCGTCCTCGCCGGAGTTCCATGCCAGCAGCGGGGTGTTGCGCAACGAGGTCAGCTGGTCGGTCACGCTGGCCGGCTCGCCGACGACGGAGAAGCCACGCGCGAACAGGTCGGGCCAGCGCGCCAGCAGCCGGTAGGTGCCGAAGCCGCCCATGGAGTAGCCGGTCACGGAGGACCAGTCGGCATCGACCTTGTAGTGGCGGGCGACGTCGGCCCAGGTCTCGAAGTCGTCTGCCTCCGCGATCCCCTGGTTGAAGCCGTCGGGGCCGCGACCGCCGGGCGTGACGACCAGTGATCCCGGACCGCGCTCCCCGAGCTCGGACTGGTTGCGGCTGGCGAGGTACTGGTTGTAGTTGGCGGACAGGGAGTGCAGCAGCAGCGTCATGCCGTAGCCCTTGGCCGGCACCGGCTTCTTCGGCACGTAGAGCGCGTAGGACTGCAGCTGGCCGATGAAGCGCCCGATGCACTTCGAGCCCGCGTTGAAGCTCGCCGCCAGGTCGAAGCAGATCTTGGTCGGGTCGAGTCCCTGCCCGAAGCTGTAGTGGCTGGCGAGGATGCGGTCCATCGGCCCCGATGTCGGGACTCCGCTGTCGTCACGCGCACCGCTCGCGAGCTTGGCGAAGTCGACGTCAGCGCCGAAGGGCGAGACATCGCCCTGCGTCAGCTGCTCGGACTGCTGCCGGTCGCGCCACCAAGGTGCGAGCGCGATGCCCCCGACCGCTGTGTCAGCCATGTTGCTGCCGGCGAAGGTCGGCACCGGTTCGTTGAAACGCGGGCCGACGTTGACGATCGCGACGCCGTTGGGCGTCCCACCGCCCGGCGTCGTCGCGGTCGCCGCGCCGGGCTGCGGCGCGAGGTACTTGTTGCCGTCGCGGTCCCAGAGCCCGACGCCGACCGTCGTGTGGACCTTGCTCGCGCCGGGGTTCCAGGCCGCGTGCGGGATCAGCACGGTGATCTGCCGCCGGGCCAGGTCGACGGAGGCGGTCGGCGCCGGCGTGAGGGCCTTCCCCGTGGCGTCGAGCAGGTCGGCGACAGCGCCGTGCCAGGTGACGAAGACCTGGCCGGGCGACTTCACGCCGGCGCTGTGCGGCCAGGCCACAGCAGCCCCGCTGCCGAGCGCGATCGTGAAGGCCGAGCGCGACGGGTCGATGAGGGTGTTCAGCGTGACCCGGAAGGCCGTCGCATCGGCGAGCGGCTTCGCACGCAGCTCGACGAGGTCCGCTGCGTTGTTGGCGTAGACCTTGTCGGTCGGGTAGGTGAAGCTGCCGCCGGCCGGGGAGTAGAGGTGACCGCTCGCGCCGTACGGGTCGTTGCTGTCCTTGCTGCCCGTCGCTCCGTGGTCGTCGGACAGGAAGTCCTGGTAGAGCCACTCGCCGCCTCGGTAGCTCTGCGCGCCGGAGACCAGGATCGGCTCGGCCTTCCAGATGCCGGTGCTCTCCAGCTGCGGCGCCTTGGCCGGCGGCGCGTAGAGGATGTCCGGCCCCGGCCGGTGCCCTGAGGAGACAGCCGGCAGGCCGGACGTGGCGGCGGCGGGCGCGGACCCGGCTGCGACGCCGGCCCCCACCAGCGAAGCCGCCAGCGCCGTCACCAGCACGGCACGGGCTCCGGGACGTCGTACGGCGGACATGCGGTCTCCTCACGAAAGGGTCGAAGGCCGCTTCGACGTCGGGGGCCGGTTTTCCTGCACGTGTAGTGCGCGTTTCACGGTGTTGGGCACGTTATGGTCCCTTTGTGCGGGGGATGCGGGGGGTGCTGTCGCTCGGCGCCGCCGTCGCAGTCGGCCTGGCTGGCGTTGCGGCGGCGAGCGGGGACGCCTCGCTCGACGGACCTGATGTGTCCAGCCACCAGCACCCCAACGGCGCCTCCATCGACTGGCAGAAGGCCGCCGACAGCGGCGCGTCCTTCGCCTTTGTGAAAGCGACCGAGAGCACGTCGTACAAGAACCCGTACTTCGCCGGTGACTACGCCGCGGCGCACGACGCCGGCCTCGTGCGCTCGGCCTATCACTACGCCCGCCCGAAGGCCGACCCGGCGACCGCTCGCGACCAGGCCGACTACTTCGTCCAGACCGCCGGGCACGCCGATGCCAAGGGCGACCTGCCGCTGACCCTGGACATCGAGGAGTCCGGCGGGCTCGCGCCGAAGCCGCTCATCGCCTGGACCCACGCCTTCGTCGACGAGGTGACCGCGCTCACCAACCGCCCGGTGATCATCTACACCTACCCCTACTTCTGGCAGCACGCGATGGCGGACACCTCAGACTTCGCCGATCTGCCGCTCTGGATCGCGTCGTACCGCAGCGGGGGCCCGAAGGAGCCGCTGCCGGGCGGCTGGTCGAGCTGGACCTTCTGGCAGTACACCGCCAGCGGCCGCCTTGCCGGCATCCCCGCGGCCGTCGACCGGTCGAAGTTCGCGGGCTCTGCGGAAGAGCTCCAAGCCCTGGCAGACCCGACGCCACCGGCGCCGACGCCGTCGAGCAGCCCCCTCCCGATCCCGCTCCCGACCCTGACGCCGCTGCCGTAGCTAGCCCTCGCCGACCTGCTGGCGCTGGCCGGGACCGGGCGGGTCCTCCTCGCCGGTCAGGACCAGCTCGGGCGCGGCCTGCTGCTCGCCGTTGTCGGGCGTTCCGGCGGCCCGCACGCCGAGTACGTCGGAGGCGTGGTCGCCGGGCCCTTCCGCTCCGGAGTCCGCCGAGCCCTCGTCGACGCCCTCCTCGGTCACCAGGTCGCGCTCGTCTTCGCTCATGCTCCGGCTCTGCCCCCGGCGCGCTCCTTCACACCCGCGCCCTGACCGGCGCTGGCGGAGCGAACAACCGGACGACTAGCCTCGATCGGATGTCCACTCTCGGGTCGACGGCCGCGGTCGAGGGCTCGCCGCGCAGCCTCGCCGACGAGCTGCGCGGTTGGCCTGACGAGCGGCTCGCGCGGCTGCTGCAGGCCCGGCCCGACCTCGCGACGCCGATCCCGCCCGACCTCGGCGTACTGACTGCCCGCGCCGGGGTGCGGCTGTCGGTCCTGCGTGCCCTCGAGAACATCGACGCCTTCACGCTCGCTGCGCTGGAGGGCCTGGTCGTGAGTGAGGCTACGACGTCGTACGGCGACCTCGTGACGCTGATGGGGGGACACGACATCCGTGCCGCCCTGGAACGGCTGCGCGACCTCGCCCTCGTGTGGGGCGACGACGACGCGCTGCACGTCGTGGGCGCGGTGCGCGAGGTGCTCGGCAGCCATCCCGCCGGCCTCGGCCGGCCGGCCGCGGTATGCCTCGCTCGGCACAGCGACCGCCAGGTGCAGCCCGTCGCGGAAGCGATCGGCGTCGCGGGGATGCCCGGCCTGCTCGAGCTGTTCGCCGACCGGAGCCGGCTCGAGGAGCTGCTCGATCGAGCCGGCGAGGAGGAGCGCAAGGTCCTCGCAGCGCTGGCGGTCGGACCGCCGCTCGGGCAGGTGCGCGACGCCCTCCGCCTCACCCCCGTCGACTCTCCGGTGCGCTGGCTGCTCGCCCACGGACTGCTCGTCGCAGTCGACAACGGCACCGTCGAGCTCCCCCGCGAGGTAGGGCTGCTGGTGCGCGGCGCTGCCCCGCTGGGCGACGTGCGGCCAGACCCGCCGGCCCTGGTGACGAGCACGCCCGCCGGCGTCGACGCGACGGCGGCGCATGCGGCCGCCGACGTCGTCGCCAAGACCGAGGCGCTGCTCGAGCAGTGGTCGGCGGAGCCGCCAGGAGTGCTCCGCGCCGGCGGTGTCGGTGTCCGCGACCTCAAGCGAGCCTCGCAGCTGATTGCGGCGTCCGAGCAGGTGGCGGCACTCCTCATGGAGGTTGCTGCTGCTGCGGGCCTGCTCGACCAGTCGCCGGACTTCGACCCTCTGTGGCTGCCGACGCCGGCCTATGACGGCTGGCTCGGCATGCCCACCGAGCTGCGCTGGACGATGCTCGCACGCGGCTGGCTCGGGCTCGCCCGGCTGCCTCGCCTCGTCGGCGAGCGGGGTGACCGCGACAAGGCCGCGGCGCCACTGGGGCCCGACGTCGACTGGCCGGCGGCGCCCGCCGAGCGGCGTCGGGTGCTCGACGTGCTGCTCGAGACGAGGGCAGGAGCGGCGGCTGCTCCCGACAGCGTCACGGCCTTGCTGCGCTGGCGCGCGCCGCGGCGGGGCGGGCGGCTGCGCGAGTCGCTGCCGGCGTGGACGCTGGAGGAGGCCGAGACCCTGGGGCTGACGGGTCGCGGCGGGCTCGCCTCGTTTGCCCGGCTTCTGCTGACCGGCACCGACCGGGAGTCCGCGCGGTCGCTCGGCGCGCTGCTGCCCGACCCGCTCGACCACGTGCTCGTGCAGCCCGACCTGACCGTGGTCGCACCCGGTCCGTTGGAGCGCGGCCTCGCGCGCGACCTCGCTCTGGTCGCCGATGTCGAGTCGACCGGCGGCGCAACGGTCTACCGGGTCAGCGAGGCGTCGGTCCGCCGTGCTCTCGACGCAGGACGAGCCGCGAGCGACGTGCACGAGCTGTTCCGCGCCCACTCGCGCACTGCCGTGCCGCAAGCGCTGACCTACCTCGTCGACGACGTCGCGCGCCGGCACGGCCGGCTCCGGGTCGGTACGGCGGCGTCGTACCTGCGCTGCGACGACGAGGCGCTGCTGAACGAGGTGCTCGCGGCCAGGAAGACCGCCGGGTTGAAGCTGCGCCGGCTCGCACCGACCGTGGTGACGAGCGCGCTTCCGGTGGGTGAGGTCCTCGACGTACTGCGGTCGCTCGGCTATGCCCCCGCCGCGGAGGCCGCGGACGGCGCGCTGCTCGTCGCTGCCGCCCAGCCACGCCGCACCCCGCTGCGGCATCGGCCGGCGCGGCATACCGACGTCGTGCTCGCCGAAGAGCAGTCACGGCTTGCAGTCACCGCGCTGCGGGCCGGCGACGTCGCAGCCCGCGCCGCGCGTCGCACCCCCGCCACCCCTGCCAGCCGGACCAGCACCGCCGACACCCTCGCCTTCCTCCAGGACGCGGCCCGCGAGCGGCGACAGGTCTGGATCGGCTACGTCGACGCGCAGGGCCGGGCCACCTCGCGGGTCGTCGAGCCGCGGTCGGTCGAGGGTGGCTTCGTCGCGGCCTACGACTACCTGCGCGGTGAGGACCGCACCTTCGCCGTACACCGGATCACCGGTGTCGCCCCCGTCGAGGAAGGCGACTGACCCGAAATGCGTTGGAACCAGCGATGACTGACGGACCGCTGATCGTGCAGAGCGACAAGACCCTGCTCCTCGAGGTCGACCACCCCATGGCGCAGGAGTGCCGGATGGCGATCGCCCCCTTCGCCGAGCTCGAACGCTCCCCCGAGCACGTGCACACCTACCGGCTGACCCCGCTCGGGCTGTGGAACGCGCGCGCCGCCGGCCACGACGCCGAGCAGGTCGTCGACGCGCTGGTGAAGTTCAGCCGCTACGCCGTGCCGCACGCGCTGCTCGTCGACGTCGCCGACACGATGGACCGCTACGGCCGGCTCAAGCTGGAGAACGACCCCATCCACGGACTCGTGCTGCGCACCACAGACCGGGCGGTGCTCGAGGAGGTCGTGCGCAACAAGAAGGTGTCACCGATGCTCGGCGCGCGCCTCGACCCGGAGACGGTGCTGGCGTTCCCCTCCGAGCGCGGCCGGCTCAAGCAGGCGCTGCTGAAGGTCGGCTGGCCCGCGGAGGACATGGCCGGCTACGTCGACGGCGAGGCGCACGAGATCGCGATGAAGGAGGACGGCTGGCACCTGCGCGACTACCAGAAGCTCGCCGTCGAGGGCTTCTGGCACGGCGGGTCCGGCGTCGTCGTACTGCCCTGCGGCGCCGGCAAGACGATCGTCGGCGCGGCTGCCATGGCGCGCGCGTCCGCCACCACCCTGATCCTTGTCACCAACACCGTGTCGGGCCGGCAGTGGAAGTCCGAGCTGCTGAAGCGCACGACGCTGACCGAGGACGAGATCGGCGAGTACTCCGGCGAGAAGAAGGAGATCAAGCCGGTCACCATCGCGACGTACCAGATCATGACGACGCGACGGAAGGGCGAGTACACCCACTTGGAGCTGTTCGGTGCGCGGGACTGGGGCCTGGTCGTGTACGACGAGGTGCATCTGCTGCCCGCTCCGGTCTTCCGGATGACCGCCGACCTGCAGACCCGCCGGCGCCTCGGACTGACCGCGACGCTGGTGCGTGAGGACGGCCGCGAGGGCGACGTGTTCTCGCTCATCGGTCCCAAGAGGTACGACGCACCGTGGAAGGACATCGAGTCGCAGGGCTGGATCGCGCCGGCCGACTGCACCGAGGTGCGCGTCACGATGACCGAGGCCGAGCGGCTCGTCTACGCGACGGCCGAGCCCGAGGACAAGTACAAGCTCTGCTCGACCGCGCACACGAAGATCGCGGTCGTCAAGAAGCTGGTCGAGCGGCACCACGACCAGGTGCTCGTCATCGGTGCCTACCTCGACCAGCTCGACGAGCTCGGCGAGGCACTGGACATGCCCGTCATCCAGGGATCGACGAAGAACGCCGAGCGCGAACGGCTCTACGACGCGTTCCGCCGGAAGGAGATCCCCGGGCTTGTCGTCAGCAAGGTCGCCAACTTCTCCATCGACCTGCCCGAGGCCGCGATAGCGATTCAGGTGAGCGGCACGTTCGGATCACGACAGGAGGAGGCGCAGCGGCTGGGCCGCGTCCTTCGTCCGAAGGAGGACGGCCGGACCGCGCACTTCTACACGGTGGTCAGCCGGGACACCTTGGATCAGGAGTACGCCGCGCACCGGCAGCGCTTCCTCGCCGAGCAGGGCTACGCCTACACGATCGTCGACGCCGACGACGTCCTGTCGGGCGGCTGACCGAGCGAGGGCAGGCCTGGCGCTTCGGCTCCGACCGCGGCATCCTTCTGGCGTGGATGACTGGATGCAGGTGCCGGGGGCCTGGGTCCTCGGGCACAGCGCCAGCGTTCTCGGCCGCGAGCCGGGCTTCCATGCCGCGTGTCCCTGCGGCTACACGTCCATGACCTTTGCGCGCATCGACCCGGCCTGCCTGTCGCTGACGCTGCACCTGCAGTCGGCGGTGCGGGCGGGAGCTCCTGTCATGGGCGAGGGCGACGGTCTCGCCGGCGTACGAGAGCCGCGCCGCCCCCTCCCGCCCCACGACCACCTGAGCGCAGCACGCGACATCGCCTAGCCCGCGCAGCCCGACCACGTCAGGATGGGCTGATGGAGCAGCGGATCAGCGTCATCACACTCGGCGTGGCTGACATCACGCGTGCCGTCGCCTTCTACCGGGCGCTCGGGTGGGAGCCGGTGCCTGACGAGCACGACGACGTGTTCTTCTTCCAGGCGGGCGGGTTCGTTTTCGCCCTGTGGGGCCGTGACCATCTCGCCGAGGACAGCGCCGTCAGCGACCCCGGCGGCTGGGGTGGTGTGACGCTCGCCCACAACGTGCGCTCCCCCGCCGAGGTCGATGCGGTCATCGAGGAGGCGCGCAGGGCGGGCGCCCGCATCGGACGCGAGCCGGCGGTGACCTTCTGGGGTGGCTACTCCGGCGTGTTCGTCGATCCCGATGGGCACCCGTGGGAGGTCGCGCACAACCCGGGTTGGCCGCTCGCCGCCGACGGATCGGTGACGCTGGCCACCTGACATGCTGACGGGCATGCAGAAGGTGCGCGTCCACAACATCTCCATGTCCGTCGACGGCTTCATGGCAGGCCCGGACCAGTCGCTCGAGAACCCGCTCGGTGTCGGGGGCGAGTCGCTGCACGACTGGGTGTTCGCCACCCGCAGTGGTCGACACATGATCGGGCAGGAGGGCGGCGACACCGGCCTCGATGAGGACTTCTTCGTCGCGGGCGTGACGGGCATCGGCGCCACGGTCATCGGCCGCAACATGTTCGGCCCCATCCGCGGGCCGTGGACGGGCGACTGGAACGGCTGGTGGGGTGACGAACCGCCGTACCACCACCCGGTCTTCGTCCTCACGCACCAGGCCCGAGCGCCCCTCGAGATGGCGGGCGGTACGACGTTCCACTTCGTCACCGACGGACCCGAGGCCGCCCTGCAGCAGGCCCTCGCTGCTGCCGGGGGCGAGGACGTGCGGATCGGCGGCGGTGCGTCCACGATCCGCCAGTACCTCCGCAGGGCGCTCATCGACGAGCTGCACGTCGCGATCGCCCCGGTGCTGCTCGGCACCGGCGAGCGCCTCTTCGCCGACAAGACCGAGATGAGCGGCTACTCCTGCACGCGGCTCGTCAGCTCCCCCGCCGCTGCGCACATGGTCTTCACCAGGCAGGCCTAACGAAGGGCACGGCCGATGTCCAGCCGGCCCGCGCCGTAGCGGTCGTCGCGGCCGCGGGCACCCAGATCGCGGGCGGTCGCCATCAACCGTGCCTGCACCTGGTCGGGAGTCCAGTCCGGGTGCCGGGAGAGCAGCAGCGCAGCGGCACCGCTCACCAGAGGTGCGGACAGCGACGTCCCCGACAGGTAGGCGTAGCTGTGCACTCCCTTGCCGTCGCGGTAGGTCGTGAGGACGTTGACCCCTGGGGCGCTGATGTCCACCTGCGACCCGTGCTCGGAGAAGCTCGCGTAATGGTCGGTCTGATCGGTCGCACCGACGCCGAACGCGCCGTCGCAACCGGCCGGGTAGTCGACCGGGTTTCCGCGCGTGCCGTCGTTGCCGGCCGACACGACGGCCAGCGCGCCGTGGTCATGGGCGTAGGAGAGCGCCTCCTTCAGCACGAGCGGACAGGCGCTCGCCGCACCACCGAGACTCATGTTGAGCACCCGTGCGCCGGCGTCGACCGCGTCGAGGATGCCGGCCGACACGGTGCACATCGACCCGGAGCCGTCCGCACCCAGCACCCGCTCCGCGAGCACCGTCGCGCCCCAGCTGATGCCGGCAACCCCCTGCTTGTTGTCTGTCGACGCCGCGATGACGCCCGACACGGCCGTGCCGTGCCCCTCCACGTCACTCGTGTCGGTGTCCCCGTCGATGAAGTCCCCACCGGGCCGGACGTGCCCGATCAGCTCCGGGTGCGCTGCGTCGACGCCGGTGTCGAGGACAGCGGTGAGCACGTGGTTGCGCCGCCCCGTCTCGACGTCCCAGGCCGCCGGTGCCCGCACCGTCCGGACGTCCCACTGCATCGGCACCAGCGGGTCGTTCGGCGTACGCATCGCGTGCACGGCGCTGTCGACCTCGGCCCAGCGCACGCCCGGGAGGCGGCGCAGCAGCGACGCGACCTCAGCGGCGCGCTGGTGGGACGGCAGCTCGAGGACGCGCACACCCAGCTTCGCCAGCCCACCGACGAGCCGTGCATCTGCCGGCAGCGCCAGCTCGCCGCCTGCGGCCACGAGCACCGACCGGCTCGTCAGGCCCGGGTCGACGCAAGGCACCTGCTCCACGGGAAGCGGCGGGATGGCGCGGGCCCCCGGCGACGACGCCAGGGCGAGCCCGATGACGACGGAGAGCACGACCGAGCGCATCATGCCCACTGCCCGCGGACCCGCGATGCACGGCGACGGCGCGCCACCGCCACACCGAGCAGGAGCCCGGCGGCCAGCGGGACCGCCGCCGCCGGCCAGACCAGCGCCGGGTCCTCACGGGCCCTGAACTCCGCGACGTCGGCGCTCTGCGCCGCTGTCTCGGCCTCGTCCTCCGGAGCCATGGCGCCACCCGGTGCGCTCATCGCGCCCGGCTGCGCGCCGGGATGGCTCTGCGCGATCGGCTGCGACTGCGGCACGTTGGGGGGTGGCGGCGGGGGCTGCGCCGGCGGCACGATCGGTACGGCGACGGCGGGCTGCAGCGGGTGGACC
This sequence comes from Frankiales bacterium, assembly GCA_025465135.1. GTDB lineage: Bacteria > Actinomycetota > Actinomycetes > Mycobacteriales > SCTD01 > RYN-124. Next base: position 8,836 of record JAODNA010000027.1, on the reverse strand, counting down.
ACCGCCAGTGGCGGAACCGGCCGTGGGATCACCATTGGCGGCGGCTCGTTGCTCACCAGAACAGTGCGACGAGCGGAGGACGGCCGGTACGCCGGCGTGCCGAGGAACGCCGCGAGCACCGGCTGATGCGCCGAGGTCTTCTTGCCGGCGGCAGCAGCGCCGGCGTCACCTGCCACCGGGACGTACATCGCGCACGCGCGTCCGGCGGCGTCGGTGACCGGCGACCCGATGCCGCGCCCGGCGACGAGGATGTCCACCGGAAGCGCACCCAGCGGTGCGCCCGTCGACCTCAGTCGCAGCTGCGCGCAGACCGGACCGCTCCGGCCGGCAGCCACACCCGCCGGACTGGTCACGCTGAGAGTGGACGGCAGAGCGCAGTAGCCACCTGGCACCTCGAAGGCGTAGAGGAAGCCTGCACCGGCGTCACGCAGCCACACCGCCGCCGTCGCGAAGGAGGTGGTGTCGCACGCGAGTGCGTCGTTCTCGTTCCAGGCCTCGCTGAACTGGCCGTGCGTGAACTGCGCCAGCACGTGGCACGAGCGGTCCATGCGCAGGACGGTGTTGTCGTCCTCGGCCTCGACGTAGACCTGGCCGTCACCGGTCGCGACGATCCCGGCGATGCTCGCCGGGCCAGGCCCACCACCGACCCGGATGACGGTCGGCAGGTTGTTGGACACGCAGTTGTTCGTCCGATGGCCCTCGCGGTCGAACTCCTCCCAGCCGACGTCGGCGTCCTGCGCGAAGAGCAGGCGGTCCGTTGCCGGGTCGAACGTCATGGCCCCCGGGAACGGGCGGTTGTTGGGGTCGTCCTCGTCACCGGGGTCGCCCTGCGTGCCGTAGGCCGGCGACGGGAACATCTTCGTCGCCTTGCCGTCGGACAGCCTGATGTCCCAGAGCATGTACGTCCAGTCCACCGCGAACAGGTGGTGCCGGTTGGCGTCGTAGGCCAGCTGCAGGATGCCGTGCGGGATGCTCGTGTGCAGGTCGCCGGCGTCCTTGCCGGTCCGGGACACCTGCCGGTGCACGACGCCCTTCTGGAGGATGTCGGCGTAGTAGAGCAGGGTCCCGTCGAAGGCGATCGAACCGTCCTTGCCGGCGCCCTTCTTGGTGATCCGCATCTTCACCAGCTGCCGCATCGGCGTTGCGGGCGACACCGTCGTGACGGGTACGACGGCTGCCGTGCCGTCCGGGCTGTCCGTCGTCGACAGGTCGGTGCCATCGGACCGGTAGCGCCATGCATGACCGTCGCCGCACGCCACCATGAAGACGGAGGGGATCGACCGGTCCCGCACCAGGCCGGTCGCCGCGCAGTCGCCGGGTAGGCGGTCGCCCTGCGGGCGGACGGCGTTGCCCGTCGTCGACGAGCGGATGCCCTGTCCGTGCGAAAGCCCCATGAACGCCGACGGGTGGTTCCACTCGAGTGCGAGGGCGGTCGCGTCGACGTTCGCGGAGCGCGTCGACACGGTGTCGCCACCGTCGCGACTCACCAGGAAGCCGGCAGAGGTCGCAGCGATCACCTCGCTGCCTCCTCCGGCCAGTCGCGACGAGGCCAGCGAGCGCACCGCACCGCCCGCCTTGCGGACGAACGTCGTGCCGGAGTCGGTGGACAGGAACAGGCCACCGGCCACCCCGTCGACACCCAGCCAGAGGCGACCTGGCACACCGGGGTCCGGCGTCACCGAAGAGACCTGTAAGCCGCTGGCTCCGCCGACGGCCGTGAAGGACCGCGCACCGTCGACGCTCTTGTAGAGCGAGCCCCCGGCTGCGGCAGGCAGCGTGGGCATAGCCGAGGGGAGGGTCGGCACCGTCGTCGGGTGCACGACGGCGTACAGCGTCGACGCATCCCGCTCGTCCGCAACCACGTCCAGGACAGTGCCGGTGATGCCGGTCGCGGCCTGCCAGGAGCGGCCACCGTCGCGGGTGAGCAGCAGGCCGTCACCGGCGGGCAGGAGCAGCGTGTCGGTACCGAGCCCGGCGGCGATGAGGCGGCGCGCCACGACGGGCGCGGTGCCGGCGTCGTCCCAGGTTGTCCCGCCGTCGGCGCTGGTCTGGACGGTCCGGTCGGGCCGCACGGCCAGCATCCGGCAGGGGTCCGCGTCCTGCATGGCGACAGCACCGATGCCGCCGCCGACCGCGGACCACACGTTCCTCTGCTCGAGGTCGAGTGCGCACTGCGTGGCCCGCGCCGCCCCGACGGGCACCGTCAGCGCGACGATGCCGACGACAAGGAGCAAGCGGGGCGGCAGGAGGCGCGAGGGCCCCACGTCAGGACTCCCGGACGCGCCGGCCACGTGGCTGCGACGGCGTACGGGCACCTGGACGAACCGGCGCCAGCAGCTCTCCCAGCAGTGTCCCCTCGAGCGTCTCGAGCTCCTCGAGGCGATCGGTGATCGTGACGAGATCACCGCGGGCGGCAGTGAGCTTGGACAGCGCGACCCGCTCAGCTTCCTCGACGAGCATCCGGATCTCGGCGTCCAGTGTGTCGAGGGTCTGCGGCGACACGGACTGCATGGACGCGAGGTCCCGGCCGAGGAAGACCTCGGCGTCGTTGCCGAGGATGCGCACGGGCCCGATGCCCGGGCTCATGCCCCACCGCGCGGCCATGTTGCGCGCCATGTCGGTGGCGGCTTCGATGTCGGCTTCCGCTCCCGTCGAGGGCTCGCCGTAGACGATCTCCTCGGCGGCCTTGCCCGCGAGCGCACACGCCATCCGGTCGAGCAGCTCGGTACGCTTCAGCAGCACCCGGTCGTCGCGCATCATCGCGGCGTGGCCGAGACCCCTGCCTCGACGTACGACGCTCACCCGGTCGACCTCCCGGCCGAGCGCAGCCGCCACGACGGCGTGGCCCGCCTCGTGCACGGCGACCATGCGCCGCTCCTCCGCCGACAGCGCGCCGCTGGACCGCTTCGGGCCGGCGAGCACGCGCTGCACGGCCTCGTCGAGCTCCTCATGGCCGATGACCGTCGCGTTGGCGCGGACGGCGAGCAGTGCCGCCTCGCGCCAGACGTTCGCGAGGTCGGCACCCGTGAACCCTGCAGTGCGTGCGGCGAGCACCTCGAGGTCGACGAGCGGCGAGACCGGCCGGCCCTGTGAGTAGAGCCGCAGGATGTCGAAGCGGCCGGTCAGGTCGGGGCGCTCGACGACGACGTGGCGGTCGAAGCGACCGGGACGCAGCAGCGCCGGGTCGAGGATGTCGGGACGGTTGGTCGCACCGATGACGACGACGCCGGCGATCGCATCGAAGCCGTCCATCTCGACGAGGATCTGGTTGAGGGTCTGCTCGCGCTCGTCGTTGCCGCCACCGACACCGGCGCCGCGCTTGCGGCCGGCGGCGTCGAGCTCGTCGATGAACAGGATCGCGGGCGCCTTGGTGCGCAGCTGCGCGAACAGGTCGCGGACGCGCGCCGCACCCACGCCGACGAGCGACTCGACGAACTCCGCGCCCGACAGGCTGAAGAACGGTACGCCGGCCTCACCCGCAACCGCCTTTGCCAGCAGGGTCTTTCCGCATCCGGGCGGGCCGAAGAGGAGCACGCCCTTCGGGGGCAGCGCGCCCATCGCGTGAAAGCGCTCGGGTGCCTTGAGGTAGTCGACGACCTCGGCGAGCTCCGTCACGGCAGTCTGCGCGCCGGCGATGTCGGAGAAGCCGACGGACGGCACGCCCTTGCGGCGCTTCGGCCCGGCCGTGTCGATCCGTTGACCGGCGCGCACCTTGCTGAACTCCGTGAACTCTGCGGCGCCGCCCTCTCCACGGCTCGCTGTCAGCAGCAGGCCGAAGAGGACGGAGAGCAGTGTCACCGGGAAGAGGAACTGCATCAGCAGGCGGGCTACCTGCTTGCCCGTCTGGGGCTCGACGCGCACGGTCCCCTTCGTCGCCAGCGCAGTCACCAGGCGGCTCGTCTCGGAGTCGGACCGCGTGTACGACGCGACGAGGGTGTCGCCGGCCGTCGTACGGACCAGGACGCGCGCGTCCTGGTCGTAGACAACCGACTCCCTCACAAACCCATGGCCGGCGAGGTCGATGACCGACGTGAGCGGCACGACGCGGCCCTGCACGGGGCGCAGGTAGCGCACCCCGGAGTAGCCGAGGACTGCCAGGCCCACGAGCGACAGCACCAGCAGCAGACGGACGAGCCGGATGCCGCGGATGCGACGGACCCGGGTCAGCACCCAGTTGCCCGTCGCACGGAGGCGGGCCGAGAGGGGCTCGCGCTCCTCCTCGGCGGCCGCGGTCGAGGTCTCGCTGCGTACGTCCGTGAGCGTCACCGTGCGGGCTCCTGTCTTCTGGGTGTGGTGAAGAGTTCGCTCCGGCCGCGCAGGTTCGCCCCAGTTCACGTCGATTTCTCCCCGGCATTGCCGAAAGCGCCGCGGGAGCCGACAGCCAACCGTCACTCTGGCGGGACTCCCCGACCGCGCCGTACGTCCCGATAGGTCCTCATGCGCCTGCGCTCCGCCCTGCTGTCCGTGCTCGTCGGCGCCGCCGGCGCCCTGGCCGCGATGCCGCCCGCCGGTGCCTCGGTCGCTCCGCCGACCGGCCACGGGGACCTGCGTTCCTTCGCCGGTCTCGGCACCTGGGTCGACGGCTATGACTTCTCCCGCGAGCTGACGAAGAGCCCGACGTTCACCGCCCGCACCGTGCAGTTCGCCGCCGCGAACGGCGTGCAGACCATCTACCTGCAGGCGGCCAAGCGCTCGCCGAAGACGCCGTACTCACTGCTCTCGCGCGACCGGCTCGGCGCGATCCTGCTGGCGGCGCACGCCCGCGGGATCCGCGTCGTCGGGTGGTACCTACCGACGTTCGACAGCCCGTCAGCCGACTTCATGCACCTCGACGCGATGATGCAGTTCAAGGTCGACGGGCAGCACTTCGACGGCATCGGCATCGACATCGAGAACACCGACGTCCCCGTCGCCGCACGCAACGCGCGGCTCGTCGCGCTGTCGCAGCGCGTGCGCGCCCGCACCTGGCTGCCCCTCACCGCGATCGTCCTTCCGCCGGTCCTGACAGAGGTGATCCACCCGACGTACTGGGGCGGCTCGTTCCCGTGGTCGACGCTGAAGCCGTCGTACGACGTGTGGGTCCCGATGGGCTACTACACGGCCTACGGGCGCTACCCGAGGTGGCGGGACGCCGCCGTCTCCACGGCCGAGGACATCCGCCGGCTCAAGGCGCATCTCGGCACCGTGCCGTTCGCCTACGCGGGCGGCATCGCCGACACCTCGACACCCGCGGACTACCGAGGCTTCACCGCCGCGGCGCTCGCGGCGGGCGCTCTCGGGGTGTCCACCTACGACTACGCGACGACGCCGGGCTGGGCCTGGCCCGTCCTGCGGTCAGCCGCTCCTCAGTAGCAGCTGACGTCGCCGCACGCACCGGCGGACCGCACGACCAGCCAGTCGGCGCCGCGGCGGACCAGGTGCAGCGTGACAATCTGGGCCCCCTCGGGCCGTCGCACCTCCACGTCGACGAGGGCCGAGGCGCCGTCCTGCCGGACCGATCGCGCCTGCAGTGCGATGCGGCTGGCGTCCGTGCGAGCCCGCGCCGTCGCCGCGCGCAGCGACCGGCAGATCTCGTCGTCCGTCCTGCGCTCGGCTGTCGGGTCGTCCGGCCGGCTCAGCCGCAAGAACGGGCGGCACTCGCCGAACGTCGCCGCCTCCGTCCAGGCCAGCGCCGCGCCGCGCGGGGTGTGCAGCCGGCGCAGGTCGACGGCGGCCGTGAACCCGACGGCGATGATCAGCAGCCCGAGAATGCCGATGACCACGGCGGGCGTACGCCGGATCCGCCGCGCCGCCGAGGCGTCGAGCGTGCGCTCCGCCACGGCCCAGCGCTGCTCCTGCGTCGTCACCGGCCCATCCTGCCCGGCTTTCGCCCCGGGCGCGGTTACCGTAGGAGCGCGGCTCGAGGCAACCCTCGGGCCGTGCTGGGCGTCCATCTGGTGACGACCCACCGACCTTGGAGATCCGCCGTGCGCTCCGCCCTGCTCCCCGTTGCCGCCGCACTCGCCCTGTCCTTGGCGGGGTGCACGGTGCACGGGTCCGGTGTCGTCACGGCGCAGCGGGCGGCGACACCTGCTCCGGCCGCGCCGACCGTTCCCTCGAGCGACCTGCCGAGTGCGGTGCCGGAGGTGACGGACCCCCCGAGCCCGTCGTCATCGCCGTCGCCGACGCTGCCCCCGGCGCCGACGTACGACGTGAAAGCGGTGCAGCAGCAGCTGACGGGCCTGCACTACTACGTGAGCGCGATCGACGGTGAGCGCGGGCCGGCGTTCCACAGCGCGGTCATGGCGTTCCAGAAGGTGCAGGGGATCGGCGCCGACGGCATCGTCGGCAAGGGCACGCTCGCCGCGCTCAAAGCGCCGAGGACGCCGGCTCTGAGGGCGTCGTCGCCCGCCGACCGCATCGAGGTCGACCTGACCAAGCAGGTGCTCTACGTCGTGAAGGCCGGCGCGATCGCGCGCATCCTCCCCATCAGCTCCGGCAACGGGTCGACCTACCTGCAGAAGAACGGCCGCCAGGCGAAGGCTCTGTCGCCCGTGGGCTGGTACCGGATCGAGCGACGCATTCTCGGCGCACACAAGGCGGACCTGGGCACCCTCTACGACCCGCAGTACTTCTACCGCGGGTGGGCGATCCACGGCTCCAACAGCGTGCCCGCCTACCCGGCGAGCCACGGCTGCATCCGCGTCACCCGCGCGGACGCCACGTACCTGCTGACCGCCGTCGGCATCGGCACGTCCGTCTACGTCTACGGCGGCCGCTACACGTTCACCGCCGGCAGCTCCGCGCCCGGCACCGACAACCCGACCGGTGACACGCCGGTCGACGCCCCCGCGTCGCCGACTCCCGCAGCGAGCCCCAGCGCATCGCCGTCGTCGCCGCCATCGAGCTCCCCGAGCCCAGCGACGAGCGCCAGCCCGACGCCTGCACCGAGCCCGACCGCCTGACTCAGATGTTGGTCTGCTCGGGAGGAACGTCGGGCATCTCGGCGACGCCCTCATCCGTCGCCGGAACGGGCACGTCCGGCGCATCGAGCGTGTACGACGTCATCGACAGGGAGCCGTAGGCGTAGCCGTCGACCATCACCGCGGCGGCCGTCGGGCTGACCCCGGCCAGGCCGGCGAGGTACAGCATCGGCAGGAAGTGGTCCGGCGTCGGCACAGCGGTGCGGAAGTCACGGTGCCGGGCGAGGTCGGTGATGTTGGTCGGGTCCTCGAGCAAGGTCGCCTTGGCGTCCTCGTCGAAGCGCTGCGCCCAGTCGTAGCCGTCGTCCTTGAGCGACCAGTCCATCCCGCCGAGGTTGTGCACGACGTTGCCGCTGCCGAGCACCAGCACGCCGCTGTCGCGCAGCGGAGCGAGCCTCGCGCCGAGCTCGACGTGGTAGTCGAGCGGCTTCATCGCGTTGATGGCCAGCTGCACGATCGGCACGTCCGCGTCCGGGAACGCGTGCACGAGCACCGACCACGCCCCGTGGTCGATGCCCCAGCTGTCGACGTCGGCTCCGACCCACGTGGGCTGTACGACGTCGGCGATCTCCTCCGCCAGCTCCGGGAACCCGGGTGCCGGGTAGTCGACCGCGAACAGCTCCGGTGGGAAGCCGTAGAAGTCGTGGATCGTCTTCGGCCGCGCCATCGCGGTCACCGCGGTGGCGTTGATGTACCAGTGCGCCGAGACCACGAGGACCGCACGCGGCGTCGGCACGCTCGCGCCGAACGCCCGCCAGGCCGAGGTGTAGCGGTTGGTCTCGAGCGCGTTCATCGGGCTGCCGTGCCCGATGAACGCCGCCGGCATCACCGTCATGCCCGCACGCTATCCGTCAGACTCCTGCGCCGCTGCCGACGACGTGTGCGCGCGGCACGCTCACGCCGCGGGTGCGGGACGCGCACACGTCAGGCGCCTATCGAGAGGTGTGCGCAGCGCACGCTCACGGCACACGCGTGGCGCGCGCACACCTGCCGCCATGGCGCGAGAACTGCGGCCGGTTTGAAGTGGGAACGCCGACGGGGCGGCCCTCCGAAGAGGACCGCCCCGTGCTGGGCCGTTCTGGGACTTAGAAGTCCATGTCTCCCATGCCGCCGCCACCCATGCCGCCACCGCCGCCGGCCGGCGTCTTCTCCGGCTTGTCGGCGATGACCGCCTCGGTGGTGAGGAACAGCGCGGCGATGGACGCGGCGTTCTGCAGCGCGGAGCGCGTCACCTTGGCCGGGTCGAGGATGCCGGCCTTGATCATGTCGACGTACTCGCCGGTGGCCGCGTTGAGGCCCTGACCGACGGGCAGGTTGCGCACCTTGTCGACCACGACGCCGCCCTCGAGGCCGGCGTTGTGCGCGATCTGCTTGATCGGGGCCTCGAGCGCCAGGCGCACGATGTTGGCACCGGTCGCCTCGTCACCCTCGAGGTCGAGCTTCTCGAAGGCCGTGGTCGACGCCTGGAGAAGCGCCACGCCACCGCCGGCGACGATGCCCTCCTCGACGGCCGCCTTCGCGTTGCGCACGGCGTCCTCGATGCGGTGCTTGCGCTCCTTGAGCTCGACCTCGGTGGCCGCGCCGACCTTGATGACGGCGACGCCGCCGGCCAGCTTGGCGAGGCGCTCCTGGAGCTTCTCGCGGTCGTAGTCGGAGTCCGACTTCTCGATCTCGGCGCGGATCTGGTTGACGCGACCCTGGATCTGGTCGCCGTCGCCGGAGCCCTCGACGATCGTGGTCTCGTCCTTGGTGATCGTGACCTTGCGGGCCCGGCCGAGCAGCTCGAGGCCCGCGGTGTCGAGCTTGAGGCCGACCTCCTCGGAGATGACCTGGCCACCGGTCAGGATCGCGATGTCCTGCAGCATGGCCTTGCG
>JAODNA010000220.1 GCA_025465135.1 Frankiales bacterium | reverse complement strand
GGCGGCGGGGCGGGCGTGGTCGAGCGCACCGGGGCCGACGGGCGCGCGCGCGGTGGCCGACCTCGTGCAGCGAGGTCTCGCAGACGGCGTCCGCGTCGCGTCGGTGAAGGGGCCGACCGTCGCGGCGGCCGGCACGGCACCCCCGTTCGCAGACGCCGGCGACTGCGTCAGCGGTGTGCCCGGGTCGACGCCCTTCCTGACCGCCGTCGTGCACCTCACCTCACCCTCCGGCTCGGATGCAGGACGCGCGCTGGCGTCGTACCGCGTCGACACGGCGCTGGCCCGGCAGCTGGAGGCGGCCGTCGGGTCGGGGCAGGTCGCCCTCCTCGTCGGCGGCCGAGTCATCGCGAGCAGCGGTCGCGTGCCGACGGCGCTGGTCCGGCAGCTGGCCGCGTCCTCCACGGAGGTGGGACGCGCCGCCGGCCAGGTGGGCGTCCTCGCTGCGGCCCGCGAGGGACAGCCCTACGCCGTCGTGGTGGCCATGCCGCAGGCCCGGGGACCCGGTCTGCTCGGCCTGACCATCGCCGTGCTGCTCGGCGCCGTGCTGCTCGCCGCCGGCATCGCGTGGCTCCTCGCCCGCGCGACGACGCGACCGCTCGAGGAGCTCGGCGAGGCCGCGGCGCGCATCGCCTCCGGCGACCTCGACACCGCGATCGAGGTGCGGTCGCGGGACGAGGTCGGCCGGCTGGCCGAGACGTTCAACGACATGACGGACGACCTGCGGACGTATGTCCGCGCGCTGGAGGCGAGCCGCGACGAGCTGCAGTCGGGGTTGTCGCGACTCGGCGACACGTTGTCCAGCACGCACGACCTCGACCGCATCCTCACCGTGGTGCTCGAGACGGCGATGGCGTCGACCCGGGCGCAGGCAGGAATGGTCCTGATGTTCAGCGCCGCCCGCGACGAGCTCGTCCTCGAGGTCTCCCGCGGCGTCGAGGAGCGCGGCGTGCCGGGCGACCTCCGGCTCCCGGTCGGTCAGGGCGTCTCCGGTCGGGTCGGGCAGACCGGGGAGGTGGCGATCGGTCGGCTCGGTGCCGCATCGGGTGAGCTGCACCCGGCGCCGGGCGAGCCGCGTGAGGGCTCGGTCATCGCGGTCCCGCTGAAGAGCTCCGGGACGGTCATCGGCGTCCTCGACCTGTTCGACCGACTCGACGCTGAGGCCTTCGACGAGCGCGATCTCGCGACGATCCGGACCTTCGCGAGTCAGGCCACGGTCGCCATCGACAACGTCCTGCTGCACGAGGAGGCGCAGCGGCTCTCCATCACCGACGGCCTGACCGGCCTCTGGAACTACCGCTACTTCACGATGACGGTCGGCAAGGAGATCGAACGCGCCGCGCGGTTCGGCCGGCCCCTCGCCCTGCTGATGCTCGACCTCGACCTGTTCAAGAACGTCAACGACACCTATGGGCATCAGCGGGGTGACGCCGTTCTCGTCGAGCTCGCCGCGCGCGTCCGCGGCCAGGTGCGTGACGTCGACACCGTCGCGCGCTACGGCGGCGAGGAGGTCGTCGTCATCCTCCCCGAGACCGACGAGGCCGGTGCGGTGCAGGCTGCCGAGCGCATCTGCGATGCCGTGCGGCGGCGACCGTTCGGCGAGCCTGGTCAGCACGAGGTCGACGTCACGGTGTCGGTCGGCGCGGCTGTCTTCCCGGCCCACGGAGGCACGTCGACGACGTTGCTTCGCCGGGCCGACGAAGCCCTCTACGAGGCGAAGGACGCCGGTCGCGACACCTGGCGGCTGGCAACTGCTGCGCCCGCGGAGACCGCGCCCCACTAGGGTCGAACCATGGGTGTCGCGTGGCAGTGACCAAGGCGGTGATTCCCGCCGCCGGGCTCGGAACCCGCTTCCTGCCGGCCACCAAGGCGACCCCCAAGGAGATGCTGCCCGTCGTCGACAAGCCTGCCATCCAGTACGTCGTCGAGGAGGCGGCGCGCGCCGGCCTCGATGACGTGCTGATCGTGACCGGCCGCAACAAGAAGTCTCTCGAGGACCACTTCGACCGTGCGGTGGAGCTCGAGGAGACGCTGGCGGCCAAGGGCGATCGCGACAAGCTCGCCCTCGTGCAGCAGGCCAGCGCCATCGCCACCGTGCACTATGTCCGCCAGGGCGACCCGAAGGGCCTGGGCCACGCCGTCCTCGCCGCCGCTCCGCACGTCGGCGACCAGGCGTTCGCCGTACTGCTCGGCGACGACCTGATCGACGCCCGCGACCCGTTGCTCGAGACGATGCTCGCCCTGCAGGAGCGGGAGGGCGGCAGCGTCATCGCCCTGATGGAGGTGCCGAAGGACTCCATCTCCCTGTACGGCTGCGCGGCCGTCGAGGGCGCGGAGGGTGACGTGGTGCGCATCACCGGACTGGTGGAGAAGCCGGCGGTCGCCGATGCGCCGAGCAACCTGGCCGTCCTCGGCCGCTACGTCCTGTCCCCGACCGTCTTCGGTCTCCTGCGCACGACGGCGCCGGGTCACGGCGGCGAGATCCAGATCACCGACGCGCTCCAGGGGCTCATCGACGTCGAGCCCGTCCACGGCGTCGTCTTCCGCGGACGGCGCTACGACACGGGGGACCGGCTCGACTACCTCAAAGCTGTCGTGCAGCTCGCAGCCGACCGCGAGGACCTCGGTCCGCCGCTGCTGTCGTGGCTGCGCGAGTGGCTGCCGGAGCAGCCGTGAAGACCGTGGCCGAGCACCTCGCGTCCGTCCTGTCCGTGGTGCAGATCCTGCCGGGGCTCGAGCTCGGGCTCATGGATGCGCACGGCTGCGTGCTCGCCGAGGACGTCGTCGCGCCAGCCCCCTTGCCGGGCTTCGACAACAGCGCGATGGACGGCTACGCCGTCCGGGTCGCGGATCTCGAGACGGTGCCCGCCGTACTGCCGGTCGTGGGTGACATCGCGGCCGGGCCGGCCTCGCCGCTTCGGGTCCAGCCGGGTCTGTGCGTGCGCATCATGACCGGCGCGATGATGCCCGCCGGCGCCGACGCCGTGGTCCCGCTCGAGTGGACGGACGGCGGGGTCGCACAGGTGCGCATCGACCGCCGCCCCGACCTCGGTGCGTTCGTCCGCCGGGCCGGCGAGGACGTCACCGCCGGGACGGTCGTGCTGCCGAGCGGCAGCCACCTCGGTGCTGCCCAGATCGGACTCGCTGCGGCGGTGGGACGCTCCCGCCTCGTCGTACGCCCCCGGCCCCGCGTCGTCGTCGTGTCGACGGGGAGCGAGCTCGTCGAGCCCGGAGAGCCGATCGGTCCGGGGCAGATCCAGGACAGCAACAGCCCTGCCCTCACGGCGGCTGCGGTGGAGGCCGGCGCGATCGCCTACCGCGTCGGCATCGTCCCGGACGACCCGCGCCGGCTCGCCGACACCCTCGAGGACCAGCTCGTCCGCGCGGACATCCTCGTGACCAGCGGCGGTGTCTCCGTCGGCGCGTACGACGTCGTGAAGGAGGTGCTGTCGCGCCTCGGCACGGTGGCTTTCGACAAGGTCGCCATGCAGCCCGGGATGCCCCAGGGCTTCGGCACGATCGGTCCGGACCGCACGCCGGTGTTCGGCCTGCCGGGCAACCCGGTCAGCGCGCTGGTGTCCTTCGAGGCGTTCGTCCGGCCGGCACTGCGCACGATGCTCGGCGCCCTGCCGATCGAGCGGCCGCGCGTGCAGGCCATCGCCGACGTCGCTCTCGACTCCTCTCCCGGCAAGCGCTCGTTCCTGCGGGTGTCGCTGGAGGTGCGTGACGGGGCCTACCGCGTGCACCCGGTCTCGGGGTCCGGCTCGCACCTGCTGGCCGGCATGGCCAGGGCCAACGCCCTGGCCGTCATCCCGGAGGACGTGCTGCGTGTCGAGGCCGGCTCGCCGGTGGAGGTCCTCGTGCTGGAGCGTCGCGGGCGATGAGCTTCAGCCATGTCGACGACAGCGGCGCCGCCCGCATGGTGGATGTCGCCGAGAAGGAGGTCACGGTCCGGACGGCGACGGCGACCGGACGTGTCGACCTGTCCCCGGAGGTGGTCGCCCTGCTCCGGGGTGACGGGATGCCGAAGGGCGACGTGCTGGCGGTCGCCCGCATCGCCGGCATCATGGCGGCCAAGCGGACACCCGACCTGGTGCCGCTGTGCCACCCCATCGCCGTTCATGGAGTGACGGTCGACCTCGTCGTCGATGACGACGGCGTCGCGGTCACCGCGACGGTCCGGACCGCCGATCGCACCGGGGTGGAGATGGAGGCGCTGACGTCGGTGACGGTGACCTGCCTCACCGTGGTGGACATGACGAAGTCCGTCGACCCGCGTTCGGTGATCCGGGCCGTCCAGGTGGAGTCGAAGACCGGCGGGAAGACGGGCACGTGGCAGCGGTAGAGGGCCTGCCGACCGGGGCGCGCGCGGCGGTCATCACGGTGTCGGACCGGTCGCACGGCGGCCTGCGTCACGACAGCTCGGGTCCGCTCCTCGCGTCACTCCTGTCCGACCTCGGGTTCGCGGTCGGGGGGGTCGTCGTCGTACCCGATGACATCGTGACGGTGCAGGACGCCGTCCGCGCCGCGGTTGCCGACGGAAACGACGTCGTCGCCACGACGGGCGGGACGGGCTTCGCGCCGCGCGACGTGACGCCTGAAGCCGTCAGGCCGATGCTCGAGCGCGATGCGCCGGGCATCGTCGAGGCGCTGCGGCAGCACCGGCGCGACGAGGTGCCGACGACGATCCTCTCGCGGGCAGTCGCGGGCACGATCGGCTCGTCGTTCGTCGTGACGCTGCCCGGATCGACGGGCGGTGTCCGGGACGGGGTCGCGGTGCTGGCTCCGGTGGTCGGTCACCTCGTTGCACAGCTGCGGGGCGGCGACCACTGATGGCTCGCGGTTGGCCCGTGACGCTCGAGGACGGGCCGGTCGGCCTCAGGCCGCTGCGGGTGCGTGACGCGACGGTGTGGAGCGAGGTCCGCATCCGCAACGAGCAGTGGCTCAGCCCGTGGGAGGGCCGACCCGAGTCGCAGCCGCCGGCCTCGTGGGCCGACCGCCACAGCCCGGTCGTGTTCGCGGCGATGCTCCGCAACGTCCGCAAGGAGGCCCGAGCGGGTCGCACCATGCCGCTGGCCGTGACCTACGAGGGCCGGTTGGCGGGCCAGCTCACCGTCAGCAACATCGTCCGCGGAGCCTTCGACAGCGCCTCGGTCGGCTACTGGGTCGACGGCGCACTCGCCGGGCGCGGCGTGCTGCCCACGGCGCTCGCGCTGCTCGTCGACCACTGTTTCGAGACCGCCGGTCTGCACCGGATCGAGGCCAACATCCGGCCCGAGAACGCCGCGTCCCGGCGCGTGGTGGACAAGCTCGGGTTCCGCGAGGAGGCGCTGCACCTGCGCTACCTGTTCATCGACGGGGCCTGGCGCGACCACGTCTCGTTCGCGGTGACCCGGGAGGAGGTGCCGGAGGGCATGCTGCGGCGGTGGCACGGGGTCCGCTCCGGATCGGCCTGACCGTCACGCCGTGGCCGCTCGGCCCGACGTCGTACGGATCGTCTCGGAGAGAAGGGGGCCCAGGAGCTCCGAGCTGATCCGCACGGCGTGATGCGGCAGCGCCGGACGGCGCTGTGCGGTTCACGCCGCAGCCCGCATCTGGCTGCCGGGCCCAAGGAAAGCGCGACACACCGGCCGGGGTCCGCCACCCGCGGGGTCCGCGTCACTACCGTCGGGCCCCGTGGGCAGCGGGCTGATACTCCTCGTCATCGTCGGGGCGTGGCTCGCGGTCCTGCTGCCGATGGCCCTCCGCTCCCACGACGCCTCGAGCTCGCTGTCCTCGGTCGACCGCTTCAACGACGCCATGCGGGTGCTGTCGCGGCGGGAGCAGACCGGCCGCGGCTCCGTGCGCAGCTTCGTCCTGCCGGCCCGTCCCGAGCAGCCGCGGCCCGTCGTCCCACTGGCCGTACGCCGGCGGCGGGTGCTGCTGGGCCTCGTCGGGCTCGCTGCGGTGACGCTGCTCGTCGGGCTGCTGGGCTCAGCGTGGGGTTACCTGCTCTTCGTCGTGTTCGCGGCGCTGGCTGTGGCTTACGTGGTGCATCTGCGCAAGCAGGCGATCCGCAAGCAGGCGCGCACGCCCCGCGAGGCTCAGCGACGCGACGGCTCGGCGTGGGGCGAGCTCTCCGAGGAGGGCTCGACGTGGGCCGGCATGCGGTCGTCGGCGCCGTCGTACCGGGTGGCGGGCATCCCCGACCGGATGCCGGTCCGGCCGACGCCGCTCAGCGCGCCGCTGCCGGCACCGGCCGCGCGCTACGACGACCCGGCTCCCGTCCCCGCGACCTGGGACGCCCAGGCCTTCCCGGTGCCGACCTACGTCAACGCCCCGCTGGCGCCCCCGCGGCCGCCGCGGGTGCTCGACCTGACCCGGCCGGGCGAGTGGTCCGCCGCTCTCGAGGCGGAGGACGTCGGGCTGGGGATCCTCGACGAGGACGACGAGCTGGACGACATCCTGGACGGCCGGCGAGCCTCCGGCGACTGGTAGCCTCGGCGCTTGGTCAGGCAGTCTCGGGGCTGTGGCGCAGTCCGGTAGCGCACCTCGTTCGCATCGAGGGGGTCAGGGGTTCGAATCCCCTCAGCTCCACCCGATTCAGCTTCACTCCAGCAGGGATGCTCAGATCCAGCTGGAGAACCACATCCGCTTGTGCCAGTCGGCGTAGCTCAGCGTCTGCGCCGCGAGGATCGGATACAGGTAGACGAAGTTCACGATGACCGCCGACACGTAGAAGAAGATCGCCGTTGCCGCGGTGGCACGCCGAAGGAAGCTCGCTGTCGCCGGACCGAGCGCCCAGCCGGCCATCAGCGCGAGCCCGAGGCACATGAACGGGACGGCGGGCAGCGCGTAGAACAGGAACATCGTCCGCTTGTGCAGGTCGCTCGGGACCCACGGCAGGATCGACGCCGCGATGAGCAGCACGACCGCGAGCCCACGCCAGTCACGACGCGAGATCCACAGCCAGAGGCTGCCGAACAGCATCAGGATCGACGGCCACCAGATCGCCGGTGTACCGATCGCGAGCACCTCTCGCGAGCACGACTGGACCTGGCAGCCGTACTCGCCCGGCCCGATGCCGCTGGGGTAGTAGTACGACACGGGGCGCGCGAGCAGCAGCCAGCCGAACGGGTGCGACTGGTAGGGGTGCTTGCTCATGAGGTGGCTGTGGAAGCCGTACATCTCCGAGTGGTAGTGCCACCAGGAGCGCAGCACGTCGGGCAGGAAGCCGTAGGTCGCGTTCTGCGAGGTCGCCCAGTGCCGGTCCCAGCCGTTGGACGAGTGGAACCAGCCGGCCCAGGACAGCACGTAGAGCGCGGCCGGGAAGACGACGAGCCAGCCGAGGAAAGGAAGGAGCGAACGGCGCAGTGTCGCCCGCCACGGCGCCGCGATCCCCGCAGTACGACGCGCGCCCACCTCCCACACGTAGACGAGGACGACGAGCAGCGCCAGGTAGTAGAGGCCGCTCCACTTCGTCGCGATCGCCGCGCCGACGCATCCCCCGGCACCGATCAGCCACGGCCTTCGGCCGAGCGACGGTCCCCAGCCGGTGAGCACCTCGTCGTCCATCGCCGCGAGCCGGGCCCGCACCTGGTCGCGGTCGACGACCGCGCACGCGACCGCCGCCAGCACGAAGAGCATCAGGAAGATGTCGAGCATCGACGTGCGGCTCTGCACGAAGTGCAGCCCGTCGAGCGTCATCAGCAGTCCGGCCAGGCAGCCGAGCAGCGTCGACCCCGTCATCCGACGGGCGAGCCGGATGAGGACCAGCACGCTGACCGTCCCGGCAACGGCTGCGCTGAAGCGCCAGCCGAACTCGTTGACGCCGAAGGTCTTCTCGCCGATCCCGATGAGCCACTTGCCCAGCGGCGGGTGGACGATGAAGCCAGGCTGTCCGCTGGGCACGCAGTGCGGGTTGTTGGGCTTGCTGCCCTGCTCGACGCCGAAGCGCATCAGGTTCTGCGCGTCGCAGGAGTAGTAGATCTCGTCGAAGATCTTGCCGCGCGGGATGGCGAGGCGGAGGAAGCGCAGCAGGCCCGCGAGCAGGGTGATGGCCAGCGTCGGGAGCCACCCGCCCCCACCGATCAGCGGCGCCATCCGCTCCCGCCAGGGCGGCCCCGTGGACTCGATGGCGTCGGTGTACGCGGCGGCGTCCAGCGTCGTCGTCATGTCGTGCACCTTAGGAGGTCGGCGTCGGCGACGGCTCGGGCGACGGTTCGGCCGAAGCCGAGGGCGGCGCCGAGCCGCCGCAGTTCGGGTCAGTCCACGGATCCCCGCACGCGGCCGGGTCGATCCACATGGTGTAGCTGCCGTCCGACGTCCTGCCCTCATGCACGTCGACGAAGGTGGCCTCGTCAGGGAACCCGTCGTGGCTGGACTCGATGCTGTACCGCCCGGCCGCGAGGCCCTCGATCCGATAGGTCCCGTCTCGTCGGACGATGCTCTCGAAGCTGCCGAACCTCTTCGGATTGGGGCCGTCGACACCTCCAACGACTCGGCTCAGCCGGATGGTTGCCCCTCGGCGGGCGTCAGCGTGGCCCTCCACGACCCCGCCGGCAGGCATCACGACGGCGATCCGGTGACCGCAGTCGCGCCGCGGACGGCTCCGGAACGCGTAGTTGCCGGCGCCTGGCGAACTCTCGGTGGGGCGGGAAGGGCCGGTCCAGTAGTCCGGGCCGAACGCGTAGGCCGCGAACAGCAGCCCGTTCACGCAGGTGACCGAGAAGCTGCCGTCCCGGCTTGTGCGGCCGAGTACTACGGAAGCGTCGGCCGAGAGGATGCGGATCCCGGCAAGGCGCCGCCCGCGCCCGTCCGTGACCACCCCGCTGGTGCGGCGCCCCGCGCCCGGGGAGCCGTCGGCGGTCGCCGGCACGATCGCTGCACGCGAGGGGAGCGGCAGCAGCGACGGGGAGGCGAAGGCCGACGCGGTGAGTGAGGGCGCGGCCGAGTCGGAGGCGTTCTGGTGCGGCACCAGCCGGTCGTCCGCTGCCTGGTTCCCGATGGCCATGGCGGCGCCGACCACGACCCCGACCGCGGTCAGCGCAGCAGCGCCGGCCGCCGCCATCCGTCGCCGCGCGGTGATGCGGCGCTCTGCTCGGGTGACTGCGTCGAGGGCGCTCGGCGGGGCGGATAGGCCCCGGCGGTCGTCGCTCAGGGTGCGGGAGAGCAGGTCCTCGATGTCGGTCACGTCGTCGCTCCCTCGGGCGTCAGCACGTCGCGCAGCCGGGCGAGGCCCTTGGCGCTCTGGCTCTTCACGGTCCCCGGCGAGCAGCCCAGCACGGCCGCGATCTCGGCCTCGCTGAGACGCTCGTAGTAGCGGAGGACCAGGACGGCGCGTTGCCGCGGCCCCAGCCGGCTCAGTGCCGACCACATCGCGTCGCGCTCATCGAGGTCGGCGTACGGCGCAGCGCCATCGCTCTGCTCGGGGACGGTCGCCACGGACCGCTCCCGGGAGAGCAGTCGCGACCGCAGGTTGCTCTGCTGGCGCACCATCGCGGTGCGGACGTACGCCGTCGCCGCGGCCGGCTCGCGCAGCTGCTTCCAGCGCAGGTGCGTGCGCGCGAGTGCCGTCTGCACGAGGTCCTCCGCTGATGTCGGGTCGCCGGTCAGGAGGTGGCCGAAGCGCAGCAGACCGGGGAGCTGCGCCGTGACGAACGCCGAGAAGTCGTCGTCCGCCACTTCCCTATGACACAGCACCCGGGCGATCGGTTGCCCTGCTGCGAGGATTCCTGCATGCCCCTCGTCCTCGCCGGTGCGCCCATCGGGCAGCCCGGTGACGCCAGCGCCCGGCTGCGCGAGGAGCTCGCGACCGCCGAGGTCGTGGCCGCGGAGGACACCCGCCGCCTGCACCGGCTGTGCAAGGACCTCGAGGTCGCGCTCACCGGACGCGTGCTGTCGTACTTCGAGGGCAACGAGGTCCGCCGCACCCCTGAGCTCCTCGACGCCCTGCGCGCCGGCCAGCGGGTGCTCCTGGTGACGGACGCCGGGATGCCGACTGTCTCCGATCCCGGCTACCGCCTCGTCGCTGCTGCTGCTGCGGAGGGCCTGCCGGTCACCTGCGTGCCCGGCCCCTCGGCCGTGACGACGGCGCTCGCTCTCAGCGGGCTGCCGAGCGACCGGTTCTGCTTCGAGGGCTTTCTGCCGCGCAAGAGCGGCGAGCGCAAGGCTCGTCTCGCGTCACTGGCCGCCGAACGCCGTACGACGGTGCTCTTCGAGGCGCCGCACCGACTGGCCGACGCGCTCGCCGACATGGCGGCCGCCTTCGGTGCCGATCGCCGCGCGGTGGTGTGCCGCGAGCTCACCAAGACCTACGAGGAGGTACGCCGCGGCTCTCTCGCCGAGCTGGCCGGGTGGGCAGCCGAGGGCGTGCGCGGAGAGATCACCGTGGTGGTCGCCGGCGCCCCTGAGGCGAACGTCGAGCTCTCCGCCGACGAGCTCGTCCGCCAGGTCGGCGTCCGTGAGCAGGCGGGGCTCACGCGCAAGGAAGCCGTGGCGTCGGTGGCCCAGGAGACCGGGGTGGCGCGCCGCGACGTCTATGACGCGGTCGTTGCGGCAAAACGAGATGCGGCACCTCACTAGTCTCAAGAGCATGTCTCGCAACGTCCTGACTGCGGTCGCCTGGCCTTACGCCAACGGCCCCCGCCACATCGGCCACGTCGCCGGGTTCGGCGTGCCGTCCGACGTGTTCAGCCGCTACCAGCGGATGGCGGGCAACAAGGTCCTCATGGTCAGCGGCACGGACGAGCACGGCACGCCGATCCAGGTGCAGGCCGACAAGGAGGGCGTCACGGCGCGCGAGCTCGCCGACCGCTACAACCGCGTCATCGCGGAGGACCTGCGGGGGCTCGGGCTGTCCTACGACCTGTTCACCCGCACGACGACGCGCAACCACTACGCGGTGACGCAGGAGCTGTTCAAAGGCCTCTACGACAACAACTACGTGGTCGAGCGCACCCAGCTCTCCGCGATCGACGTCGCGACCGGACGCGGTCTGCCGGATCGCTACGTCGAGGGGACCTGCCCGATCTGCGGCTACGACGGCGCCCGCGGCGACCAGTGCGACAACTGCGGCAACCAGCTCGACCCGCAGGACCTGATCAACCCCCGGTCGAAGATCGACGGCAAGCCGCCGAAGTTCGTGGAGTCGGCTCAGTTCTTCCTCGAGCTGCCGGCGTTCGCCGAGGCCCTCGGGTCGTGGCTCCAGTCACGGACGGAGTGGCGGCCCAACGTCCTGAAGTTCTCCTACAACCTGCTCGAGGACCTCAAGCCGCGGGCCATCACGCGCGACCTCGACTGGGGTGTGCCGATCCCGCTGCCCGGTTGGTCCGATCGTGACGACAAGCGCATCTACGTCTGGTTCGACGCGGTCATCGGCTACCTGTCGGCGTCGGTCGAGTGGGCCCGGCGTACCGGCGATCCTGATGCCTGGCGCGCGTGGTGGCAGAACGACGATGCCCGCGGCTATTACTTCATGGGCAAGGACAACGTCGTCTTCCACTCGGTCATCTGGCCGGCGATCCTGCTCGGCTACAACGGCGAGGGCCAGCCCCCGGGCACAGCGGGGTCGATGGGAGAGCTGGCGCTGCCGAGCGAGGTCGTCTCCAGCGAGTTCCTCACGATGGAGGGCAAGAAGTTCTCCTCGAGCAGGTCCGTCGTCATCTACGTGCGCGACGTGCTCGAGAGGTACGGCGCCGACGCGCTGCGCTACTGCCTGGCTGCGGCCGGACCCGAGTCGAGTGACACCGACTTCACCTGGGAGCAGTTCGTCACGCGCAACAACACCGAGCTCGTCGCCGGGTGGGGCAACCTCGTCAACCGCACCGTCTCGATGGTGCACAAGAACATCGGCCGCATCCCCGAGGCCGGTGAGCTGACCGGCGACGACAACCGGGTGCTGCAGGCCAGCCGCGACGCGTTCGCGCCTATCGGCGCGCTGATGGAGCGGTCGCAGCAGCGGGCTGCGCTGACCGAGGTGATGAAGGTCGTCGCGGAGGCCAACAAGTACCTCTCGGACCAGGCGCCATGGCAGCTCAAGGACGACCCGGCCCGACGCGACCAGGTGCTGCGCGTCGCGCTGCAGCTCGTCGACGACTGCAAGACGCTGCTCACGCCGTTCCTGCCGGACTCCTCCGAC
>JAODNA010000214.1 GCA_025465135.1 Frankiales bacterium | reverse complement strand
CCCCGGACACCGACTTCTTCGCCGACCTGAGCGGGTGGCGCGCCGGCGCGCCACCCGCTCAGGTCGGCGAAGAAGTCGGTGTCCGGGGGCGCCGGGCGGGGCGGGGGCTCATGCCGCCTGGTCCCCGAGGTTGGCCGCGGTCGCGAGGACTCGTTGGCGAAGCTCGTCCTGCTCGCACCGCGTCTCGAACCAGGACACCCGCTCGATCGTCCACCCGGTCCGCGCGTCTCGCCGTCGGTCCTGCGTTGCCCGGCCACGGTGGTAGGCGGCGCCGTCCGACTCGACACCGAGCCGCAGGTCATCGTCGCCAAGGTCCAACCTCGCGACCAGCCGCCCGCTTCTGTCGAAGACCCTCACCTGCGACCGAAGACCCGGCAGCACCGGCTTCACGACGAGCCTGGTCAGGGACTCGTGGGGCGACTCCGCCCGCATGTCCGCAAGCGCCAGCGCGGCCCGCAGCGCAAGAGCCCCGTGCTCCCCGCGACGATGTCCAGAGGCGACCGCCTCCAGACGGGTCAGCTCCACGAGCTCGACGTGCAGAGCGTGGTCAATGGCAGCGACCAGAGCGTCCGGACGGAGTACGACGGCGAGGTCTGCGACTGCGCGAAGGGGCGTGAGGACCGGAACCCCCATGACGTGCACGACATCGTCTGGGTGCAGCTGCACACGACGGGAGTGCAACGTCCGTCCAGATGACCGCCCGCGGGACCGGATGATGTCGTCGTGCTCGGCCTCGAACCGCTGCATCGCCGGATCCTCGTCGTCCACCAGAGGAATGCCCCACACTCGCGCCGCGGTGCGTCCCGCAGCGACAGCCACCGGGGACGCGCCGCGTGACGCGGCGGACGCCGTGGCAACGCTCTCCCGTCGTCGATCGCCGTGCGCGCGATCGACGCGATCGACCTCAGCCGCAGTTGCCCCCGCCGAGTCCGCCGCGATGTCGGGCCGGTCGGGACCACCCGGGCGCAGCTGCCCGCCGCCGGCCAGCACCGCTGCGGCCGCGCGCATCACCGGGCTCGGAGTGACACCGGCGTACGCGTACGTTCCTCGTCTCAGCACCTGCCACTCAGTGCCCCGACGAGACTCGATCTGGTGCCGCGTAAAACCGGCGGCGTTGGCCATCGCAGCACTCCAGACGCCGGCTACGGCAGCGCGAGCGAGCCGCTCGTCAGGAGTCACCAGGGCACGGTGACGCCCCACCGCTGCACTGGGTGAGCCGACCCGCAAGCTGTGGACAGCCGCGGCGGCCGCCCTCCACGCGCTTCTGTGGCGAGCTGTGCGCCTGAATCGCCGGTGTGGCGGGCGCTCAGGTCGCCACAGAAGCGTGGGCTGGGGTCGTCAGGCGGCGGGCGGGGACTGCCGGCGGCGGCGGCGGGTCACGACCGCGCCGGCGATGGCGAGGCCGGCGATCGGGAGCAGCGCGGCGTAGGGCACCTCGGGCACGTCGTTCGACGGCGGCGGGGTGACCCCGAACGGCGTCAGCGACGCGTTCTCCGCGCCGGGCATGTCGACGACCGACCCGGGCAGAACCGCGACCTGGAAGGCCGCCGCGTTGGGCCGCAGGTACGGGACGTCGGCCGACGACAGGGACAGCCGCAGGTGATGGCCCTTCGGGAAGGTGAAGGCCATCGCGAACGCGTCGAACGACGAGTCGTGTACGCCGGGCGCACCCTGTCCGGGCTGCTCGGCGTAGGCACCGCGGGTGATCAGCGTCGCGGTGCCGTCGGGTGCGACGTCGTAGACCTTCGGGTCGATCTGGAAGGCGGCGACCGGCGGGGTGGGGCCGCCGAGACCGGTGGTCGGCGGGTCACTGACGACGCTGAGCTTCAGCGTCGGGATCCCGGCGTACGTCGTGTCCGCCGTCAGCGGCGGCCCGTCGAAGTTGACGACGTCGACCGGCGTCGCGGTGCTGGGCCACGGACGCTGGAACTGCTTCTGGAAGCCCTCTCCGACGGTCTTGCCGACCACGGGCTCGGACGTCGGGTCTCCCCCGGTGCCGGCCGCGAGCAGCGTCGGCAGCGCGCTCGGGCAGTCCGCGGTCTGGAGCGTGCCGGTGCCCGGTGCGGAGCCGCACAGGTGCCAGGTCGTCGCCGTACCGAAGGGCAGCTTCCCGTCAGCCGGCGTCACGTCGGCGGCGTGTGCCCGCGCGGCGATGCCGGCCTCACCCGCTGCGAAGTCGGGGTTGTTGAAGTACTGCGTCGTGGCGAACTCGATCGGCGGCGCCTTGTCGATGCCGTTGTCGATCTCGCGCACGTAGTGGTCGAGGAAGGCGAGCACCTCCTGGCCGACGTGCGCGATCTCGTTGCCGCCGCCGGACCGTGCCGGCGGGTGGCCGATACCGCCGAGGTAGAGGTGCACCGGTACGGGTGTGACGCCGTCGGCCATCTTGTTCTTGGAGATCTCGATGTAGTTCTGGATCGCCTCGTTGCCGTCGAAGAGCCCGTCGTTCAGGCCCTGCACGAGGAAGATCGGCGTGTGCACGTTGGCCCACTTGCCGGCGATCGAGTGCGCCTTCAGCGTGTCGTGCAGGCCGTCGAGGTCGGTGCTGCTGACCATCTTCGCGTAGCCGGCGTCGATCTCGGGGTCGTAGTTGTTGTAGCCGTCGAAGCGCTCACGCCCGGCCGCGTAGAAGCCGGACATGTACGCCGCCTTGAGCACACCGTTGGGTGCGAGGCCGTCGTAGAGATCGGTCCAGGTCGCGGCCGGCACGAGGGCGCGGATCGCGTGGTGGTTCTGGTGCGTCACGGGGTCGAGGTAGCGCGCGAGCGCGAGGTCGTGGGCACCGCCGTACGAGCCGCCGTAGTGGCCGATGTGGTCGACCCAGATGTGCGGAGCGCTGTCGGGGTCGGTCGGGTTGACCAGCTTGGCGACGTTGTCGGGCCCGTTGAGCCAGTCGATCGCCTGGATCATGTCGTTGGTCTCGGGGCCGCCGACGAGGTCGACCTGCCCCTTCGTGCCCTGCTCGCTCCCGGTGGTGGGGAGCGGCGGCACGCTGGACGGCGGGCTGTCCGGAGGCGTCGCCGCACCGAAGCCGCGGCTGGTGTAGCGCAGGACGATGTAGCCGAGGCGCGCTGCGGCCTCCGCGGTGTCGCCGTCACCGCCCTTGTCACCGAGGTAGCCGTGGTTGATCAGCAGGCCCGCGAACGGGCCCTTGCCAACAGGCACGAGCAGGCGCGCATCGAGGCTGACAGGGTTGCCGAACATGTCCGGGTCGGTGACCGGGAGCCGGAAGTCCTTCGTGACGAAGGTGTACGGCGCGTTGGCACCGACCTGGTCCGGCGCCACGGCCGGAGCGTCGGCGTGAGCCAGCGGCGCGGCAGTGCCGAGCGCCGTCGAGGCCACGAGGGCAAGGGCGGCGAGCAGACGGGGGGATCTCATGCGCGGGGCTCCTGGCGGCGACGTCGGTGGAGGGCGGTGCCGCCGATGAGGAGCGCGGCGAACGGGAGAAGTACGGCGTAGGGCACCTCGGGCACGTCGGTGCCCGGGTCGGCGAGGGCGCTGTCGGCGCGGCACGGCTGGTTGGTGAGCTGACGGGTGAAGCCGGACGCGGCATCCCCCGTGTCACCGCACGGCGCCTCCTCGGGGAACGTCGTCCCCTCGGCCAGCGGCACGATCGGCAGCGACACCGAGGACGCGTGCACGGCATCGGTGTAGATGGTGTTCTGCGCACCGGCGGGAAGGGCGGCGAAGCCCCACAGCTCGGGCTTGATGCTCGGCGCCTCGATGGTGAGCCGCAGGCGACGGCCCGCGCGCACCACCTGCGAGAACGGGAACATCTCCAGGCGCATCGCCGTCGGCGTACCGGGAACGAGCGGCTGCACGTCGGTGGCCTGGTGCGTCTGGTAGGGCCGCAGCGGCGTCGACTGCGCGTCGTCGAGCTTGCGGTGGGATGCCCGCAGCCAGCCCTTCTGGACGTATTCCTCGAGCCAGCCGCCGTGGCCGTCCGGGCGCAGCTCGGTGAGCATCGCCTCGAGATCGGTGTCGGGGGCCGTGGACGACAGCCAGAGGTCGACGCTGCCGTTGCCGGTGTAGAGCGAGTCCTTGGTGAAGGTCGGCGTCGTGAAGCTCGCCGTCGTGCCGGCCGGCGGCCGCTCCTGCCAGAAGTCCATGTCGTCACCGGGGATGCGGCTCTGGAAGTCCTTCTTGGTTCCGTACGAGTTGGACCCCGCACCAGGCACGTACGCGTACGACGTCGCGGGCTCTGCGGCACCCGGCCCCGTCTTCGACAGCTCGCCACCGGCCCGCAGGTACCACTTGTCCACGGTGTCCGTGACCGGCCAGCTGGCGTGCCGGTGGACGAAGGTCTCCTTCGCGCCGCCAGGGGCCGACTCGTTGACGTCGTTGAGGATCGCCACCCGTGGCTCAGCCTGGTAGCAGGCGAGGGCTGCGGCGTAGGTGCCGGTGCAGGCGTCACCGACCGGAGCCGCCTTCTTCAGGTAGAAGGACAGGAACCGGAAGATCTCCTTGAGCGCCGTCGGCCCGTAGTAGGCGCCGTGCGACCCGTTCATCAGCACCGCACGCCACGGCGTCGTCTTCGGCAGCCGGTCGACGTAGTCGATCGCGCGCGCCGCGAGCTCCTCGTCCTGCCATGCGAGCTGGGCCATCACCGGAACCTTGACGCTCGTCGTGTCGCTCTTGTCGGCGAGCAGGTACGGGCCGCGGTCCTGGTAGGGGTCTGCGTCGTCGAAGGGGTGCGCGTTCATCTGGATGAACGGGTTGTGCGGTGGGTTCTGGCCGTGATCGGCCTGGGCGGCGATGCAGTTCTGGTCGAGGCCCTGCAGACCGCCGAAGACCTGGTCGGCCGTGTTGGCCGGCTGCGAGGCCAGACCCCAGCCGGCCACGAACACGACGTTCTGGATGCCGCCGGGGTAGCCGACGTCGCGGTAGGAGTCGGAGAAGAACGCGCCGGGCACGATCGCGCGCAGGTGCGGCGGCTGCAGCGGGGCGACGAACACCGGTGTGATGCCCGGGTAGGACTTGCCGACCATGGCGACGTCGCCGTTGCTCCAGGGCTGTGCGGCCAGGAACTCGATCGCGTCGTACCCGTCCTGCCACTCGACCGGCTCGAAGTAGTCGAACTTGCCGGCGGAGCAGCCGGTCCCCCGGACGTTGACGCCGGCGACGGCGTAGCCCTGGTTGAGGAAGGTGTCCTTGATACCGTCGAAGAACGTCGTCGCCGGCTCGTAGCCGGAGTAGTCCAGGACCGTGGGGTACGGCCCCGGTCCGAACTTGGCCGGGTCGGGCGTGTAGACCTGCCACGCCAGCAGCACGCTCTGGCCCGTCTTGACGCTGGTCTGGAAGTAGCCGCCGCAGTGGTTGCCGCTGCACACGTTGGTCGGTCCGGACGCGGCCTGCGCCGGGGTGCTCAGGACCGGCGCCCCGAGGGCGACGAGGGCAAGCAGCAGAACGGCCGCGACGCGACGCATGGGGAGCTCCTGGGGCAAAGGGGTTGCAGTGCTGTTTCGCCACGCAAGCGGCCGCTACCTGCTGGGATGGGGAGCACAGTTGACTGCCATCGGTTGTGACAGAACCCAAAGCACGCCCGATGTGCCCGGAATGTCCGGACAGTAGGAGTCCGGCCCTTGTTTCTCGTCCTTGGGCGTTCACCCCGCGCCGGAGAGTGCCGAAAGGTCCAGAGTGCCCGTTGCCGTGAGCCTCCGCCTGCGCCTCGCGCTGGCCGTGGCCCTGCTCGTGTCGCTCGCGAGCGGCTTCGGCGGCAGCGCCCGGGCGGCCACGGTCGACCCCAACGTCATCAGCCACTCCGGCTCGAGCCTGATGCTCCACGGGCACGCCTACCGCTTCACGGGCGTCAACGCCTACGAGCTCGGGACCTACTGGAACGTCAACGCCGGTTGCGGCGGCCAGCTCACCACGGCGCAGCTCGATGCGTTCTTCGGCGGCCTGCGCCCGAGCTCCGTCGTCCGGTTCTGGGCCTTCCAGGCACAGGGCGTCAACCGCACGACCCACAAGGTTGACTTCACCGGCCTCGACCGCGTCTTCCGCGCCGCCGAGCGGCACGGCCAGCGCCTGCTCCCGGTACTCGGCAACCAGGACGGCACGTGCGACGACGGCCACTGGAAGAACCGGGCCTGGTACGCCGGCGGCTACGCGCAGAAGTACAACGACGACCACCGCGGGCTCAACGTCGTGCCCTTCACGTCCTGGGTCACGGCGGTCGTCAACCGCTACAAGACCTCGTCCGCGCTCGGGATGTGGGAGCCGGTCAACGAGCCGGAGTCCGCCGACTGCGCGGCCGGCTTCCTGGGGCCGAAGTGCTACGGCCATCAGGTCTGCCCGGCCACGGCTCCCGCGGCGCTCCGGTCGTTCTTCGACGTCGTCGGTGCCCAGATCAAGCGCCTCGACCCGAAGCACCTCATCGTGTCGGGACTCATCGGCGGCGGCCAGTGCGGAGCGCAGAGCACCCAGTACAGCACCGTGCATGCGTCGAGGTACGTCGACGTCGCCACCGTCCACGACTACGGCCAGGACCACGTGCCCGTGCCGGGTGACCAGTGGAACGGCATGGCCGTCCGCATCTCGCAGGCGCGGGCCCTCGGCAAGCCGCTGATCACCGAGGAGATCGGGATCGAGGCCGGGCCCGCGACCGGCACCGGCTGCGTGAGCGGCGCAGGTCGCACCGCCCTGCTGACGAGCAAGCTGCGCGGTCAGCTCGCGGCGGGAGCGCGCGGCTTCCTGCTCTGGAACTACGGACCGACTGCCAACGCAGGGTGCACGTACGACGTGCTCCCCACCGACCCGATGATGACGGTCCTGCGCACCCAGCCGCTCTAGCCGAGGGGTCGCACGGCCCCTGCCGCCGCTGCCGCGCGGATCCTGTACAGCCGGAACGCCGGGCACCCGGCGCTGCCGTCGAACTCGTGCTCCATCTCCGCGATGCCCGCGCCGTTGGCGTAGAGCGTCGGATAGGTCCGGTTGATCTCGTCGAGGTTCCCGACGCCGTCGCTCGGCGGGACGAGCAGGTATCCCGCCCGGAAGGTGACGGGGTCGGCCAGGATCGGGCGGAAGTCACGGTCGTTGGTGATGACGAACTGGCGCGGGTTGCGCGAGCCGACGTCGATGAACGGCACGCACGGGCTGAAGGTGTCCATGAGCACCGAGCCGGGCCGCAGCTTCTTCGCGTCGAGGTAGTCGGTGATGGTGCGCGACGCGCGCAGTCGGAACTCCTCCGCGTACAGCTTGTTGGCGGGGTGGTTGCGGTGGAAGATGTAGCCGAGGTGGGCGTACTCCTCGCGACCGACCCGGTGGTCCGACATCGCGACGATCGACGTGGGGATCGCCGACAGCGCAAGGGCCGCCGCCAGCAAGGTCGCACCGAAGCCGCGGACCCAACGCCAGCGCGTGCCGCTGCGGGGACCGCGCTGGAGTCCGCAGCCCGCGAGGATGAACGACATCGGCACGATCGCGATGTAGTAGCGGAACGACCCGGCCGTCTGGCCGAGGACGTAGGCGGCGGCCGCGAAGAACACGACGCCGCCCAGCACGGTGATCGGCGCGAGCATCCGCAGGTCGCGGTTGCGCACGGAGGAGTACGCCGCGACGAGCAGCGTCACCGGCAGGATCGGTGCGAGGGCGGCCACCTGGATCATGACGTAGGTGGTGCCGTGCAGCGAGCCGGTCTGCTCGCGCACCGTGTCGCCGAGCGCCGCGAGCTGCGAGGAGTTGCCGTACTGCGAGGAGAACTGCTCGAAGGGGTGCCCGACGATGATCCAGCTGATCACGGCCCACATCGTGAACGCGAAGAACGACGGAGCAGCGAACACGAAGACGTTGACCAGGGCGGAGCGGACACGGCGCCGCATGTCGCCGGCGGCACGAAGCGCTGACACCGGAGCGACGACGGCCGCGGCCAGCAGCGCCGGCATGACCGCCTCGTTGCGAGCCAGGTAGGCGAACCCGAGAGCCGTGCCCGCAAGCACGAGGTTCCAGAGCTCGCCGGCTGCCAGCCAGCGCGAGAGCCACCGGCAGGTGAGCATCAGGAAGAAGAGGAAGATCGCTTCGCTCATGCCGTTGGCGCCGTAGTACAGGATCATCGGCTGGATGGCGAACAGCGCTGCCAGGATCAGGCGCGCGACGCTGCGCACCTTCAGGTCGCGCAGGATCCCGTGCAGGACGACGACGGACCCCGCCATGAAAGCAGCCGACATGATGTCGCCCGCGAAGGCGCGCGTGGCCAGGGCCGGCCACAGGCCCTTCAGCAGAAGCAGCGGCATGACGCTGATGGACGCGAGCGGGTTCCACACGAAGCCGATGGCACCCATGTGCGGGTCGCGGCTGAACAGCACGTAGTAGGCGTTGGCAAGCCGCGCCTGCGCATCGCCGTTGAAGCTCTCGAACCGGAAGGCGAGCAGCGCGCCGACGGCGACGTAGAGCGCGAACGGCAGGGCGAACAGCAGCAGCCCGACGCGATGAGCCCAGGCCCACCGAGCGGTACGGCGGAGCCGGGCCGTGAGCCCGTCGGCGAAGCGCAGCGCGAGCTGGCCGGCGGCGCGCGCGTTGGGGCGAGGTGGCGCCCCGGCGCGCAGCAGCTGCCCGGCGCGGATGATCCCGCGCTGCCCGGTCGGCTGCGCGGGGACCTCGATGCGGGGACGGGTGTCGACGGACATGTCAGCTCGCGAGCCGCTGCACCGGCGGGGCCGCTGCCGGGTTGGCCGTCAGACCGTGCGCGGTCTTCTCCCAGAGGGAGGGGTTGCGGACCAGCTGCCAGGCCGCCTTGTAGGCGGCGACCGACATCATCACCCAGTACAGCGGAGCGAGCAGGGCCGCAACCGCGAGCTCCGGCTGGCCGTCGAGGTCAACGCTGACAACGCCGAGGTAGACGACGACGGCGTTGCCGATGACCCAGCAGATCAGCGCCGGGAAGTAGATGAGCGGCGGGAACAGGTCACCGATCAGCGTGGACTCGGTGACGAACCACATGATCGTCAGTGCCCAGAAGACCGGGTTCATCAGCGCGAGCAGCGGCGTGCCGCCGACGAAGAAGTTGAAGTTGAAGAAGCCGCTCGGTCCGAGCTCCCGCCAGAGGTCGACCGGGTGGCGCATGTGCACCAGCCAGGTCTGCAGGTAGCCCTTCTGCCACCGCGAGCGCTGCTTCGCCCAGTTGACGAAGTCGCTGTTGGCCTCCTCGAGCGTGGTGGAGTGCAGGACGCCGGTGCGGTAGCCGGCCCGGTGCAGGCGGATGCCGAGGTCGGCATCCTCGGTCACGTTGTAGGGGTCCCAGCCGCCGACCTCCTGCAGCTCCTTGCGCCGCATCACGTTGGACGTGCCGCCGAGCGGCACCGGGACGTGGCGCTCGGCCAGGCCGGGGAGGAAGAAGCGGAACCACGCGAGGTACTCCGCCTCGAACCACTTCGTGATCAGGTTGTGGCCGCTGTTGTAGTAGGCGAGCCGGCCCTGCAGGCAGACGACATCAGGAGAGGACCGGCGGAACGCGACCACGGCCCGGCGAAGCTGCAGCGGCTCGGGGCGGTCCTCCGCGTCGTAGACCGCGATGTACTCGCCCTCGGCGAGGCACAGCGCGTAGTTCATGGCCTTGGGCTTCGTGCGCGGCCCGCCGTCCGGGATGAGGACCACGCTGAAGTGCCGCGGCGGTCGCGCCGCGTGGATCGCTGCGAGCGTCTCGGGGTCGTCCTGCTCGATCAGCAGCTTCACGTCGAGACGCGAGCTCGGGTAGTCGAGCGCGCCGATGTCCTGCAGCAGCCGAGCGATGACCTCCGGCTCCTTGTAGGCCGGGATCAGCACCGTGATGACGGGCAGGTCCTCGGCGGCGAGCGCGTCCTCGTCGGTCACCACCAACAAGCTGTCGCTGAGCATCGAGCGGCGGAACAGCCGCACGCGGTAGATCACGACGACGGCGTACAGGTAGGTCAGTACGGCGATGATCGCCATCAGCGTCAGGCGCGTCTCGACGACGAGCAGGACCAGGAGCGCGGTGGCAACCCCCAGCCCGAGGCGTCGCTGGTCCGGCGTGGTCGTCTCCTTGCAGGACAGCTCGGGCCGCGCGTCATGAAGGCCCTCGACACTGCGCCGGAGGTAGGAGCGCGACGTCGCCTCGTCGATCGAGATGACCCGCGCGGTCGCGCGCGGCTGCGGCTCCAGCGCACGGGCGAGAAGCCGCGCGTAGGTCTTGCCTGCCGTGCCCCGGACCCAGTCCCTGAGCACGACGCCTCAGGCCTTTGGATGAGGCGCTGTCGCCCCGGGCCGCGTGCGGACGAGGGTGCGGGCGAACTCGACGAGGAACTGACGCCCGCGGTCGAGGTGCGCATCGCCGGTGGCGGCTGAGCCGCGCCCGGAGGCAGCGTTGTAGGTCTGAAGCCCGAGGCTGCGGACCGGGTCGGTGCGCGGCGCCGGGCCGCCCGCGACGTTGGCGACGCTGGCCTTGCCCGGCATGAGCAGGACGACCCGTTCGAAGCGGTTGCCCTTGGCGCCCTTCACCGGCCAGATCCAGTAGACGACGTTCCACTGCATGTGCTGCTTGGTGTTGTCGTAGGTCAGGACGTTGCCCGTGACGCCGCCGCCGAGGTCGAAGCTGCGCTCGCCGGAGACGGAGTAGCCGTGGAACTTGTAGCAGGCCTCGATGCCGTAGTCGCTGAAGCGGCCGAGCGCCGTGGTGCTCACCACGTCGGCGGTGATCGCGGAGCTCGTCAGGCCGGTCGTCGAGTAGTAGGAGTAGCGAAGCCAGGTCGAGTCGCCACCGAAGAAGCGCTTCGACCAGGGGTAGCTCGCGACGTTGGCGACGGCGTAGCCCGGGACAGTCGCCGGTGACGTCGTGAAGCTCGCGAGCCGCGCTGCGCCGAGGTCGCCGGCGACGAGCTGGTACTGGCTCATCCCGGCGTTGGCGACACCCATGAACAGCGCCGTGGACAGCAGCAGGATGACCGCGCCCTTGGCCCGGGGCACCGCGACGCGGTGGTAGGGCTGCTCCGCCGGTTCGGGGGCGGGAGCGGGGCGGGGGGCGGCGGCGGGCACCGTCAGCCGGAACCACGGCATGGTCAGGGCCATGACGGCGATCCCGGCGCAGAACAGCACCAGCCCGATGAACGGGTGCAGGCCGTCGATCGCGACCCGTTCGCCGTAGGTCGAGCCCGCCCAGAAGATGATGAGGAGGCGCAGCACGTTCAGGGCCCAGATGAGCCCGATACCGCTGGCGAGCCAGAGGAACTTGAGCGAACGGCGACCGCGCACGAGCGACGTGAAGGCGACGCCGACGAGCAGGAAGCCGACGACCCCGTTGACGCCGGAGCACGACGACGCGACGGAGAGCACGAACTGCTTGCCACCGTGGTTGAGGGCGAACAGCGACCCGTCGGAGCCGGGAGCGGGAGAACCGACGTGCCAGTGCTTCAGCGACGTCGTGAGCGCCTTGATGGTCAGCCCGGTGAAGCCATCGAGCCAGCGGCTGAGGAAGGCCGTGTAGGGAAGCGGCCAGGCCAGCAGGAGAAAACCGATGGCCACCCGCAGCCGCCAGAGGGCGCGTACGCCGAAGATCAGCGTCACCACCGCGGCGACGAAGAAGGGCATGCTCAGCAGGTCGACGCGCCAGACCCAGAACAGGCTGGACAGCCGGGCCGGCAGCGCGGTGACGATCAGCACCGCGGCCGCGAGCAGCGGGATCGCGACGATGATGTCGACCTGGCGGTCGTGGATCGTCGGCTCGTTGGCCGCTGGGCGCGCCCGGAGCAGCGCGAGGCCCAGGGCCATGATCGGCACGAGGCCGAGGTAGGCCAGCGGCGTCTCGAGCCCGAGTGCGCGCACCAGCGTCATGAGGGAGTAGTGGTAGGCGCCGGCGATCGCCACCAGGGAGGCCGTCAGGCGGAGACCGAAGCTGTTGCGAGCCGCCCACTCCTTGACACCCGGGGGCAGCGACCAGCGCGGCACGCTGGGGAGGCTGAGCGAGGTCACGGGGTGTTCTCCTGGGGCGCGGGGGTCCGGCGTCGGAGGCAGGTTTCGACACCACGCCAACGGTCTCCTGCCCCCTGCGGATGCGGGTTGGGTCGAAACTCGTGCTCACAAACCGGGCGAAACCACCCCGACCTGGGGCGACGTGAAGTCGTGATCCGGTTACCGTCCGGGCTCGCCGACCCAGCCCGGCGTCCCCCTGGAGTTCCCGTGCAACGCGTTCTGCGTACCCGCCCGCTTGCCGTCGCCGCCCTGGCGGCCCTGTCAGTTCTGGTGCTCGCGGCGCCGACCTCGGCCGCGGCGGCGGACGCGTACCCGCCCACCCCCGGCGTGCCGTGCGACAGCGGGTCGCAGCCGGAGACGACGCAGGGCCGGGTGTCGCTCGCCGACGTCAACAGCGGCCGGGCCGCGCTCGGCTACACGTGCAACGCCCGCGAGATCGGCCACTTCGGCAAGACCGGCGGCTTCCGGGTCGAGAGCTACACCGACTCCTCCGGCCACAGCTGCGCCTACTACGACACGACGCTGCTCTTCCCCTCGAGCGGCTACTACGACGCGGTCGAGGGCACGGGCACGTACGTCATGGACATGACGGACCCGGCCCACCCCGTGCACGTCGACACGCTCCGCACCCCGGCGATGCAGTCACCGCACGAGACGCTCCGGCTGAACAAGAAGCGTGGCCTGCTCGCCGCGGCATTCAGCTACCCGACGTTCCAGCCCGGCGTCGTCGACGTGTACGACGTGAAGGCGGACTGTCGCCACCCGGCGCTGCAGTCGAGCACTCCGCTCGGCATCCTCGGCCACGAGAGCGGCTTCGCCCCGGACGGCAACACGTACTACGTCAGCTCGCTGTACGGCCACACCCTCGCCGCAGTCGACCTGCTCGACCCCGTCGTACCGAAGCTGCTGTGGGTGTCGACCGACTACCAGCCGCACGGCATGAGCGTCAGCGACGACGGCACGCGCCTCTACATGACGGAGAAGGGCACCGGACCCGGCCGCCTGACGATCCTCGACGTGACGCAGATCCAGAACCGCGTCCTCAACCCCACCGTGCCGATCATCAGCCGCACCACGTGGCCCAACGTGGGGACGCCGCAGAACGCGGAGCCGTTCACGCTGCACGGCCATCCGTACATGATGGAGATCGACGAGTACGGGAGCGGCTCCAACGTCGGCGCCGCGCGCATCCTCGACATGGCCGATGAGAAGAGCCCCGTCGTCATCTCCAACATGCGGCTGCAGGTCAACCAGGCTGCGGACCAGGCCGGCGACCAGAAGAACGACCCCGGCGCCAGCGTGCAGTTCCAGGGCTACGAGGGGCACTACTGCACCCTGCCGACCCGCGTCGACCCGACGATCGTCGCCTGCTCGTTCATCGTCTCGGGCCTGCGCGTCTTCGACATCACGGACCCGGCCGCGCCGCAGGAGATCGCCTACTTCAACGGCAAGGTCCTGCCGGATGCCAACAACCCGCTGCACCAGGGCGCCTGGGCGATGGCCGCACCGGCCTTCTCGCCGCGCGCCAACGAGATCTGGTACTCCGACGGCAACCTCGGCTTCTACGCCGTCGGTCTGACGCCGAACGCCGTGCGCCTCGACCCGGCACCCGTCGAGACACCGGAGGTCCCCGTCAGCGCCCTGCTGCCACTGGCGGCACTGCTGGTCCTCGGGGCGATCGTCGGACTACGCCGACGCCGGACCTAGTGGAACGAGTCCCCGCACGCGCAGGAACCGCCCGCGTTGGGGTTGTCGATCGTGAAGCCCTGCTTCTCGATCGTGTCCACGAAGTCGATGGTCGCGCCGGCGAGGTACGGCACGCTCATGCGGTCGACGACGACCTTCACGGCGCCCTCGTAGTACTCCTGCACGGCGTCACCGTCGAGGGTGCGCTCGTCGAAGAAGAGCTGGTAGCGCAGACCTGAGCAGCCGCCGGGCTGGACAGCCACGCGCAACGCGAGGTCGTCGCGGCCCTCCTGGGCGAGCAGGGCCTTGACCTTGTCGGCGGCGGGGTCGGTGAGCACGACTCCGGTGGCGGTGGTGCTGCCTGCGGTGGTGGCGTCCGAGGTCTCGGCGGTCATCGGGGTCTCTCCAGAGGTCTCGAGGTCTACTCATGGTGCAACACGCGCGGGCCGGGGTGCCTTCCCATCCTCCCTCATGAGCCGCGGGACCACTCCCTCGCCACGCGCTCGGCCAGCGCAGCCAGCTCCTCCGCGGGCTGCGCGAGCGACGCGTCCACGCCCACCGCGTCCGCCACGGCGTAGGTGGCGTCGATCCCGGCTGCGGCGGTCTCGCGACGGCCGACGGTGACCTGGCCCGCGAGGACGAGGCAGGCCAGCCCGGCGTCCCCCGCTGCCGCCGCGACGCCGGAGACGACCTTGCCCCGCAAGGACGAGCCGTCGAAGGTCCCCTCGCCCGTGACGACCAGGTCGGCCTTCGCCACCCGCTGGTCGAGCCGGACAAGTCGCCGCACCAGCCCGATTCCGGGCTCCCGGACCGCACCCATGGCGTAGAGGGCCGCGCCCAGGCCCCCGGCCGCCCCGGCCCCCGGCTGATCCCGGACCGCGACCCCCGCTGCGGTCTCGAGCTCGTCAGCCCAGCGCCCGAGGGTCGCGTCGAGGAGCAGCACCTGCTCGCGCGTCGCCCCCTTCTGCGGTCCGAACACCGCGGAGGCCCCGAAGAGCCCGAGCAGTGGGGCGTCGACGTCCGTCGCGGCGACGAGCTCCACGCCCGACACGAGGGGCCAGGCCTCGAGGCCCCCCAGGGCCTGCACCATCCCGGCGCCGCCGTCGTTGGTCGCCGAGCCACCGAGCCCGACGACGACCCGCGTCGCCCCGGCGGCGGCCGCGGCCTGGACGAGCTCGCCGACGCCGTACGACGACGTGATGGTCGGATCGCGCTCAGCCGCGGTGAGGTGGTGGATCCCACAGGCCTGTGCGGACTCGACGTAGGCGGTCGTGCCGTCCACCAGGTACGACGCCGGCACGGGCCGCCCCAGCGGGTCCTGAACGGTGATCGTCACCCGCTTCGCCTTCGGCAGGGCGGCGGCGAGCACGTCGACGAACCCGGTTCCCCCGTCCGACAGCGGTGCGAGGTCGAGCCCGTCACGCGGCGCGGCGGCCCGCCACCCGGCGGCGATGGCCTGAGCTGCCTCGACAGCGGTCAGCGTGCCGCCGAAGCTGTCGGGCGCCACCAGGATCCGCACGGGGACAGGGAAGCACGGAGGCTCCCGGGTAGTTGTCGTCCATGAGACACTATCTACGCCCACCGACCGACCGAGGAGTCCGCTGTGACCTCGCCCGCCGACCTCGACCTCCCGCCCGGTGTCGAGCCGACGCCTGTGGCGCTCCTGCTCCTGGGTCGGCAGCGCGACCCCGACTCCGAGCGCGGTGTCGACTGCCCTGGTGACCTGCCGCCGGCGTCGGATCCGACGCTTGTCGCCCGCGCCCGCGCGGCGAAGGCCGCCCTGGGTGATCGGCTGTTCGTGCTCGGGCACCACTACCAGCGCGACGAGGTCATCGAGTTCGCCGATGTCACGGGCGACTCGTTCCGCCTGGCGCAGCAGGCAGCAGCCCGGCCCGACGCCGAGTTCATCGTCTTCTGCGGCGTGCACTTCATGGCCGAGTCGGCCGACATCCTCACCGGACCGGAGCAGGCCGTGATCCTGCCCGACCTCGGGGCCGGTTGCTCCATGGCCGACATGGCGACGTTCGACCAGGTCGAGGAGTGCTGGGCCGTGCTGTCCGAGGCAGGCGTCGCCGACCGCACCGTCCCGGTGAGCTACATGAACTCCTCGGCCGCCATCAAGGGCTTCACCGGTCGCCACGGCGGCACGATCTGCACGAGCAGCAACGCCAAGCGAGCGATGGAGTGGGCGCTCACGCGCGGCGAGAAGATCTTGTTCCTCCCCGACCAGCACCTCGGGCGTAACACCGCCGTGCTCGAGCTCGGGCTGACCCTCGACGACTGCGTGCTGTTCGACCCGCACAAGCCGGACGGCGGTCTGACTGCGACCCAGCTGCAGGCGGCCACGGTCATCCTCTGGAAGGGCCACTGCTCCGTGCACGGCCGGTTCAGCGTGCAGTCGGTCGCGGACGTGCGCGAGCGCGTCCCCGGGATCAACGTCCTCGTGCACCCCGAGTGCAAGCACGAGGTGGTGCTGGCTGCTGACCTCGTGGGCTCGACGGACTTCATCATCCGCACCCTCGATGCCGCGCCGGCCGGCAGCGCCTGGGCGATCGGAACCGAGCTCAACCTCGTCAAGCGGCTGGCGAAGCAGCATCCCGACAAGACGGTGATGTTCCTGGACCGGACTGTCTGCTTCTGCTCGACGATGAACCGCATCGACCTGCCGCACCTGGTCTGGTCGCTCGAGCAGCTGGTCGCCGGGAACGTCCCCAACCGGATCACGGTCGAGCCCGAGACCGCCCGCTACGCCCGTCAGGCCCTCGATCAGATGCTCGCGCTGCCGTAAGCCGTACTCTTCCGCCTCGTGAGTGAGACCCCGGCGTCCGGCAAGGGACGGCCCACGCCGAAGCGCAAGGACTCCCAGCGCCGCCGCGGTGGCCCGGTCGCCCCGCCACCTGCCACCCGCAAGGAGGCGGCGAAGCGGATCCGGCAGGAGGGTGCGGACAAGCGCAAGGCCATCAAGGCGGGGACCCGCAGCGGCGACGAGCGGGCGATGCTCGGGCGCGACCAGGGACCGGTTCGCCGGCTGGTCCGCGACCTCGTCGACTCCCGCCGGCACATCGGCGTCTTCCTGCTGCCGGCGACCGTCCTGCCGTTGATCGCCGACCTGTCGTCGAGCAGGCAGGTCCGTGCGCTGGCGGTCTCGATCTGGCTGACCGCGGTCCTGCTCACCGTCTTCGACATGATCATCATGGGCGTCCTCGTGCGCCGCAGGGTGCGCGCCGAGTTCCCGGGTGAGACCAAGACGCGCGGCCACGTCGTCTACGGCGTCGTGCGCACCGCGCAGTTCCGCCGCTTCCGCCTGCCCCCGCCGCGAGTCAGCCCGGGCGACCCGGTCTGAGCGGTGCGCACACCTGTTCTGGCCCAGTAGGACGATTTGCGGTTCAGACAGCGACCCGCCCGGCGTGTCGCTGTCCCATCCGCGGATCGGCCCGCGGCTAGATGACCGGCTTGGCGTCGGTGGAGTACGCCGCGGCGGTGTACTTCGCCCCGGCAGACCACATGAGCCACCCCTGGATGCCGTTGTCGCGGGCGCCCTTGATCTGCTGACGCACCTTCGCGGCGTCGTACACGCCCTTGTAGTTCTCGTCCTGCAGCCACGGCACGACGACGCAGTTGGTGCCCTTGACGTCCTTGCGCCAGTCGACGAGCGACCGCCTCACGATGTCGTAGGCGCCGATGTAGGTGTCAGGTACGCCGTACTCCCCCGGGTTCCAGTGCGACGGGTAGTCCATCGGGATGACGACGTCGAGGTACTTCGCCATCTTCGGGATGTTCTGAGCGGTGGAGTGAGGACGGGTGGAGGCCTGGGCGAAGGCCGCCGCGCCCAGCGAGCCGCCGAGGGGGCGGATCTGCGTCTGCGTCTCCTGCAAGAAGGATGCGATGGAGTTCTCCGGGTCACCCTTCAGCCCCGGGAACCGCATCCCCGCCAGCTTGCCGTCGGGTCGCCGGACGTAGTCGTAGACGACATCGTCGAAGCCGCCCTTGATGGCCTCCACCGCGATGTCCTGGTTGTACTTGCGGACGTCGGGGTTGGCGAAGTTGGTGAACCCGTGCTTGTTGTAGCCGTAGAGGTACTTCGTGCCGTTGGGGTTCTGGATGAACCACGCGTTCTTGTGGTGCGCCTCGGCGTACGCCGCGAGCTTCGGGTCGTTGAAGGCGACGACGCGGCCGATGATCCGCACACCGAGCTTGTGCAGCAGCGCCGTGACCTTCGGCAGGTCGTAGTAGGCGAACGTCGACTTCGCGGCCTTGGCCAGCGGGATCTGGGACGAGTAGTTGATGATGCCGTCCTCGTCCTTGATGTCGAGCTCGACCGCGTTGATCTTGTGCTGCTTGATGAGCGCGAGCACCGGGTTGCGCAAGGGGCTGTAGGCCCACGCTGCGCCGGTGACGTGCACGGCGCGGATGTTGGACGGGTACGCCGTCGGCACGGTGACGAGCTGCTCGGTCGTGTTGCCGGCAGCGTCGGTGGCCACGACCTTGGCACCGGCCGGCGGGACCTTGTAGTGCAGCGTGAACGTCGTCCCCGACATCGTGAGGTCGCCGCCGTCAGCCGTGACCTTGGCACCCTTGTCGACCGTCCCGGTGACGTCGACAGAGTCCTTGATCTTCACGGCCTTCGTCGGCACCTTCACCGCCAGCGCCGGCGGTGTGCTGTCGACGGTGAAGTGCCGGGTCACGGTCGCGGAGCCGAGGAAGCTCTTCGGTGCGGAGACCTTCAGTACGTGCTTGCCGTCGGCGAGGCCGGCGAGGCTCACCGACTCGCCCGTCAGCGTCGCGGGCTTGCCGTCGATGGTCGCCTTGACCGACTTGGCGTCGACCCCCTTCGGCACGACGGTGACGGTGCTTTCCTGCAGCGTCTTCGCGCCCACCAGGGCGTTGTCGCGGAGCCCGCTGAGCGACAGGGTGCCGCCGCTCTTGGCGACGGCCGTCGGCACGGCGACGCCGAGCACGACCAGGGCCGCGAGGGGGATGAGAACGGCGGGGCGGCGCAGGCGGGGCACGGCTTGGGGTGCCTTTCAGGTCGGTCCGGGGGTGA
Source organism: Frankiales bacterium (assembly GCA_025465135.1). Taxonomy (GTDB): domain Bacteria; phylum Actinomycetota; class Actinomycetes; order Mycobacteriales; family SCTD01; genus RYN-124. Next base: position 12,087 of record JAODNA010000214.1, on the reverse strand, counting down.
GCCAGACTCGGTGGCCAGTGTGGTCGACGAGTCAGGAGTGAACGTGCGGGCAGGTTACCGGTGGACGCGGGGGCTGGCACCGTTCCTCGCCGTCGCGGCGGTGGGGGCAGCGGCTTGTGGCGGCGGGGCCACGGCTGCCCACGACGCCTCCCCGCAGCCGTCCGCGACGGCGGGCAGCCCGTCGGCCGCGTCGGCGCCGAGTGTCGACCCGGCGACCGTCAAGGCCAACGAGCTCGGCGTGGTGCCGGTGCTCATGTACCACCAGTTCGTCGCGCAGCCCAAGGGCATCTACGACCAGACCCCCTCCCAGCTCAAGGCCGAGCTGACCCGCCTCTACCACCAGGGTTATCGGACGATCACGGCCGCGTCTTTCGTCGCCGGCAAGATCGACGTGCCGGCGGGCAAGAGCCCGATGGTGCTGACGTTCGACGATGCGACCACGAGTCAGTACGGCGAGCTGCCGGACGGCTCGGTCGACCCGAAGTCGGCCCTCGGCATCCTGCTCGCGGTCGGCAAGGCCAACGGCGAGGACCATCCGGTCGCGACGTTCTACGTGAACGACCAGCCGTTCGCCGGGCGCTTCTCCTACCTCAAGAGGCTCCACGACCTCGGCATGGAGATCGGCGACCACACCCTGACGCACGCCAACCTCGGTCAGCTGACGGACGACGGCGTACAGGCCGAGATCGCCAAGAACCTGACAGAGATCGAGCGGGCCGTTCCCGGCATCGACGTGACGACGATGGCGCTCCCGCTCGGTGTGCACCCGAAGAACAGGGCGCTGGCCGCGAAGGGGCGGTACGGCGCGACGCCGTACCGCTTCCAGGCGGTGATGCTCGTGGGGGCCGGGCCTGCGCCCTCGCCGTTCAGCGCGAAGTTCAAGGCCCTCGGGATTCCGCGGCTGCTGTCGGGGCACGACAAGAGCCTGTTCTTCGGAGCGACGTACTGGCTCAACCGGATCGGCGCGACGCGCTACATCAGCGACGGCGATCCTGAGCACATCTCCTTCCCGAAGGCGGCAGCGTCCAAGCTCTCGCCCCGCTTCGCGAGCATGGCTCGCCCGTACTAGGGATCGGCATCCATGGAGTTTCGTCATCTCGGCCGCAGCGGCCTGCTGGTCAGTGAGATCGCCTACGGCAACTGGCTGACCCACGGGTCGCAGGTGGAGGCCGACCAGGCGACCGCCTGCGTGAAGGAGGCACTCGAGGTCGGCATCACCACCTTCGACACCGCCGACGTCTATGCGCAGACGAAAGCGGAGAGCGTCCTCGGTGAGGCGTTGAAGGGGGTACGTCGGGAGTCCTACGAGCTGTTCACGAAGGTCTACTGGCCGACCGGGCCCGGCAGGAACGACCGCGGTCTGTCGCGCAAGCACATCCTGGAGTCCTGCAACAACTCGCTGAGGCGGCTGCAGACCGACCACATCGACCTGTACCAAGCCCACCGGTTCGACTACGAGACACCGCTCGAGGAGACCCTGCGCGCGTTCGACGACCTCGTCCGCGCCGGCAAGGTCAACTACATCGGCGTATCGGAGTGGAAGGCGTCGGAGATCGCCTCGGCACTCGAGATCGCCGACAAGATGGGCTTCGACCGGATCGTGTCGAGCCAGCCGCAGTACTCCATGCTCTGGCGGGTCATCGAGGCGGAGGTGGTGCCGCTGTGCGAGAAGGAGGGCATCGGCCAGATCGTCTGGAGCCCGATCGCGCAGGGCGTGCTGACCGGCAAGTACCTGCCGGGTCAGGCTCCGCCGGAGGGCTCGCGCGCCACGGACGAGAACGGCGGCGCCAACATGATCAGCCGCTGGCTCAACCCGAAGGTGCTCGAGAAGGTGCAGCAGCTCAAGCCGCTCGCCGACGAAGCGGGACTGACCATGGCGCAGCTCGCGGTCGCCTGGGTTCTGGCGAACCCCAACGTCTCTGCCGCGATCGTGGGGGCCTCGCGGCCGGAGCAGGTCCGCGACAACGCGGCGGCTGCCGGCAAGAAGCTCGACGCCGAGCTGCTCAAGAGGGTCGACGAGGTGCTCGAGGGGGTCGTGACGACCGACCCCGCGAAGACCGAGAGCCCCGCCCAGCGCCCCTAGGCGGACTCGAGGGACATCGGGCCGTAGACCTTGCGGTCACCCTCGAAGAGGGTCACTTGCGCGATGCCGGCCTCGAGCAGCTCGCGCCAGCTCTCGCCGATGAAGCTCTCGGCGTCGGACTGGCTGGGGAACGCCTCGGGAGGCGCAACGCCGTCCGGCTGCGTGGTGCTGCCGTCCGGCGACTCGTAGCGCCAGGTCCAAGCCATGCGTCGTCCTCCCAGCGGGTGTGAGCGTCATGCGGCACGCTAGGCGCATGCGGGTCCGGCTGCTCGGCGCAGGTGCCCCGTGATGGATGTCGAGGCGCCCGCTCCCCTCCCGGACCCGCCGGCGCAGCTCGGCACGCTCGGCGTCGCCCTCGGCTGGTTCGCTCGCTCGCAAGGCGCCTGGCCCCCGCACGCGCCACGGCTCGCCAGGACCGTAGCGGTGGCCGACGACGGCATCGCGGGGGGCATCGCGGCGGCCGATGCGCTCGCCGACGCCGGCGTCGACCTGCTGGTCGTCGAGGGTCCGCCCACGTCTGCCGCCGGGCTCGCGGTGCTCTGCGCCCTCCTCGACGTCGAGCCGGTGGTCGCTGTCGGCACCGCCGGCACCCCCGACTGGTCCGCGCTCGTCGTCGCCGTACGCGATTCCCTGCCCGCTGCGCGCGCGGCGGCCGGCGAGCCGACGCAGCTGGCGGCCGACCCGGTGCTCGGTCACGCCGCAGGCCTGCTCGCGCAGTCCGCCGTACGGCGGACGCCCGTGATCCTCGGCACCTCGTCCACCCTCGCGGCGGCAGCACTCGTCGCCGATCGGCTCGCACCCGGCGCGCGGCGCTGGTGGCTGGCCGCCTCCCAGGCACCCGGCCCGGCGGTGCGCCTCGCCTACACCGACCTCGCCCTCGAGCCGATGCTCGACCTCGGCCTCCGCGTGCCTGGGGCAGCCGCGATCGCACTCGATGTCCTGAGCCGCGGAATCGACATCGCGGGTCGGTGGGACAGCCGCGGCCCGGACGGCATCTGACGATCCTCGGCTGAGGGCGCGCCAGAACCGCAGGCGGCGATTGCTCGTCTGCGGCTCGGGCTGTGGGCGAGGCTGGCGGGGCGGGCTGGTGACGGAAGCGGTCAGAAGCCCTTGGGTTGTCGACCGAACTCCCAGCCGCCGCGGGTGATCCACAGGTAGCCGCCGTCGGGGTCTGCCAGCACGGTGAAGAGGGCCTGCTTCGCGCGGTGGTGGTGCCGGCACAGGCACTGGCCGTTGTCGGCACTGGTCGCACCGGCCGGCCACGGGATCCGGTGGTCCTTGTGGGTCTTGCGGGCGGGTCGGTTGCAGCCGGGGAACACGCAGGTCCGGTCGCGGGCTTCGAGGAAGCGGCGGAGCCGGGGTGGGAAGCGGTACGCGGTGCCGGTCAGCGCGCGCAGGTCGGTGAAGGCGGGTGGCGCGGCCAGCCGCTGCAGGACCCGCGGGTCCAACGGTCCGGGCCGGCAGACCGGCGGACCGGCTGGGCGCGGCTCGGAGGTCGGGGTCACCACGAGCGTCGGCTCGCGCCGCAACAGGATGGGGTCGCTGACGGCGATGACGGTGCCGGTCTGGTCGACGGCGACCTGCGAGACCTCGTCGGCCCGGTCAAGGAGGTCGCGGGCCGTCGAGGGAAGGATCGGTCCGAGGCCGGGGATCTCGGCGAGCTCGAGCTCGCCGCCGTCGGCGACCGAGAACGGCACGATGACCTCCGCGGTCCAGCTGCCGGCCGGGGCGCCGCCGGTGAGCAGGTCGACGAACAGGTCGAACTCCCGCGCGCCCTGGCAGCGGTCGTCATCGGCGTCGGCGTCGAGCGGCAGGGTCGCTTCCAGGGAGGCGCGGATCGCGGCGATCGCGGCTGTGGGCCCGCGCGCGATCAGCAGCGACTGCCCGTCGACGTCACCGGTGAACCGGATGCTGCGATCCCGTGTCGCGACCTGATCACGCAGCGCGGCGGCGGCCCGGTCGACCTGCACGATCAACCGCGCGACCAGCCGGCCGAGCTCGGCGGGTGCCTGCCCCCGGTAGCGGGCCAGCATCACCAGCACCCCGCACTGACGCTGCTCGAGAGTCAGCGCGACCTTGTCGAGCTCACGCAGCACCGCCAGCGCATGCCGCTCGGTGAGCTGCCCCGCCTCGACGGCCTCCAGCAACCCGGGCAGCGCGGCCAGCGACAGGGCCTGCGCAACGAGGTTGCGCCCGGTCGTCGAGGCCGCCCCGACCGCGAGCCCGACCTCATCACCGGCGAACTCCCGAACCTCGGCGCCGGCCCGGTTGAACGCGGCGACAACAGCCCGCATCTGACCGGCGAAAGCCTGGTCCTTCAGCTGCTGCCACCGCCCGATCTCATCGAGCTCCTCCGTCGGCGTCGCGGTGAACAGCAACCCCTCGGTGCGCGAGATCGACCGCTCGACCAAGGCCGCGAGCCACTCCGGCGACATCGCCGTCGGCACCGGCCGCGCAGACCAGTCAGTCGAGGTGGGCATGACCCAACCCTGCCACCGGCGTACGACAGAAAGGGCGCGAAAGTGCCTGCTGTGGAAGGAGAATCGCGACTGTGGACGAGGCCGGCGAAGAACGTGACGGCTAGGTCGTGCGCTCGTCGGGCCGCAGTGCGCGGAGCACGCAGAACTCATTGCCCTCCGGGTCGCCGAGCACGACCCACGTGACGTCCGGCCCCTGGCCGATGTCGACCCGGCGCGCGCCGAGCGCCTCGATCCGGCGTACCTCCGCTTCCTGGTCCTCGGGACGCAGGTCGATGTGCAGGCGGTTCTTGCCGGTCTTGGAACCGGCCGGCACCGCGAGGAAGAGCAGGTCCGGAACGACGCCCTCTTCGGGACTGCCGGCCGGCGGCTCCAGCACGATCTCGTCGGCGTCCTCGAACGTGATGCGCCAGCCGAGGACGTCGGCCCAGAAGCGAGCCAGCGTGGATGCGTCCTGCGCATCGACGCAGACCGACTGCCAACGGATCGTCATGACCGCTCCTTTCTCAGGCCTGCTGGATCCTCGCGACCAGGGCCGGCACGTCAACCGGTTTCGACGTGTCGACCTCGATCAGCGGCCACCCGCCGGCGACCGGCTCCGCGACCTCGTCGTTCCAGAGCTCGTCAGGTGTTCGCAGCGTGTCGAAGAAGGTCGACCGGCTCTCGGCGCGCGCCCGGTAGCGCGCAGTCACTTGGGCTCGATCGCAACGGCAGAAGACCTCCACGACCGGCCCCGGCAACGCGGCCAGCTCCGGCAGCGCGCGGGTGCGGTGCCAGACGCTGTCCAGCACTGCGCCGGACGGGTTGTCGGCGGCGACTGCGAGCACCGCCGCGACGGCGGCACCGCCACGCTCGCGCGATGCGGCCAGGTCATCAGCCGGCATCGCGGTGAGCAGCGCCTGCTTGATGGTGTCTTTCGCGACGAGTGGCAGTCCCAGCGCTGATGAGAGCTGGCGACTCAATGTCGTCTTCCCGCTGGCCGGCGGTCCGCTGACGACGACGTACACCTCAGCGGACGTGGGACGGGACGAACGGCGGCTTCACGACGCGGACCGGCGCCGTACGGCCTCGTACGTCGACGACGAGCTCGTCGCCCTCCGACACCGACGGGTCCAGCAGCGCCAGGCCGATGCCGACCTTGCGCGTCGGCGAGAACGTGCCGCTGGTGACCTCCCCGACCGCAGTGCCATCACGCAGGACCGACATGTGCGCGCGAGGGATGCCGCGGTCGAGCGCCTCGAGACCCCAGAGCAGCCGCCGCGACCCCGCCTCCTTCTCGGCGAGCAGCGCGTCACGTCCCCAGAAGCGGTCCTTCTTCCAGCCGACCGCCCAGCCGGACCGGGCCTGCACCGGTGTGATGTCGAGCGACAGGTCCTGGCCGTGCAGGGGGTAGCCCATCTCGGTACGCAGCGTGTCGCGCGCACCGAGCCCGCACGGCATGACCCCGAGGGCGAGCACCGCGTCCCACAGCTCGCCGGCGTCCGCCCACCGAGGCAGCAGCTCGAAGCCGAGCTCGCCGGTGTAGCCGGTGCGGCAGACCACGACGGGCTTGTCCTGCCAGGACGCGTTCGTGAAGCTCATGTAGTCGTGTGACGTCGGCAGCCCGAGCTGCTCGACGACCTTCGCCGACTGCGGGCCCTGGATCGCGAGCACGGCAAGAGTCGTGTGCAGGTCCTCGACCTCGATTCCGCCGGTGGCATCAGCGGCGAGACGTGAGACGACCTGCGAGGAGTTCGCGGCGTTGGGGATGAGGAAGACCTCGTCCTCGCTGCGGACGTACTGGATGAGGTCGTCGACCACGCCGCCAGTCGCGTCGTCGCAGCACAGCGTGTACTGCGCCTGCCCCGGGCCGATCTTGCGCAGGTCGTTGGTGAGCCGGTCGTTGACGAAGTCGATGGCCCCGGGACCGCGGACCACTCCCTTGCCGAGGTGGCTGACGTCGAAGACGCCGACGGTCTCGCGCACCGCGGTGTGCTCCTGCAGCACCCCGGCGTACTGGATCGGCATGTCCCAGCCACCGAAGTCGGCCATCTTCGCGCCGAGTGCGACGTGGCGGTCGTGGAGCGGGCTCTTCTGCAGGTCGGTCACGAAGGCGAACCTACCGATGGTTGGGTGGAGCACGTGCCCACCGTCACGCTCGTCGTCATGGGGGTCTCGGGCTCTGGCAAGACCACGGTGGCCCAGCGCGTGGCCGAGCGGCTCGGCTGGGTGTTCGCCGAAGGTGACGACTTCCACCCGGCCGCCAACGTCGCGAAGATGCACGCGGGCCATCCGCTGACCGACGAGGACCGCTGGCCGTGGCTGCGCGCTCTCGCCGACTGGATCGGCGTGCGCGAGGCCGCGGGTGAGAACGCCGTGCTGACCTGCTCCGCCCTGAAGCGGTCCTACCGCGCGCTGCTCGACAGCGGGCATCCGTCCGTCCGGTTCGTGCACATCACGGCGTCGGAGGAGACGATCCGCCGCCGGCTCGAGCAGCGCCAGGGCCACTACATGCCGGCGTCACTGCTCGACTCCCAGCTCGCCACGCTCGAGCCGCTCCAGCCCGACGAGCCCGGTTTCACCTTGCCCGGCGACGGCGAGCCCGACGACGTGGTGGACGACGTGGTGCGACGGCTCGACGCATAGCGGCGGGCGGGCTTGGATGGCGCCATGGACAGCTACGACGTCGTCGTCATCGGTGGTGGCCCGGTCGGGGAGAACGTCGCCGAGCGGGCGGTGCGGGGCGGGCTGACCGTCGCGCTGGTCGAGGGCGAGCTGTACGGCGGCGAGTGCTCGTACTGGGCCTGCATGCCGAGCAAGGCCCTGCTGCGCCCGGTCGAGTTGCGAGCCGCGGCGATGCGGATCCCGGGACTGCCCGTGGGTGAGCTCGACGTCGAGCAGGTGCTCGCCCGGCGCGACAGCTTCACGAGTCACTGGGACGACGCGGGTCAGGAGAAGTGGGTGGTCGACACCGGCATCGCACCGGTGCGCGGGCACGGCCGCCTCATCGGCGAGAAGACGGTCGAGGTGACTGCCGAGGACGGCACGACGACAACGCTGACGGCGACGACCGCGGTGGTTCTCGCGACGGGTACCACCGCCGCCGTGCCGCCGATCCCCGGCCTGGTCGAGGCGAAGCCCTGGACGTCGCGCGAGGTCACAAGCATGCACGCCGTCCCTCGTCGGCTCGTCGTCCTCGGCGGCGGGGTCGTGGCCTGCGAGATGGCCCAGGCCGCGAAGGGACTCGGCGCGGAGCAGGTGACCGTCCTCGAGCGCGGTGAGCGACTGCTCGGCCGGATGGAGCCCTGGGCCGGCGACCTCGTGGCTGCCGGGCTGCGCGAGATCGGCATCGACGTCCGGACCGGGACGCAGGTCGTGGAGGTACGCCGGACCGGCGCCGAGGTCACGGTCACGGTGGAGGGCGGCGCGACGGTCCTTGCCGACGAGGTGCTGTGCGCGCTGGGCCGCCGGCCGGCCACGACCGACCTGGGCGTCGAGACCGTCGGGCTCGAGCCGGGCAGGTCCGTGCCGGTCGACGACTCGCTGCGCGTCGACGGCTTCGACTGGCTGTACGCCGCGGGCGACGTCAACGGCCGCGCGCTGCTGACGCACATGGGCAAGTACCAGGGCCGGATCTGCGGGGAGGTCATCGCTGCGCGCGCGAAGGGGGCACCGGACGCGCACCTGCGCGCGACGTCCGACCACACCGCCGTACCGCAGGTGGTCTTCACGGACCCGCAGGCCTGCTCGGTCGGGCTGACCGAGGCCGAAGCGCGCGCCAAGGGCATCGACGTCCGGGTCGTGTCGTACGCCCTGGAGCACGTCGCCGGCGGATCCCTGCAGGGCGAGGGCTACGCCGGCCGCGCCGCGCTCGTCATCGACGCGGCCCGCCGCGTCATCGTCGGCGCCACGTTCGTCGGGCCGGAGGTCGCCGACCTGCTGCACAGCGCGACCGTCGCGGTGGTGGGTGAGGTGACCCTCGACCGGCTGTGGCACGCGGTGCCGTCGTACCCCACGGTCTCCGAGGTCTGGCTGCGGCTCCTCGAGGAGTACGGGCTCTAGGTAGGGTCGCTCCCCGTGACCTCTCTCTCCCTTGCCAGCGGCATCCCCACCAGCGTGAAGGCCGACGCGCTCGTCGTCGGCGTCGCGAAGGGCCCCCACGGCGTGGTGCTCGTGCCGCCCACCGAGCAGGTCGGCAAGGCGATCGGCAAGGGCTTCGCAGGCGCTCTCGCCGGCCTCGGCGCGACGGGCAAGGCCGAGGAGGTCACCCGGATCGCCAACGTCGGCGGCAAGGGACCCGCCGTGGTTGTCGCCGTCGGGCTGGGCACCGTGGTGGCGAAGGGGGCGGCGTACGACGGGGAGGCGCTCCGCCGCGCTGCCGGGGCCGCGGTCCGCGCTCTCGCGGGCACCCGCAAGGTCGCGATCGCCCTGCCGGCGGCGTCTCCGGACGCGGTTCGGGCAGTCGGCGAGGGCGCCGTGCTCGGCGGCTACACGTTCACCAAGTACCGGTCTGCCTCCGCGGCCGACCACAAGCCGCCGGTCGTCGACGTCGTCGTCGTGGTGCCCGACGCGAAGGACAAGGCGACGAAGGCTGCGCTGCGGCGCGCTGACGTCGTGTCCCGCGCGGTGATGCTGACCCGCGACCTGGTCAACACGCCGCCGTCGGACCTGCACCCGGCCGAGCTCGCCGAGATCGCGAAGACCGAGGGCAGCAAGGCCGGCATGACCGTCGAGGTGCTCGACGAGAAGGCGCTGCGCAAGGGCGGCTACGGCGGCATCCTCGGCGTCGGGCAGGGCTCCGACGCCCCGCCGCGGCTCGTCCACCTCTCCTACAAGGGCGGCCGGGGCTCGAAGACGACGGTCGCGCTGGTCGGCAAGGGCATCACGTTCGACTCCGGAGGGCTGTCGCTGAAGCCGGCGGCTGCGATGGAGGAGATGAAGATGGACATGGGCGGCGCGGCCGCCGTCATCGCCACCATGCGCGCCATCGCCGAGCTGGGCCTGAAGGTCAACGTCGAGGCCTGGATCCCGATGGCCGAGAACATGCCCAGCGGCGCTGCCATCCGTCCGTCCGACGTGCTCTCGATGCGCAGCGGCCTGCGCGTGGAAGTCACGAACACCGACGCGGAGGGGCGCCTGATCCTGGCCGACGCCATCGCCCGCGCGGGTGAGGACAAGCCCGACGTCATCCTCGACGTCGCGACGCTCACCGGCGCCCAGCTCGTCGCGCTCGGGGCCCGCACGACCGGCGTCATGGCCAACGACGACGACCTGCGCACTGCGGTCGTCCAGGCCGCCGACCGGGCCGGCGAGCCGTCGTGGGGGATGCCGCTGCCACCGGAGCTGCGCAAGGGGCTCGACTCCGAGATCGCCGACCTCGTCAACAGCGGTCCCCGCGAGGGCGGCATGCTGACGGCCGGGATCTTCCTGAAGGAGTTCGTGCCCGAGGGCATCCGCTGGGCGCACCTCGACATCGCCGGCCCCGCCTACAACTCCGCCGACCCCTACGGCTACACGCCGCATGGCGGCACCGGCGCCGCTGTGCGCACCTTTGTCCAGTTCTTGGAGGATGCGCAGTAGCCCGAACGGATGACAATCCGTAACACTGAGTAGTCAGATGCCGAAGGACGGGGAGACCGACCCCGGCCCTGGAGGTATCCCATGCTCGACAAGCTGCTGACCGCCGCTGCGACCAACGCCAAGCTCATGATCGCGGCCGCCGCCGGAGCGGCGCTCGTCGCGGGTGGCTCGGCCGTCGCGATCACGCAGGTTGCCGATTCCACCCCCTCGACCCCGAGGGTGACACTGCCGGTGGTGAGCGGCGACCACGAGTCCGAGAACGGTGCCGAGCACGAGAGCGACACGGCCACGGCGACCATGTCGCCGAAGCCGTCGAAGTCCCCGAAGCCGTCGAAGTCCCCGAAGGCCGAGGGTGCGCAGGGCGTGCACGGCGCCTGCGTCTCCGCCGTCGCCCGGGACAAGAGCACCCACGGCCGCGCGCACGGCAAGGCCGTGTCGGCAGCAGCGCACAGCTGCCCGAAGGACAGTGCGGACAGCACGGACGCCGCGGACAGCCAGGACGCCGCCGAAGCGCCCGAGCCCAGCAGGTCCCCGAAGGTCGAGTCCGACGACAGCAACGAGCAGGAGTCCGGCGACAACAGCCAGGGCGACTCCGGCGAGACGGGCGGCTCCCACGGCCAGTCCAGCTCGCACAAGCACGGAAAGGGCTGATCGGCCCAAGCGGCTCCTGACCCGACCGCTGCCCGCACCGCGACAGCGCCCGGCCCCCTCGGCCGGGCGTTGTCGCGCTGCGGGGGCTCAGCCGAGGGTGGAGCTGCCCTTGCCCTGCTCGCGCCGCTTGGCGGTCCACTCCCGCATCCGCGCGGGGTAGCCGGTCGCGGCGACGTCGTACACCGGTATCCCGAGGCGCTGGCCGAGGCTGAAAGCAGCCTTCGGCGACTCGACCCGGCGCCGGGTCCACTCGCCGTCGCCGGCGACCAGCACGAGCGTGGTCGCCGTGTTCAGGGTCTCGGGCTCGACGAACCCCTCCACGCCCCGGCGGCTCCCCGCGAACTCCTCCAGGTGCTGGACGTCGGCCGACTGTGCGCGCCGCGGCGTGCCTGGCTTCTCGCGCCGCAGCCGGTCTCGCAGTCCCACGGTTGCCTCTCCCCCGTCGCCACCACCGCCGCGGGAATGCGGCAGGGGCGGTCGCGCCCTGTATCTCCTGGGTGAAAGGATGCCCGAGCGCGCGGCTGACCGTCGGCTGCGACGCGATCCAGACGTATCTCGCGAGGAGCAGCAGTGAGCCAGCCAGCGGGCAGCACCGGCCCCGTCGACCTCGTCGTCCTCGGCGGCGGCAGCGGTGGTTACGCCGCCGCGCTGCGCGCCTCGGAGCTCGGCATGACGGTCGTCATGATCGAGCGCGACAAGGTGGGCGGCACCTGCCTGCACCGCGGCTGCATCCCGACCAAGGCGCTCCTGCACGCCGGTGAGGTCGCCGACCTGGCCCGCGACGGCGAGCAGTTCGGCGTGAAGACCTCGCTGGCCGGCATCGACATGGACGGCGTCAACGCCTACAAGGACGGCGTCATCGCCAAGCTCTACAAGGGCCTGCAGGGTCTGGTGAAGGCCCGGAAGATCACCTACGTCGAGGGCGAGGGGCGGCTCACCTCCCCGACGACGGTCGAGGTGAACGGCCAGAGCTACGAGGGCAGGCACATCCTGCTGGCCACCGGCTCCTACGCCCGCAGCCTGCCCGGCCTGGAGATCGACGGCACCAAGGTCATCACCAGCGACCACGCGCTCACCCTCGACCGGGTGCCCGCCTCGGCGATCATCCTGGGCGGCGGCGTCATCGGCTGCGAGTTCGCCAGCGCCTGGAAGTCCTTCGGCGTGGACGTGACCATCATCGAGGCCCTGCCGCACCTGGTACCGCTCGAGGACGAGTCCTCCTCCAAGCTCCTGGAGCGCGCGTTCCGCCGTCGCAAGATCGGCTTCGAGCTGGGGAGCCGGTTCTCCGGCGTCCAGAACACCGAGAACGGCGTCAAG
>JAODNA010000128.1 GCA_025465135.1 Frankiales bacterium | reverse complement strand
CCGGGATGCGGCCGATGACGCGTGGCGTTGTGCCGCCGACAACGACGCGGCGCTGCGCTGGCAGGCAGCGCGGCTCGCCGCCGTCGAGCCACACCGCGGCGCGGAGCCGGCCCTGATGGACCTGCTGTACGGCGGCGTGGTCGCGCAGGAGCGGCTCGTCGCCGGGCTTGCCGATCTTGTCTCGGCGAGCGCTGATCCGCACGCCGTGTCGCGGCTGCAGGACGCGACCGACGCCCTGCACGGCCTGGCGTCCGGACTGAGAGAGGTGCGCTGATGGGACCCGACAAGCACTACACGTCACAGCGCCGGCGGATCGGCGAGCTCGTCCGGGGGCTGACGCCGCAGCAGCTCGGGTCCCGCACCGTCGGGTGCCCCGAGTGGTCCGTGCACGAGGTGCTCGCGCACCTGACCGGCCTGTCCGCCGACGTCAGGACGGGTCGCATGGAAGGGGCCGGTTCACCGGCATGGACTGCGGTCCAGGTGACCGAGCGCAAGGGCAAGGACGTCGACGCACTGCTCGCCGAGTGGGAGGCCAACGCTGCCGCTGTGGAGCAGAGCATGGTCGACAGCGGGAGCTGGATCTTCGTGTGGGACGCGACGATGCACGAGGACGACATGCGCGAGGCGCTCGGTCTGCCGCTGGGCGACAGCGACACCCACGGCAACGTGCTCAACGGCCTGGTCCGGCGTGCCGGTCAGAAGATCGGCGAGGCGGGGCTGCCCGCTGTCGAGATCCGCGCCGGTGCGCAGTCGTGGACAGCCGGTGAGGGCGCTCCCGCTGCGTCCGTCACCGTTGCCGACGAGGGGGAGCTCGGCCGGGTCCTCGGTGGCCGGCGGACGCACGACCAGATCCGGGCGCTGGCCTGGACCGGCGACCCGGAGCCGTACCTGCCGCACCTCACGCTGTTCACACCCGGCGGCTGAGCAGGTCCCACGAGGCCCGGCCGACGTCGAGCCCCTGCTGCTCGAAGCGGGTCACGGGCCGGGAGGCAGGTCGCGGTCCTTCCTGCACGACGACGTACGACGGGTGCCGGCGCACGAGCGCGGCGACCTGCTCGGCATAGGGCGTCCAGTCCGTCGCGACGTGGAGCATGCCGCCGGCGCGCAGCCGGGTCGCGACGACATCGAGAAAGCCCTGCTGCACCAGGCGCCGCTTCGCGTGCCGCGACTTCGGCCACGGGTCGGGGAAGAACACGCGCACCTCGTCGACCGAGTCGGGCGGCAGCATGTCGCGGAGCAGTACGACGGCGTCCCCTTCGGCCACGCGGACGTTGGTCAGCCCCTGCTCCTCGATCCGGCGGAGCAGCCGGCCGAGGCCTTGCAGGTGCACGTCGACGGCGAGCAGGTTGCGGCCCGGGTCGGCCGCTGCCATCGCCGCCGTCGCCTCACCCATGCCGCTGCCGACCTCGACGACGAGTGGGGCTGCGCGCGAGAAGAGCGTGGTCGGATCGAGCGGCGATCCGTCGACGGCAACGATCCGGTCGCCGAGCCGGCCGAGGACGGCGGTGGTCGTGGCGCCCATGCGTCCGCGGCGATGCCGGTAGCTGCGGATGGTGTCGCTCACGGGGTGTACCGGGTGCGTCCGGCCGGACGCGGCGGCCGTGCGGTGCTCGATGCCGGAGCGGGTCCGAGCTGGCAGTGGGGACACCAGTAGGACAGCCGCTGGTAGGGCACCTCGCCTTGCTCGGCCGAGGCGATCGGCGTGCTGCAGCGCCGGCACGGCCGGCCGGTCCGCTCGAAGACCCAGTGCGTCTCACCGCGGCGCAGCGACCCGGTGGTGCTCTGCTCGATGCGCCCACGGTTGGCGAGCATCAGCCTGCGGCCGACCTCGACGAGCCCCCTCAGGTCAGGGACCTCTGACACCGGCAGCCACGGCGTCAGCCCGCGCAGGAACAGTATCTCGATCCGGTAGAGGTTCCCGAGTCCGGCCAGGTTGCGCTGGTCCAGCAGCGCCATCCCGATCTCCCGCGCGGGGTCGCTGCGCAGCCGTCGTACTGCTTCCTCGACGTCCCAGTCCGGACCGAGCACGTCGGGCCCGAGGTGGCCGACGGCTCGCGCCTCATCCGCGGTCGCGAGGAGCTCGACGACCGGCAGGCGGTAGCCGACCGCCTCCCACTCGGCGTTGGTGAGCACGACGCGGACCTGCCAGTCGGGACCACCCCTGCGGCGCTCGCCCGGCCGGTAGAGGTGCCAGGTCCCGTCCATCCGGAAGTGGGTGTGCAGCGTGAGCCCACCCTCGATCCGGGTGAGCAGGTGCTTGCCGCGCGGAGTCACCGACAGGACCTCGCGGCCGGTCAGGTCGGTCGTCGCGAGCTGGGGTACGCGGAAGTCGCTGGTGGTGAGCACGCGACCGGCAAGGGCGTCGTGCAGGCGCTGGGCCGCCAGCCAGACGGTGTCTCCTTCGGGCACGCCTCAGTGTCCCAGCAACGCGAGGAAGCGCTGGGCGTCCGCGACACGCGGCAGGTTGTTGAACAGCACGTACGGCCTGGGCCTGCCGGCAACCCGGTCGCGCAGGCTGCGCAGTTCCTCGTCGGAGTGGACGTGCCGCATGCCCGTCGTCCCGTGCAGGCGGTAGTAGGTCTGGTCCGGTGTCACGGTCTCGCTCTGCATCGGGTCGACGACGTGTGCGAGATCGAGGTCGCGGCACAGCTCGGTCAGCAGTGAGGCCGGCCAGTCGCCCCGCGGCTCCCAGAGCAGGCGCGCCTCCGGCCGCTCGACGGTGGTCAGGAACGCGCGCATCCGGTCGACGTTGGCTGCTGTCGGGCGAAAGCTCTTCGGGCACTGCAGCAGCACGGCGGTGGCTCGAAGGACGCGGGCGCACTCGAGGGTCCGGTCCCAGCCGGCAAGCACCGGCGCCGTCGTACGGAACCCGCCGACCTGCCCGCGGGAGCTCTCGGGGAGCGGCTGCTTCAGGCGTCGGTACGTCGGGCTGCCCGACTCGTGGGTCACCAGCTGCCAAGCCTTGATCGTGAACTCGAAGTCCGCCGGCACGTCTGCCCGCCACTTCGCGAGCAGCGGGTCGGCCGGCGGCTCGTAGAAGGTGTGCTGCACCTCGACGAGCGGAAAGATCTGGACGTAGCGCGTCATGGAGACAGTCCAGCCGCACAGGCCGACGCGCACCTCGTTCACGCGCGCAGGCGGAGGCCGCGCGGGGTGGGGCGGAAGCCGGCGGCCTCCAGCGCCAGGCCGAGAGCGGACGTGAGGGCGGGCTCGCCGTCAGCCTTCTCGACGGTGAGCCGGCCGAGCGCACCCTCGCGAACGGCGAGGGCCAGCGCATCGACGGCCGGGGACACCGAGGTGTCGTCGTCGCGGAACGACAGCAGGGTCCGCCCGCCGCGCTCGACGTAGAGCACGAGGGCGCCGTCGACGAGCACGACCAGCGCTCCGGCCTTGCGACCGGGCCGGTGGCCGCCGTCGGACGGCGGCCAGGGAAGTGCGGCGCCGTAGGGGTTGGCGGGATCGGTCGCGGCGAGCACGACGGCGCGCGCCTCGTCACGGCGCTGCCGCTGCCGGGTGGTGTCCCAGCCGCCGGGCACTGGCGTGCTCCACAGCGGCTCCTCGCTGCTCGGCCGGACGGCGGCGATCGCGCGCATCCGGTCGACGGCCCCGGGCGCCGCGAACTGCGCCGCCCCGAGCCCTTCGACGAAGTAGCCGCGACGGACCCGCCCCGCCTCCTCGAACGCCTTCAGCACGGCGTAGACCGCGGCGAAGCCGCCGGGTGCCCGCTCGGCCATCACGGCGCCACGCGTCACGACGCCATGCCGGTCGAGCAGCGCCTCTGCGAGCGCGTGCGCCCGTCGCGTGGGATCGCTGTCACGTGCCGGCAGCAGGGACCAGCGCCCAGCGACCGTGGGCGGCCCGGTGCGGCTCGGCATGACAGGCCGGCCGCGCCCTCCCGAGACGCCGCGCGCGCGCTGCCGCACGGGTGCGCGTCGTGACGAGTGCGCGGTCTTGCCGCTGCCGAGCAGCACCCGAAGGGGAGCCATCGTGTCGTTGGTGAGGTAGCCCGCCCAGACGAGGTCCCAGACCGCGGTCGCGAGCGACTGGTCGTCGGTCGCAGCGAGCCGCTCCGAGAGCGAGCGGAAGAAGAGCGCAGCCCCACCGTCGAGCGCTGCCAGCACCTCGACGTGCAGGGGAGTGAGGGTCAGGTCGGCGTGGGGCGGCAGCAGGAGGTCGGCGGTCTCGGCCAGCTGCAACGACACCCATCCGTCGTTGCCCGGCAGCGATCCCTGGCCGGCCCAGAGGACCTCTCCCGACGCCGTCAGCTCGTCGAGCATCGCGGGGGAGTAGCCGGCGACGCGCGACGGGAGAACCAGCGTCTCCAGCGCGGAGGCCGGCACGGACGCGCCCTGGAGCTGTTCGATCGCGCGCATCAGCCCGTCGATGCCGCGACCCGTGGCGGTGCCCAGCCCCTGCCACTGCGGCAGGAAGCGCGCGAGCGCCTCCGGCGGGACCGGCTCGACCTCCTTGCGCAGCTTGGCGAGCGAGCGCCGGCGCAGCGAGCGCAGCACCTCGGCGTCGCACCACTCGAGCCCGGACCCGCCGGGACGGAACTCGCCGTGGGTCAGCCGTCCCGTCGCGGCGAGTCGCGCGAGCGTCGCCTCCACGACGGCGACCCCGAGCCCGAGCCGGCGGGCCGCGTCCATCGCAGGGAAGGGGCCGTGCGTGCGGGCGAAGCGGGCGACGAGGTCGCCGACGGGGTCGCGCACGGGCTCGAGGAACGCCTCCGGGATCCCGACCGGGAGAGCGACGCCGAGCGCGTCCTGCAGTCGACCTGCGTCCTCGATCGCAGCCCAGCGCTCGTCGCCCGCGATGCGGACGCGAATCGCCCGCCGGGCCTCCTCCAGCGACGCGAGCATCTGGGGCGTCCCGCCGCGCGCGACGACCTCCGCGGTCGTCAGGTCGCCGAGGACGCGCAGCAGGTCGGCGACGCCTTCCTCGTCACGGACGCGGCGGTCCTCGGCGAGGCGCTGGATCTCGGCCTCCACCTCCGCGAGGGCGTCGGTGTCGATGAGCTCGCGGAGCTCGGCCTGACCGAGCAGCTCGGCGAGCAGCGCCGAGTCGAGCGACAGCGCCTGGGCCCGCCGCTCGGCAAGCGGCGCGTCGCCTTCGTACATGAACGCACCGATGTAGCCGAACAGCAGCGACCGCGCGAACGGGGACGGCGACACCGTCTCCACCTCGACGAGCCGGACCTTGCGGGCCTCGACGTCGGCCATGAGCTGCACGAGCCCTGGTACGTCGAACACGTCCTGCAGCACCTCGCGCATCGTCTCGAGGACGATCGGGAAGCTGCCGTACTGCGCCGCGACCTGCAGCAGCTGCGCCGACTTCTGGCGCTGCTGCCAGAGCGGCGAGCGCTTGCCCGGGTTGCGCTTCGGCAGCAGCAGCGCCCGCGCCGCGCACTCGCGGAACCGCGCGGCGAACAGCGCCGAACCACCGACCTCGGCCTGCACGGCAGCCTCGACCTCGCCCGGCTCGAAGACCGCGAAGCCTCCGGTCGGCACCTCATCGGTCTCGGGCAGCCGCAGCACGATGCCGTCGTCGGAGTGCATCGACTGCACGTCGACGCCGTAGCTCTCCCGCAGCCTCGCCGTCAGGGCCAGCGACCACGGCTGGTTGACCTGCGCGCCGAACGGCGAGTGGATCGCGATCCGCCAGTCACCGAGCTCGTCGCGGAACCGCTCGACCAGGATCGTGCGGTCGTCGGGCAGCCGGCCGGTCGCCTCGCGCTGCTCGGTGAGATAGGCGAGCAGGTTGGTCGTCGCGAGCTCGTCGAGGCCGGCCTCGGTGAGCCGCAGCCGCGCGGCATCGTGATCGAGTGCCGACACCTCGCGCAGGAACGCACCGAGGGCACGCCCCAGCTCGATCGGCCGGCCGGGGGCGTCGCCCTTCCAGAAGGGCATCTTGCCGGGCTGCCCGGGAGCCGGCGTGACCAGGACCCGGTCGTGGGTGATGTCCTCGATCCGCCACGCACTGCTTCCGAGCAGGAAGACGTCGCCGACCCGCGACTCGTAGACCATCTCCTCGTCGAGCTCGCCGACGCGCGATCCCTTGTCGCCGACGAGGAAGACGCCGAACATGCCGCGGTCGGGGATCGTGCCGCCACTCGTGACGGCGAGCCGTTGCGCACCAGGCCTTCCGGCCAGCACCCCGGTGACGCGGTCCCAGGTGATGCGCGGCCGCAGCTCGGCGAACTCGTCCGACGGGTAGCGGCCCGACAGCATGTCGAGCGTGGCCTCGAGTGCGGACTGGGGCAGCGAGGCGAAGGGTGCACATCGCCGTACGACGGCGGCCAGGTCGTCAACGGTCCACGGCTCCATCGCGCACATGGCGACGACCTGCTGGGCGAGGACGTCGAGCGGGTTGCGCGGGTAGGTCGTCGACTCGATGCCGCCCTCGACCATGCGCTCGGCGACGACGGCGCACTGGACGAGGTCACCGCGGTACTTGGGCAGGATGACGCCGCGGCTGATCGCACCGACCTGGTGCCCTGCGCGGCCGACGCGCTGCAGCCCGCTCGCTACCGACGGCGGCGACTCGACCTGGATGACGAGGTCGACGGCACCCATGTCGATGCCGAGCTCGAGCGAGGACGTCGCGACCACGGCCGGCAGTCGTCCCGCCTTGAGCGACTCTTCGATGTCGGCGCGCTGCTCCCGCGACACAGACCCGTGGTGGGCACGGGCGATGACGACGTCGCCTTCCGGCGTACCGATTCCCGCTTGCCCTGCGACCGCGACCGGGAACGACTTCACGCCACTCGAGCCGGCCGGCCGTGTGAGGTCGACGACCTCTGCAGGTACGCCGTAAGTCCGCTCGGTCGCGATCTCGTTGAGGCGGCTGGTGAGCCGCTCGGCCAGGCGGCGCGAGTTGCAGAACACGATGGTCGAGCGGTGCTTCTCGATCAGGTCGACGATGCGCTCCTCGACCGCCGGCCAGATCGACGCGCGCGGCTCGTTGCCCGCGGCCGAGCCGCCGTGCACCGGTCCGGCGACCTCGCCCAGCGCGCCCATGTCCTCGACGGGGACGACGACCTCGATCTCGATGGTCTTGGTCGATGGCGGCTGCACCACGGTGACCTCGCGCGCGCCACCGAGGAAGCGCGCGACCTCGTCCAGCGGCCGCACCGTTGCCGACAGCCCGATCCGCTGTGCCGGCGCGTCGAGCAGTGCGTCGAGCCGTTCCAGCGTCAGGGCGAGGTGCGCGCCACGCTTCGTGCCGGAGACGGCGTGGACCTCGTCGACGATGACCGTCTCGACGCCGCGTAGCGACTCGCGCGCTGCCGACGTCAGGACCAAGAAGAGCGACTCCGGCGTCGTGATGAACACGTCGGGCGGGGCCTTGGCGAAGGCGCGCCGTTCCTCAGCCGGGGTGTCGCCCGAGCGGATCCCGACGCGGATGTCGGGCACCGGCAGGCCGAGCCTCGTCGCGGCCTGCCGGATGCCGGTGAGCGGCGCGCGAAGGTTGCGCTCGACGTCGACGGCAAGGGCCTTCAGGGGCGAGATGTAGAGGACCCGGCAGCGGTGCCTGGGGTCCTCGGGAGGCGGCGAGGCGGCCAGCCGGTCGAGCGACCAGAGGAACGCCGACAGCGTCTTTCCGGACCCGGTCGGGGCCACGACCAGGGTGTCGCGCCCGCTGCTGATCGCGTCCCAGGCGCCCTCCTGGGCGGCCGTGGGCGCGGCGAACGCCGCGTCGAACCACGCCCGGGTCGCGGGCGAGAAGCGGTCGAGGGCGGTCACCCGTCCATTCTCGCGCTGTCAGCCGACAGGATGCTTCTCGAGCCACGTCCGGGCGAACGGGCAGGTGACGACCAGCTCCAGCCCGGCCTCCCGGGCGTAGTCCACCGCAGCCTTCACGAGCGCGCCGCCCACCCCCTGGCCCGCCATGTCCTTGGGCACCACGGTGTGCTGGATGTCGAAGCTGCCGGCGGTCTGCGCGTAGCTGAGGTACGCCGTGCCGGCCTCGAAGCGGGAGCGGTCGGGGGAGTGGATCACGTCCGTCATGGGGAGGTCCTGCCCCGCGGGCGCCGCCCAAACTCACCGGCAGAACGTGAAGGATCTTCACGAACGCTGTAGAAACACTCCTGATACGCCTCGAGCCCTGGAGCCTGTCGTGAAGCGCTCACTGCCTGTCGGTGCCCTCGTCGCCCTGAGCGCCGCCGCGCTCCTGGCCTCCGCAGCCCTGCCGGGCGCTGCCTCGGCAGCGGACGACCCGACCGCCTACACGCGGCACGGCGAGGTCCTCAACATCCTGCCGCCGGGCTCGCACGGCAACGTCGACCTCCCCACCCTGGTGCAGCTCGGCGTCACGAACCTGCCCAACGTCTTCAGCACGCCGAGCGACCCCAAGGGGGCCCTCGCGACCGCCAGCGCGACGAACCCCCCCAACTTCGCCGACCAGCTCGAGATGTACGACGCGCTGTCGAAGACCGCCCCCGGCCAGATCGACGAGGCGTCGCTGACCAAGTACTACAAGGACGCGCGGCTCGGCGTCAGCGATGCCGACGTCGTGAGCACGGAGACCCCCAAGCCCGGCGTGACCATCAAGCGCGACAAGTTCGGCGTGCCGCACATCACCGGGACGACGTTCGCCAACGTCGAGTACGGCGCCGGCTACGCCAACATCGAGGACCGGATGTTCCTCACCGACATCCTGCGGCACACCGGCGCGGCCGACATGGCGCAGTTCGTCGGGCCGACGCCGGCCAACATCCACATGGACCAGTCGCAGCTCCGGATCGCGCCCTACACCGAGGCGCAGGCCACCGCGCAGATCGCGCAGGTCGCCACCCGCTACGGCGCGGAGGGGCAGAAGCTGCTCGACGGCCTCGACGCGATGCTCGAGGGGATGAACAAGGCGCAGTCCGACCTGTGCCCGCTGGCCCAGCAAGCCCCGCCGCAGGTGGGCGCCCCCGGCATCGGCTTCGGTGCGAAGTGCCCCGCCGAGTACGCCGCCCTGCAGAAGGGCCCGACGCCGTACACCCGCGCCGACATCATTTACATCGCGTCGCTCGTCGGGGGCATCTTCGGCAAGGGCGGCGGCGGCGAGGCCGAGAACGCGCTCTGGTACCAGCAGCTCAAGGCTAAGTACGGCGATGCGACCGCCCGCAAGGTGTTCAACGACCTGCGCGAGAAGAACGACCCCGAGGCCCCGACGTCGAGCCCGACGACCCAGACGTACGGCGGCGGCGGGATCAACCCGACGCTCCCCGGTGTCGCACTGATCGACGAGAAGCCCGCTGCCACGGCACCCGGCACCGGCTCGCAGGCGGCCGGCTCGACGCTGCCGATCGGGGCACCGCTCGCGCACCCGTCGTACGGCGTCATCGACGGGCCGTTCGGACCGATCGACCTCGGCCTCAAGCAGCACGGCATGAGCAACGCGCTGCTCGTCGACGCCAAGCACTCCAGTGACGGTCACCCGACCGTCGTCTTCGGGCCGCAGACCGGCTACTACACGCCCCAGCTGCTCGTCGAGCAGGACCTGCAGGGACCGGGCGTCTCAGCCCGAGGCGTGTCCTTCGCCGGCACCAACCTCGTCGTCGAGCTCGGCCACGGCGTCGACTACGCGTGGTCCGCGACGAGCGCCTCCAACGACATCGTCGACACCGTCATCGAGCGGCTCTGCAACGTCGACGGCTCCGCGGCGACGGTCCAGTCGACCGCCTACCTCGTCGGCGGCAAGTGCACGGCGATGGAGCAGTACAACCACACCGAGACCGCGCTCCCCAACGCGGCCGGGCAGGCGCAGCCACAGCAGCTGAGCTTCCTCGTGCTGAAGACGCGCCACGGCGTGGTGCAGCTGCGCACGACTGTCGCCGGCAAGCCGGTCGCGGTGGTGACCGAGCGGTCGACGTACAACCACGAGGTCGACTCCGCGGTCGGGTTCGCGCGGCTGCAGGACCCGTCGTACGTGCACGACGCGAAGACCTTCCAGAAGGCGGTCAGCGCGATCGACTACACCTTCAACTGGTTCTACACCGACGCCAAGGACATCGGCTACTTCTCGTCGGGGCTGCTGCCGAACCGCGCATCGGGCTACGACTGGGACCTCCCCCGGTGGGGTGACACCGCCTATGACGACAAGGGCTTCCTGCCGTTCGAGGCGCACGTGCGGGCGATCAACCCGTCCCGCGGCTACCTGGTGTCGTGGAACAACAAGCCGGCGCCCGGCTTCTCCGCGGCCGACAACGGCTGGGGCTACGGCCCGGTCTACCGGTCGCTCGCCCTCGAGGACGAGGTGAAGGCGCGTCTTGCGGGGGGCGGCAAGATCACGCGGCCGAAGCTCGTGGACGCGATGATCGCGGGCGGCACCGTCGACGTGCGCGCGAAGTACGACCTGCCCTACGTCCTCGACGTGGTCGGCACCCCGTCCGACCCGCAGGACGCGAAGGCCGTCGGGCTGCTGCGCGCGTGGGTGAAGGACGGATCGCACCGGCTCGACCGGGCCCGGACCGGCGCCTACGCGCACCAGTCCGCGATCGACCTGCTCGACGTGTGGTGGGAGCCCACCGCGGCCGGGGCCACCGGCACCTTCTCGCTGCCGAAGGACGTGCTCCGCGGCACGCTGGGCGACCTGGTCGACGCGCTCCCGCACGGCCTCGACGACCACCCGCGCGCGGGCATCGGGTCGGCGTTCAACGGCGTCCCCTGGTACGGCTATGTCAGCAAGGACCTGCGCCAGGTGCTCGGCAAGCCGGTCGCCGGCCGCTACTCGCGCACCTACTGCGGCGGCGGCACGCTGGCCGGCTGCCGGACCGAGCTGCGTGCGTCGCTGCACGCGGCGGTGCAGGCGGCGCTGAAGCAGGAGACGAAGACGGATGTGGCGGCGCTGACGTACGACAAGTCCAAGGACTACATCCGCCACGTCACGGCCGGCATCGTCGGCGTACGCGGCATCGACTGGCAGAACCGCCCGACCTTCCAGCAGGCGGTGCACTTCACGAGCGGGCGCGGGGGATCCGGAGGTGCCGCTGCTGCGCCGGCCGTCCACACGGTGCCGCAGGCCGCCCCCGGTCAGCTGCCGCGCACCGGCCTCGGCACGGGCCTGCCGCTGGCAGCGACAGGACTGCTCGCAGCAGTGGCGCTGGTCACGCTGCGGCGCCGCACGGCGGTCTAGCGGAATCCGCCCGCCGTCCAGCGCCTTGCTCCTGAGGTGAGTCTCGAGGCGGTAGCGGGACACGTCGAGGTCCGCACCCCCCGGCGGGCCTGGCTGATCTGGGGCATCGCCGTTCTCGCGTACGCCGTCGCGGTGTTCCATCGAGGGTCCCTGGGGGTCAGCGGGGTCGCGGCTCAGCACCGGTTCGGTGCGACCGCGGCCGAGCTCAGCGTCTTCAGCGTCCTCCAGCTCGCGGTCTACGCCGCCCTGCAGGTGCCGGTCGGCGCCCTGCTGGACCGGCTCGGCTCGCGCCGGCTCATCGCCACCGGTGCTGCCGTGATGGCCGTCGGCCAGCTGCTGATGGCGAGCTCGCACTCCGTGCCTCTGGCGGTGCTCGCGCGGGTCCTGGTCGGTGCGGGCGACGCGATGACGTTCACGAGCGTGCTGCGGCTCGTCGCGCTGTGGTTCGCCCCGCGCCGGGTCGCGCTCATGAGCCAGCTCACGGGCCTGCTCGGTCAGCTCGGGCAGATCGCGGCGGCCTACCCCCTTGTCGCGCTGCTGCGCACGGCCGGCTGGAGCAGGGCCTTCACGACCGCGGGCGTGGTGGGTCTCGCGATCGCGCTCCTCGTCGCGATGGCTCTGCGCGACGTGCCTCCCGGCACGGCCGTCGTGGCGGCTCCGGCCGGGCTCGCCGACGTGCGTGCTTCGTTGCTCGAGGCGTGGCGGGAGCCCGGCACGCGCCTGGGGCTGTGGACCCACTTCGTGACGCAGTTCTCCGGCACCGTGTTCGTGCTGCTGTGGGGCTACCCCTTCCTCGTGGTCGGCGAGGGACGCTCGCCGTCCGAGGCCGGCGGCCTGCTGACCTTGATGGTCGCGGTCTCGATGGTCGTCGGTCCGATCCTCGGGCAGCTTGCCGGTCGGTGGCCCTACCGCCGCTCGGTGCCGGTCCTCGCCATCGTGCTGTCGAGCGCGGCGGTCTGGGCGGTCGTGCTGCTCTGGCCCGGTCGGGCGCCGTTCGCGCTGCTGGTCGTCCTCGTCGTGGTCCTGGCCGCCAACGGGCCGGGCTCGATGATGGGGTTCGACTTCGCGCGCACCGAGAATCCCCCGGCCCGCATCGGCAGCGCCACCGGGATCGTCAACGTCGGCGGCTTCGTGGCCTCCCTCCTGACGATCCTGCTGGTCGGGCTCGTGCTCGACGCCTCCAGCGGAGGTACGCCGTACACGCTCCACGACTTCAGGCTGGCCATGTCGGTGCAGTACCTGTTCTGGGCCGTCGGGCTCGTCGCCTTCCTGCGCGCGCGGCGGCGCCTCAAGGCTGTCCGGGGCATCGTCCTCGACCCGTTTCACCGGGCTGTCGTACGCGTCACACGAGACCGGAGACATCGCTGAGGCAGGAGATCGGCGGCCGAGGGAGAAGTGGCGCGTATGCGCCGTCCCATGCTCCTCGCCGCCCTGCTCGCCCTCGCCGCTCCGGCCGCTCTCGCGGCCCCCTACGCCACGGCGTCCTCCGCGGCGGGCCCCGTGCTCGTGCGCGACGGTGAGGCCGGCCGGCAGAGCGCTGTCATCAACGGCAAGGACGTCCAGCCCGACACGACGACCGAGCCGTCCATCGCGGTCAACCCCGCCAACCCGAACAACGTCGTCGCCGGCTACCAGATGGGCCGCGTCGACGGCGGTGGCGATGCGAGCAACGGCTACGCGACGACCTTCGACGGCGGCAAGACCTGGAAGTACGGCACCATCCCCGGCCTGACCGTGCGCAACGGCGGCCCCTTCGACCGGGCGAGCGATGCCGTCGTCGCCTTCGGCCCGGGCAACGTCGTCTTCTACTCCTCCCTCGTCTTCGACGACGGCAGCGGTGAGGGCGGCGACAGCCTCCGCAGCGCGATCGTCAACAGCACGTCGACCGACGGCGGCAAGACGTGGGGCAAGCCGACCACGGTCATCGACGACAGCGCCGGCGGTCTCAACGACAAGAACTGGGAGGCCGTCGACAACGGCACGGGCACGGGCCACCACACGGGCCGGCTCTACGTCGTCTGGGACCGCGTCGCCCCGATGCTCGCGAGCTACAGCGACGACCAGGGCAAGACGTTCTCGCCCCCGTCGCTCGTCTACCCGGGCCAGGGCATCGGCGCGATCCCGCTGGTCCTGAACGACGGCAGCCTCGGTGTCGTCTTCAGCACCGACGTCGCGCCGGTCCCGACGGCCCACATGGACCCGGGCGGCGAGCTCGCCGAGCCCATCCCCGGCATCTCCAAGCTCGTGATGGTCCGGGCGCCTGCGGCCGGTCTGGTCGCCGCGGGCGCGCCGCTCGCGTTCACGCCCCCGACCTCGGTCGGCGTCTACTCCGGTCACGAGCCCCGCCTGCAGCGCGCCTCGCCGGGCCTGCCCACCGCGGCCGTCGACCCCAAGAGCGGTCGCGTCTACGTCGGCTGGGACGACTCCCGGTTCCGCACCGAGTCGACGAGCAGCCCGGTCAACGACCCGGTCATCACCTGGTCCGACGACAACGGCGTCACCTGGTCGGCGCTGAAGAACCTGCGCACGGGGAGCTCGAAGGACTACGTCGACCGCTTCAACTCGATGATGGGCGTCGCCCCGGACGGGACTCTGTCGGTCGCCTACCGGCAGCGCCAGGAGGCGTCGTCGGCCGCGGCCATGAGCGACTTCGTCGACACGTTCCTGGTGCAGAGCAAGGACGGCGGCAAGACCTTCAGCAAGCCGCTGCGGCTCAACAAGAGCGTCCGGGCCGACGCGCGCTTCGCTGCGTTCAGCCGGGCCGGCGCGATGTGGGGCGACTACAACCAGCTGGCCGTCGCGAAGGACGGCACCGTCTACGTCGTGCGCTGCGAGTCGTACTCGATGAAGAAGGGCGAGGAGGCCTCCTTCCCGCCGGCCGTCCACCACCAGTCGACCTGGGTCGCCGTCGTCAGGTAGGTAGCGT
>JAODNA010000125.1 GCA_025465135.1 Frankiales bacterium | reverse complement strand
GCCATGCGATGTGCCGCAGCCGGTCGGTGTCGGGGAAGGCGATGCCGAGGGGGCCCACGATGTCGAGGGCGTGCGCCCAGTGCTCCGCAAGCCGGGTGGTCGCGAGGGTTGCGGGGGTGAGTGGAGCCGCTGCCCACGGCACTCGCGCGGCCGGGTCGGCGGCGCGCAGCGCGACGACGGCGGCTCGCCGGGCTCGTCGCCAGCGGTCGAACGTCTCGTTCGGCGTGGTGCGCTCCGCGGCTACCCAGGCCGCCACGGTCTCGTCCATCGACAACGCGGCGGTTCCGAAGCCGCGTTCGACCGCCGCTGTGCCTGCGCCGCGCAGGGTCTCCACGACTGCCTCCTCCGTCTGCGCGAGGTGCAGTACGACGTCGCCGACGGACCACCCGGCCGCCGCCGAGGGGGACGCCCAGGCCGCATCGTCCAGCCCCTCGAGCACCGCTTCGATGCGGTCCTGCTCGGCGGTCAGGTCGTCGAAGATCTCCACGCGCCGAGGATGCCAGCCTCAGCCGGGGATCGTGGCATGCATCTCCCACACCAGTACCTCGGCCGGCGCGACCGCGGTGAGGCGCTGGCCACCGGTAGCGGTCAGCCGGACCGCGTCTCCTGGACCGAGAGTCCCGGCGTCCTCCAGCTCCACCGTGCCCCGCGCGACGAACAGATGAAGGTACGGCGCCTCGGGCAGCTCCACCGTGCCGCCCGCAGAGAGCCGCGCGGCGTGCAGGGCAGCCGACCGGTTGCGGATGCGGATGCCCGCGCCGTGCTTGTCGAGGCCGGAGGCGACCGGCACGAGCCCGCCGCGGAGCAGCGCGTCGTCGATGTCGAGCTGCTCGTAGCCGGGCGTGATCCCCTGCTCGTCGGGCAGCACCCACATCTGGACGAAGTGCACGGGCTCGTCGGTCGGGCGTGCGGGGTCGCTGCGCCACGCGTCGTTCTTCTCGCTGTGCAAAATGCCGCGTCCGGCACTCATCCGCTGGGCGAGGCCCGGGTAGATGACGCCCGCGTGGCCGGTCGAGTCCTGGTGCACCAGCGAACCGGTGAGCACCCAGGTGACGATCTCCATGTCGCGATGGGGATGCGTCTCGAAGCCGGCACCGGGCGACACGACATCGTCGTTGTTGACGAGGAGCACGCCGTGATGGGTGTTGCCCGGCGCGTAGTGGCGGCCGAACGAGAAGGAGTGCTTCGAGTCGAGCCAGTCCAGGCGCGTTGAGAGGCGGCCGGCCGCCCGTCGCACGTCCATGGCCGGTGCAGTCGTCATGAGCCCATGGTCGCAGTCCTAGGGTCTGGTCATGAACGCCGCCGCCGCCGTGCTTGCGCACGGCGGTGGTGCGCCCGAGGCGGCGACCGTCCTCGTGCCGCTGCTGGTCGTGATCGCCTTCGTGGTGCAGGAGCGCAGGAACGTGCGGAAGATCCGCGAGCAGGAGGAGCAGGCGGACGACGGGGAGGGGACCTCCGTCGACAGCGCTCCACCCACTCCGTAGCGTCGGACGCGACACGACAGGAGAACCGGTGACCCTCGACAGCCGGCCGGCCCGGCCTCCTGGACCACCCTTCCGGCCCTCGGCAGTGGTGCAGATGCTGCGGCGTGACACTCCGCCCTGGCGGTTCGCCGAGATGGCGCAGGCGTTCCCGCGGATCGCCTCCCTGCGCCTCGGGACCACCCCGGTCTACCTCGTCACGCACCCGGATCTGGTCCGCGAGATCCTGGTCGTGCAGTCGAAGTCGGTCGAGAAGGGGCCGGCCCTCAAGGGCGCCGGTGTCGTGCTCGGCGACGGGTTGCTGCTCATGCCGAACGAGCGCCACAAGCCCCGCCGCCGTCTGGTGAACCCGGCCTTCCACCACACTCGCCTCGCCGGCTACGCCGTTCCGATGACGGTCGCGACCGATGAGCTCCTCGACCGCTGGTCGGCGCGAGCCGGAGAGCGCATCGACATGGCCGAGGAGATGGCCGGCCTCACGCTCGACATCGTCGGGCGGGCGCTGTTCGGTGCGGAGCTCGGCGCTGAGGCGCAGCAGGTCTACGCCGACATGGCGCAGGCGATGTCGGGCTGGGAGAAGATGATGCTGCCCGGCGGCGCGAGGCTGATGAGGCTGCCGATCCCGGCGTTCAAGCGGATGTGGGCGGGGGCGGCCGGGCTCGACGCCGTGGTGCGCCGTCTCATCGCGGCATCGGCCCAGCGCAAGGCCGAGCCCGTGCACGGCGTGGATGTGGTGGGTGACCTGCTCGACGCCGAGATCGACGGCGAGCGGCTGTCGTCAGAAGCCGTCCGCGACGAGGCGATGACCCTTCTCATGGCCGGCCACGAGACGACGGCCAACCTGCTGACCTGGGCCTGGCACCTGTTGTCGCGCAACCCCGAGGTCGCTGCCAGGCTGCGGCGCGAATCGGCTGCGCTCGGCCATGCGCCGTCCTACGAGGACCTGCGGTCGCTGCCCTACACGTACGGCGTCGTCGCCGAGGTGCTGCGGCTCTTCCCGCCGGCCTGGGTGCTCGAGCGCGAGGTCACCGAGGAGATCGTGCTCGACGGCTGGACGATCCCGGTCGGCGCGATCGTTCTCGCAAGCCAGTTCGCCCTGCACCGCGACCCGCGGTTCTGGGAGGAGCCGACCGCCTTCCGGCCGGAGCGCTGGCTCACCGCCGAGGGCACCTTCTCCGACGATGCGCCGGGGCAGCCGCGCGGTGCGTTCTTCCCCTTCGGCGCCGGCACCAGGGTGTGCGTCGGCGAGTCGTTCGCCTGGACCGAGGCGGTGCTCGTGCTGGCGAGAGTCGCCCCGCACTGGGCACCGGTCACCGAGCCCTCCTGGCGGGAGCGGCTGCACGCGGCGGTCACGCTGCGTCCTCACGGCGGGCTGCCGATGACCCTCCGACCTGCCGTCTAACGTGCGGGGATGACCTCTCCCACCGGCCGCCGTCCCCGTCACCTGTTCTTCTACGCGGCCGTCGTGTTCGCAGCGGGAATCCTGTTCTTCCTGTACCAGCACAGCCTGGTGCTCGCGATCGTCTCGGGCGCGCTGGCGGTCGGCTGCGTCTTCGCCGGGACGCGCCCGCAGGGTGGCACCTGAGCCAGATCCTGTGCCGCCGACCGGCAGGTGCGGTGTGATGGCGTCATGGACGTCGTGCTGGAGGCGGGTCGCCCGCTGACCGAGGCGGAGGTCGTCGCCGTCGCGCGTCATGACGCGCCGGTCGGGATCTCGGCCGCGTCCCTCGAGCAGCTGCAGACCGCACGGGCCCACGTGGACGCCCTGGCCGCCTCCGCCACTCCCGTCTACGGCATCTCCACCGGGTTCGGCGCCCTCGCGACCAGGCACATACCTGCCGACCTCCGCACGCAGCTGCAGCGGAGCCTGGTGAGGTCGCACGCCGCGAGCAGCGGCGACGAGGTCGCCATCGAGGTCGTCCGCGGCATGATGCTGCTGCGCCTGCAGACCATGACGACGGGGCGGACAGGGGTCCGCCCCGAGACCGCGTCGGCGTACGCCGGTCTGATCAACGCCGGCATCACACCGGTGGTCAGGGAGTTCGGGTCGCTCGGCTGCTCGGGCGACCTTGCGCCGCTCGCACACGCCGCGCTCGCGGTCATGGGGGAGGGTGATGTCCGCGTCGGCGGTACGACGACTGCGGCCGCTGACGCGCTGACCAGCGCCGGCATCGCCCCCGTCGTACTCGCCGAGAAGGAGGGCCTCGCACTCATCAACGGCACGGACGGGATGCTGGCGATGCTGATGCTCGCTTGCGCGGATCTGGACCGGTTGGCGCGTACGGCGGACCTCACCGCCGCGATGAGCCTCGAGGCGCTGCTCGGCACGGACCGTGTCCTCGCGGACGACCTGATGGCGATGCGCCCGCAGCGGGGCCAGGGCCTGGCCGCGGCCAACATGCGCCGCCTCCTCGAGGGCTCGGCGATCGTCGCCTCGCACCGCGGGCCGGAGGACATGCGGGTGCAGGACGCCTACTCCGTCCGCTGCGCGCCGCAGGTCGCCGGCGGGCTGCGCGACACCGTTGCTCACGCGCGCGTTGTCGCCGCGCGGGAAGCGGCCAGCGCGATCGACAACCCCGTGCTCCTGGCCGACGGCCGACTGGAGAGCAACGGCAACTTCCACGGCGCACCGCTGGCCTACGTCCTCGACTTCCTCGCCATCCCGACTGCCGACCTCGCGAGCATCAGTGAGCGGCGGACCGACCGCATGCTCGACCCCAGCCGCTCGCACGGCTTGCCGGCGTTCCTCGCTCACGACCCGGGCGTCGACTCCGGCCTGATGATCGCGCACTACACGCAGGCCGGGCTGGTCAGCGAGCTGAAGCGGCTCGCGGTGCCGGCGAGCGTCGACTCGATCCCGACGTCGGCGATGCAGGAGGACCACGTCTCGATGGGGTGGGCTGCCGGCCACAAGCTGCGTCGCGCCGTCGACGCCCTGACGCGAGTGCTCGCCATCGAGCTGATGACGGCCGCGCGGGCGCTGGACCTGCGCAGGCCGCTCGACGCTGCTCCCGCAACGGCTGCGGCCGTTGCTGCGCTGCGCACCGTCGTACCCGGTCCCGGTGCCGACCGCTACCTGACGCCGGAGATCGAGGCGGCCGTCTCGCTGGTGCGAAGCGGTGCGGTGCTGTCCGCTGTCGAAGCCGTGACCGGACCCCTGGAGTGACGATGGAGTGCAAGGGCTGGCACCAGGAGGCGGCGCTGCGCTGCCTTCGCAACAACCTGCACCCGGACGTCGCGGAGCGACCTGAAGACCTGGTCGTCTACGGCGGCAACGGCAAGGCGGCCCGCGACCACGCGTCGCTCGCAGCGATCGAGCAGACCCTGATGCGACTGGCCGACGACGAGACCCTGCTCGTGCAGAGCGGCAAGCCGGTCGCGGTGTTCCGCACGTTCGAGCACGCGCCACGGGTCCTCATCGCCAACTCGCTGCTGGTGCCGGCCTGGGCGACCTGGAAGGACTTCTGGGAGCTGGAGGCGCTCGGGCTGACGATGTACGGCCAGATGACGGCCGGGTCGTGGATCTACATCGGCACGCAGGGCATCGTGCAGGGGACGTTCCAGACCTTCGCGGCGCTCGCCGAGCAGCGGTACGACGGCACGCTGCGCGGCCGGGTCGTGCTGACGTCCGGCCTCGGTGGCATGGGCGGCGCGCAGCCCCTTGCTGTGACCCTGAACGGCGGGGTTGCGCTCTGCCTCGACGTCGACCCGACCCGCGTGCAGCGCCGGCTCGAGACGCGCTACCTCGATGAGGTGGCGTCCTCGTTGGAGGAAGGGCTGCGGCTCGCGCGGGAGGCAGCCGCCGAGGGGAGGCCGCTGTCGATCGGGGTGGTCGCCAATGCGGCCGAGGCGCTGCCGGACCTGCTGGCCCGCGGCGAGCAGTTCGACGTGGTGACCGACCAGACGAGTGCGCACGACCCGTTGACCGGCTACGTCCCGGCCGGGCTGTCGATGGAGGAGGCCGAGGAGCTCCGGCGTACCAAGCCCGCGGACTACATCGACCGGGCGCGCGCCTCGATGGTGGAGCACTGCCGGGCGATGGTCGGCTTCGCCCGGGCCGGTGCCGAGGTCTTCGACTACGGCAACAACCTGCGCGGCGAGGCACGTGAAGCCGGCTACTCAGATGCGTTCTTCTACCCGGGCTTCGTCCCGGCCTACATCCGGCCGTTGTTCTGCGAGGGCATCGGGCCGTTCCGCTTCGTGGCGCTGAGCGGACGGCCTGAGGACATCGCGGTCGCGGACGAGGCTCTGCTGGCGGCGTTCCCGGACAACCCCTACGTCCAGCGCTGGATCCCGATGGCCAGGGAGAAGGTCGCGTTCCAGGGCCTGCCGGCGCGGATCTGCTGGCTCGGCTACGGCGAGCGGGCTCTGGCCGGGTCCATCCTCAACGACCTCGTGGCGTCCGGTCGGATCGGCGCGCCTGTCGTCATCGGACGGGACCACCTCGACAGCGGGTCCGTGGCGTCGCCCTATCGCGAGACCGAGGCGATGCAGGACGGGTCGGATGCCATCGCGGACTGGCCGATCCTCAACGCACTGCTCAACGTCGCCTCCGGCGCATCCTGGGTCGCCGTCCATCACGGCGGCGGGGTGGGGATGGGCAAGTCGATCCACGCCGGTGCGCAAGTGCTCGCCGACGGCACCGCCGACGGTGCGTTGCGCATCTCTCGCGTGCTCACCAACGACCCCGGGACGGGCGTCGTGCGGCACGCCGACGCGGGTTACGACATCGCCCGTCGGGTCGCGGTCGAGCGTGGCATCGACATGCCCCTCCTATGAGCTCTCTGCTCGTCACGAACATCGGGCAGCTGGTCAGCTGGGACGCGGACCAGCCGATCCGTGAGAAGGCCGCCGTCGTCCTCGAAGGCGGACGCGTGGCCTGGGTGGGCTCGTCGGCCGTGACGCCCCTGGCGGACGAGCGGATCGACGTCGACGGGGCGACGGTCGTCCCGGGTTTCGTCGACAGCCACACCCATCTCGTGTTCGGTGGTGACCGGGCCGAGGAGTTCGAGGCGCGGTTGGCCGGAAAGCCTTACGCCGCAGGAGGAATCCGGACGACTGTCGCGGCAACCCGGGCCATGCCGACGCCGCAGCTGCGGGTGCGTGCGACGAGGCTGGCGGCCGAGGCACTGCACTCCGGTACGACGACATTGGAGATCAAGAGCGGATACGGGCTGACCGTGGCGGACGAGCTCCGGTCGCTCGAGGTCGCGGCGACGTTGACAGCGCACCGCACGTTCCTCGGTGCGCACGTCGTGCCGGAGGGGAGCGACGCGGCGTCCTACCTCCAGCTGGTCAAGGGGCCGATGCTCGATGCCGTCGCGGGCGTCGCGTCCGCGATCGACGCCTTCTGCGAGGAGGGCGCCTTCGACGAGTCGCAGTGCCGCGAGGTGCTGGCTGCCGGAGCCGCCCGTGGTCTCGCCGTGCACGTTCACGCCAACCAGCTTCGACCGGGGCCCGGCGCGCAGCTGGCAGCGTCTCTCGGTGCTCTCAGTGCGGACCACTGCACGCATGTCACGGATGACGACATCACCGCCCTGCGCGACGCGGGGGTCGTGGCGGTGCTGGTGCCCGCGGCCGAGTTCTCCACGCGATCCGCCTATGCGCCGGCGCGGGCGCTGGCCGACTCGGGGGTCACCGTCGCGCTCGCCACGGACTGCAACCCCGGCACGAGCTTCACGACCTCGATGGGGTTCGTCATCGCGCTCGCCTGCCGCGAGCTGGGGCTGTCACCGCTGGAGGCGCTGCGGGCGGCAACCACCGGAGGCGCAGCGGCCCTGGGGCAGTCCGATCTCGGCCACCTGCGGGTCGGTGCGCACGGTGACCTCCTCGTCCTGGACGCGCCGTCGTACGTGCACCTTGCCTACCGACCAGGCGTCGACCTCGTGCGTCACGTGATCCGCCGCGGCGAGGTCGTGCGATGAGCGACCCCCAGTGGCCGCGGGCGTCGGACTGGCTCGCGGGCGGCGGAGCGGCGGGAGCGCGTCGGCTCTGCATCGTCGGCGTACCGCTGTCCCGCACGTCGATCTCGCCGTCGGGTGCGTCGAAGACACCGGCGGCTGTGCGGGCGGCTCTGCGGCGCTTCGCGACCTTTCACGCCGGTCTCGACGTCGACCTCGAGTCCGTCTCGGTGCACGACGCGGGCGACCTCGACGTCGCGGAGCTCGCAGGCGAGGAGGCGCTCGCGGCGGTTGACGCCGGCCTCGCGTCGCTGCCGGCGTACGACCTCGTCGTGCTGCTGGGCGGCGACAACGCCCTGACGCGGCCGGCGATGCGGACCCTCCTTCCCGACCTCAGCCGTGCCGGGCTGCTGACGCTGGATGCGCATCATGACGTCCGCGGCTTCCATGCAGGCCCGACGAACGGGACTCCGGTGCGCGGTCTCATCCAGGACGGGCTCGCGGGTCGGCAGGTCGTCCAGATCGGGATCGGCAACCTCACGAACTCACGCGCCTATCGCCGTTGGTGCGAGGAGCAGGGCATCGAGATCCACGGGGTCGCAGCCGGGCAGGCCGAGGGTGTTCGGACACTCGTGCGTCGGTCGCTGGACCACCTCGCCGAGTCGTGCGAGGGGCTGTACGTCGACCTCGACGTCGACGTCGTGGACCGTGTCTTCGTGCCGGGGTGCCCGGGGGCGCGGCCGGGTGGCCTGCTGCCGGGGGAGCTGCTCAAGGCAGCGGAAGAGGCGGGGCGGCATCCCGCAGTGCGGGCCGTCGACATCGTGGAAGTGGACGCGACCGCCGACCCGACCGGTGTCACCGTCGACCTGGCCGCGATGTGCCTGCTCTCGGTGGCCGCCGGCTTCGCCGCGCGGAGCGCAGGCTGAGCCCACAGACGCCGGCTGACGTGTGCGCGTCCCACGCTTGCGACGTGAGCGTGCGCCGCGCACACGTCGTGGGCAGCGGCGAAGGGCGGCTCTCGGTCGCTGCGCCGCGCGCCGATCAGAAGTCGATGCGCATGACGGCGCGGCGCGGCGTCGGGTGGCTCACCTCGACGAAGCCGGCGTCGGCGTAGCTGTTGCGGCTGCCGACGAACAGCTCGCCCCAGGTGATCTCCTTGCCGGGGTAGGTGATCATCGAGTAGCCCTCGAGGGCCCGTGCGCCGCGCTCCCGCGCGAAGCCGACGGCCGCGGCGATCAGCGCGGCGCTGACGCCGCGGTGCCGGAACCCCTGCCGCGTGATGCAGCAGGTCACCGCCCAGACGCTGTCATCGGACTTGTCCTCCGACCGCCCCTTCCAGGCGACGGGGGACGGGCTGCTGAGGAGCACCGGGTAGGCGGTCCGGGGCTCGACCGCGCACCAGCCGACCGGCTCGCCACCGAGATAAGCGACGAGGCCGCTCGTCGAGGGCGCCTCGGGTTCGCCGCATCCGGTCTGGTCGCGCGTCTGGGCCGCTCGCTCCTCCACCGGGGTCGGCGTCCACTCGTACCGGCCGAGCTTGAACCGCTGGCACTGGCACCTCGACGGATCGCCCCGCCCGAAGACGGTCTGCAGGTCCTCCCACGAGGCCTCGTTCGCGGGCACGACGACGATCGCGTCGTCCGACGTGCCCACCATCCAGCCTCCCCGAGCGCCGAGCCGCACGGTATCGACGACCAGCCCCCGCAGGTAGCCTCGGGTCGGTGACCACGACGGCCCGGGAGGAAGCTGCGCGGCGTCGTACGTTCGCCGTCATCAGCCACCCCGACGCGGGCAAGTCGACGCTGACCGAGGCGCTCGCACTGCATGCCCGCGTCATCAACGAGGCCGGCGCGATCCACGGCAAGGCCGGACGCAAGAGCACGGTCTCCGACTGGATGGACATCGAGAAAGCGCGCGGCATCTCGATCAGCAGCGCTGCCCTGCAGTTCACGTACGACGGCGCAGTGGTCAACCTCGTCGACACCCCTGGCCACGCCGACTTCTCCGAGGACACTTACCGCGTCCTGGCCGCCGTCGACAGCGCGGTGATGCTCGTCGACGCCGCGAAGGGCATGGAGCCGCAGACGCTGAAGCTCTTCCAGGTCTGCCGGCACCGGGGCATCCCCGTCCTGACGGTCATCAACAAGTGGGACCGCCCCGGCCTCGAGGCCCTGCAGCTGATGGACGAGGTCCGCGACAAGACGGGCCTGGAGCCGACACCGCTGACCTGGCCGGTGGGGATCGCGGGCGACTTCCGCGGCGTCCTCGACCGCCGCGCCGGCGACTTCATCAAGTTCACGCGCACGGCGGGCGGCGCGACGGTCGCCCCGGAGCAGCGCATGACCGCCGAGCAGGCTGCCGAGTCGGAGGGCGATGCCTGGACGTTCGCCGCCGAGGAGAGCGAGCTGCTCGAGGCGATGGGGCAGGGCCACGACCAGGACTCCTTCCTCGCGGGCAAGACGACGCCGGTGCTGTTCGGCTCGGCGGTCCTCAACTTCGGCGTCCGGCAGCTGCTCGACACCCTGCTCGAGCTCGCACCGCCTCCGGGTCCGCGGCCGGACGAGAAGGGCGAGCCGCGCCCACTGGAGAAGCCGTTCAGCGCCTTCGTGTTCAAGGTGCAGGCGGGGATGGACTCGGCCCACCGCGACCGCCTGGCTTTCGTGCGCATCTGCAGCGGCGTCTTCGAGCGCGGCAGCGTCGTGACGCACGCAAGCACCGGCAAGCCGTTCGCGACGAAGTACGCGCAGCAGGTCTTCGGCCGCGAGCGCAGCACTGTCGACCTCGCCTATCCCGGCGACGTCGTCGGCCTCGTCAACGCGTCCAGCCTGCGCGTCGGGGACAGCCTGTACATCGACGAGCCCGTGACCTACCCGCCGATCCCGAGCTTCGCGCCGGAGCACTTCGCCGTCGTACGCGCCAAGGACTCCGGCCGCTACAAGCAGTTCCGTCGCGGCATCGAGCAGCTGGAGCAGGAAGGCGTCGTGCAGGTGCTGCGCAGCGACCTGCGCGGCGACCAGGCGCCGGTGCTCGCAGCGGTCGGACCGATGCAGTTCGAGGTCGCCACGCATCGCATGGAGCACGAGTTCACGGCACCGGTGGCGATGGACCGGCTCGAGTACACCCTGGCTCGCAGGACCGACCGCACCTGGGCGAAGGTTCTCGACCGGGAGAGCGGTGTCGAGGTGCTCGAGCGCGGTGACGGTGAGCTGCTCGCGCTCTTCGCCGGCAGCTGGCGGCTCAACCGCGTCTTGCGTGACCATCCCGACGTGCTGCTCGAGCCCCTCGTCGCCGCGACGGACTAGGCATGGACGAGCACCTCAACCTGGTCGTGCTCGGGGCGTGTGCACTGCTGCTGGTCGCCGTGCTCGCCGTGCGACTCGCGAGCCGAACGGCGCTGCCGGTGCTCCTCATCTACCTCGCCCTCGGCATGGCCGTCGGTGAGGCGGGTCTGGGCATCCGCTTCTCCGACTACCAGCTCACCACCGACCTGGGCCTGTTCGCACTCGCCGTGATCCTCGCCGAGGGCGGCCTCACGACCCAGTGGTCGTCGGTCCGATCCGTCCTGCCGTTCACGGTCGTGCTCTCGACAGTCGGCGTCGGGGTGAGCGTGGCGGTCATCGCCGCCGCGACGCACCTGCTGCTCGACGTC
The DNA here is from genome assembly GCA_025465135.1 of Frankiales bacterium. Classification (GTDB taxonomy): domain Bacteria; phylum Actinomycetota; class Actinomycetes; order Mycobacteriales; family SCTD01; genus RYN-124. The sequence goes on along the minus strand of JAODNA010000125.1, from coordinate 14,699 downwards.
GACCCGCGCACGTCGCTGCTGCTCGGCGCGGTGGTGTCGTCGACGGATGCAGCCGCGGTGTTCTCGGTGCTGCGCCGGCTGCCGCTGAAGGGCCGGCTCCGGCTGGCTCTCGAAGCGGAGTCGGGGCTCAACGACGCGCCCGTCATCGTGCTCGTGACCCTGGCGTCGTCCAAGGCGTGGAGTGACACGTCGATCCCCGCTGCAGCCGGCCTCGTCGCCTACGAGCTGCTGGCAGGCGCCGTGCTCGGCATCGCCATCGGCTGCATCGGGCGCTTCCTGCTGGCGCGGGCCGCCCTGCCCTCCGCCGGCCTCTACCCGGTCGCCACGGTCGGCTTGACCCTCGTCGCGTTCACCGCCACCAACGCCCTGCACGCCAGCGGCTTCCTTGCCGTCTACCTGGCCGGCCTGGTGCTCGGCAGCGCCCGCCTGCCGCACCGGCGCGCCGTCCTCGGTTTCGCCGGGTCGCTCGCACTGCTCGCCGAGGCCGGGTTGTTCCTGCTCCTCGGACTGCTCGCGTCGCCGGGCCGCCTTCCCGGTGCGCTGGCGACGGCACTCGTCGTCGGCGGTTTCGCGACGCTGCTGGCGCGGCCGCTCGCCGTCGCGCTGTCGGCGCTGCCGTTCCGGCTCCCGTGGCGGGACCAGGTCTTCCTGTCCTGGGCCGGCCTGCGGGGTGCCGTGCCGATCGTGCTCGCGACGATCCCGGTCACACAGGGCGTCCGGGGAGCGACGCGGGTCGTCGACGTCGTCCTCGTCCTCGTCGTCGTCTACACCCTCCTGCAGGCGCCGACGCTTCCTCTCGTGGGCCGGCGGCTCGGTGTGATCGAGCGAGACCAGGCCACCGACCTCGAGGTGGAGGCGGCGCCGCTCGAGCAGGTCCGGGCCGACCTGCTCGGGCTCACCGTCCCGGCCGGCTCGCACCTGATCGGGGTCTACGTCGACGAGCTGCGGCTGCCGGCCGGCGCGCACCTGACCCTCGTCGTGCGCCGCGACCAGAGCCTCGTGCCGGACCGGCACACCCGGTTGGAGGCCGGTGACGCACTCCTCGTGGTGGCGACGGCGGAGGCACGCGCGGGCGCCGAGGCGCGGCTGCGTGCGGTGTCGCGCGGCGGCAAGCTGGCCGGCTGGCTGCGATGAGCGGCGGGTGGGAACGTGGCGCAGGCAGCGCCTGTTGTACGGCGTGAACCCCTGACCTCGAGGAGCCCGACCGTGTGGTCCGCCCGCAAGAAGCTCGACCTGCCCAGCGCCGCCGACGTCCTACCGGGCCGGCCCGCCCGCATCGCCGTACCGGCAAAGCACGCTGTCCTCGACGCGCCGCTCGACCCGCCCTACCCGGCCGGGGCAGAGGTGGCCTACTTCGGCATGGGCTGCTTCTGGGGGGCCGAGCGCATCTTCTGGCGGCTCGACGGCGTGATCAGCACGTCCGTCGGCTACCAGGGCGGCAGCACCCCCAACCCGACCTACGAAGAGGTCTGCTCGGGCCGCACGGGCCACACCGAGGCCGTCCGGGTCGTCTTCGACCCGAAGAAGGTCTCGTACGCCGACCTGCTGCGCGTCTTCTGGGAGAGCCACGACCCGACGCAGGGCATGGGCCAGGGCAACGACATCGGGACCCAGTACCGGTCGGCGGCCTACACGACGAGCGATGAGCAGCTGACGGCAGCGAAGGCCAGCCGGGAGGTCTACGGCGAGGCGCTCAAGAAGGCCGGTCGCGGGGCCGTGACCACCGAGATCCTCGCGGCGGGCGAGTTCTACCCGGCGGAGGAGTACCACCAGCAGTACCTCCACAAGGTGCCCAACGGCTACTGCGGGATCGGCGGGACCGGTGTGTCGTGCCCGGTCGGCGCGGGGGTCACCGCGCGCAGCTGAGCGAGATCCTCGCCCCAGTTTGTCGATATTCGGGTGCACGGGCCCTCTTCAGGGCATGCTCGTCGGGAGCAACCGATGCGGCTCCGCTGCGTCTAGATGTGTAGAGAGCGGGGTGCGGCCGTGGGCAACGAGCAGGACGACGTCGTCGCGCTGCCCCCTGTCGAGGTCGATCCCGTCTTCGTCGCGGCCGTCGAGGACGCCATCAGCGGCGGCGACCTCGACCTCCAGGGACCCAACCGGACGATCGGTGCGGACCCCCACGACTTCGCCGGGCTCTACATCCGGCACCGCTCGTCGTTCGCGATGCACGCGCGGCGCTTCCTTCGCGACTCGCGCGACGTCGACGAGGTCGTGCAGGAGGCGTTCCTCCGGCTGTTCCTCGCCCTGCCCGAGCTGAGCACCGAGCTCCAGGCGCTCGCCTACTGCCGCCGCACCGTCACCAACCTCTGCATCGACCGCTACCGCGCAGACAAGCGCCGGCCACGCCTGGTCAACATCGAGTCCGTCCCGCAGAACGACTTCGCCGCAGCCCCGCTCGACGACCCGGTCGTGCAGGCCGAGGACGCGGCGTTCGTGCGCGACGCGCTGTCACTGCTGACGCCGCTCCACCGCGAGGCCCTCGTGAAGCGGGAGATCGAGGAGAAGAGCATCCCGGTCATCGCGCAGGAGCTGGGCGTCCCGGAGGAGAGCGTCAAGCACCTGCTCCACCGCGCTCGCCGCGCCCTTCGCCGGCACCTGGCCAAGACGCACCTCGCGCCGGGCGCCAACCTCGAGGACGTCTCGACCCTCGCGCTGCTGGCGCGCAGTGCGGCAGCGGGCGGGGGCCGTGCCGGTGTCGCCGTCCTGTTCCTCGTCGTCTGCCTCGTCGGGGTCAAGCCCAACCTGCCGGCAACGGCACTCACGTCGTGGCCGCTGCACGACCTGATCCCCGCGGTCGGCCGCGTGCTCTCACCGGTGCCGGTCCAGGCGCCGGCGCCCAAGCCCAAGCACGTCACGCACAACCCCGCCCGCGTGCAGGTCGCTGTGCCGCAGGCACCCGACCCGGTTGCGCCGCAGGGCACGGCCAAGCTCACCGTCGTCGCGCCGCGCCCGTCCGCGGGCGCCACGGCGCTCACCGTCAAGCCAGAGGCGACACCGGCCGCGAAGCCGTCGCCGGAGTCCTCGCCGGCGAGCGCGTCGCCGTCGCCGTCGGCATCCGGGTCGCCCTCCCCGAGCGGTAGCCCCGACCCGAGCGCTTCGCCGAGCACCAGCGCCTCGCCGGACCCGAGCCCCCGTCCGTCCTCCACCGGCGAGCCGCGCCCGCCGCACCTTGAGGCGTCTCCGTCAGCCAGTCCCGGCGCCCTGCCGGCCGGCTGACCCGGCGTTGCGGCCGGCCCTCAGCGGTTCGGCACGCGTGGCATCGTGAAGCACGTGCCAGCCTTCCGTGACCTCCGGATCCCGGGCGTCGTCGCGGTGTGGGTCCTGCTGGCGCTCGGCCTCGACGCGGGCGCCTCACTGACGCAGCAGCGCCTGCTCGGCGCGGCGACGTGGCTGCTGCTGGCCGCGGCGCTGAGGAGCGAGAGCCGGGCCACGCGGATCCAGGTCGGGATCGTCGTCCTGTTCGCCTCGACCGTGGAGTACGTCTTCGCGGGCTGGCTCGGCGTCTACGTCTACCGCCTGCACAACATCCCCGCCTTCGTGCCCCCCGGGCATGGGCTGGTCTACCTCGCCGCGCTCGCCCTCGGACGGAGCGCCTTCGCCCACCGCCATGCCCGAGCGGTCATCACGGCGACCGTGCTGCTGTGCGGCAGCTGGGTCTGCTGGGGGTTGTTCGCATCGGACCGGCCCGATCTGCTCGGGGCACTGTGGTTCGGCTGCCTGCTCGTGTTCCTCCGCCGCGGCCGCACACCGCTCGTCTACTGCGGTGCCTTCGTCGTCACGTCCTACCTCGAGCTCTACGGCACCGGCATCGGCACCTGGGCCTGGCAGCCCCACGACCCCACGGGCCTGCTGACCGTCGGCAACCCGCCGAGCGGGATCGCGGGCGGCTACTGCTTCTTCGACGCCGCAGCCCTCTGGCTGACACCGCGGCTCATCGCGCGCTACCCGGGCTCGGGCAGCGGCGCAGTTCTCGCGAGCACGATGACGGCACCGATGACGAGCACGCCGCCGGCGAGCTGGACGACCGACAGCGTCTCGCCGAGCGCGAGGGCTGCCACGCCGACGCTGACGACCGGCTCGACCGTCGAGAGCACGGCGGTGTCCGCGGGCCCCAGCAGCGCGAGAGCGGCGAAGAACGCGGCGACCGCCACGACGGTGCCGAGCAGCGTCACGCCCGCGAGCGCTGCCCAGGCACCGGCGGATGACGGCAGCGATGCCCGGGTCCCGAGCGCCAAGGCGTCGTAGACGAGCCCGCACGACGCCATCACGACAGCGGATGCCGCAAGTGGCCCGACGCCCTCGGTCGCCGTCGACGACAGCACGATGTAGACGGCGTACGACGCGGCGGCAGCCAGCCCGAGAAGAACACCGGCGCTCTGCCCGCCGGCGACCGGTCCGATGGTCAGCGTCGTCCCCACCGTCGCCACGACGACGCAGCCGATGGCCGGTCGGCTCGGCCGATGCCGCAGCAGGACCGCGGAGAGCACGACGACCAGCGCGGGGTAGAGGTAGAGCAGCAGTGCCGTCAGACCGGCGGAGATCCTCGTCAGCGCGGAGAAGTAGCAGAGCGACTCGACGACGTAGCCGACGCCGCCCAGCAGCGCCAGGTCGCGGAGCTGCCGACCGCGGGGCAATGGCTCACCGCGGAGCCGAGCCAGGGCGAGGAGCAGCACAGCCGCGACGGTGAAGCGCACGGACAGCACGCCGAACGGCCCGGCGCCGTCGTCGTACACGACCTTCGTCAGGACCGGCATGACGCCGAACCCGGCTGCACTCGTCACGGCCAGCAGGACACCCGTCGTGCGCCGGCTCACGACCCCGCAGCCAAGGCGGCGAGCACCTCGTCGTGCAGCACGCCGTTGGTGCAGACCACGCTGCCGCCATCGGGACGGGGCATGCCGGCCAGGTCCGTGAACCGGCCGCCAGCCTCCTCGACGACGACTTGCAGCGCCGCGAGGTCCCACAGCGAGACCTCCGGCTCGCAGGAGATGTCGACCGCTCCTTCGGCGACGAGCACGTGCGACCAGAAGTCGCCGAATGCCCTTGTCCGCCAGGCGCTTCGGCTCAGGTCCAGGAAACCGGTGAGTCGTCCGGACTGCTCCCACCCGGTGAGGCTGGAGTACGACACCGCCGCGTCCGCCAACCGCGAGACGGCACTGACGTGCAGCGCGCTGGCGGACGCTGCCGACGCCCCGGCGTGCGCACCCAGGCCACGACCGGCCCACCAGCGTCGCCCGAGCGCCGGCGCACTCACGACACCGACGGTGACGTGCTCGTCGACCTGGAGGGCGATCAGGGTGGCCCACACCGGCACGCCGCGGACGAAGTTCTTCGTCCCGTCGATCGGGTCCACGACCCAGCGTCGCGGGCCGTCACCGTCCAGGCCGTACTCCTCACCGAGGAAGGCGTCGCCGGGACGCGAGGAGGACAGCAGCCGGCGCAGCTCCTGCTCGACCGCGCGGTCGGCGTCGGAGACAGGTGTGAGATCGGGCTTGGTCTCCACCGCGAGGTCCAGAGCGCGGAACCGGGCCAGTGTCAGCGTGTCGGCGGCGTCAGCGAGGGCGTGCGCCACGGCGAGGTCGCTCTCGGTTCCGGGCACCGACAGAGCCTATGAGGTAGACGTGTAGCCATGCGCCGACGCCTGCTGCTGGTCCCCCTCGCCCTGTGCCTGCCTCTCCTGCTGGTCGGAGAGCAGGCCGCCACCGCCGTCGACACGATCACCATCGGGGGCACGATCGACGGCGTCGGCGGGCCGGAGACGCGAGCCGTCAACGCGTTGATCGGCCTGGACCTGAAGGACGCGTCGGGGCAGACGATCAACCGGGACGGCACCGCCCGCACCGCGAGTGGCTACGGCATCGTCGTCAACGTCAACACCACGCTCCCGCCGGAGGGCTTGGCCGACAGCAGCACCGCGACGATCTCGTGGACCGCGGATGTGCCGTCGAACACCAGCAGCGTCTACCTCGAGGCCTACCCGCGCGACGCCAGCGGCAAGACGAACGAAGCGCGCTACGGCCACGCCATGCGTCACAACGTGCCGATCGCCGGCAGCGGACCGATCGACGTGCACCTGCCGCTGATCTGCGCGCAGGGCGGCACGACCGGGACCATCCGCGGTACGGCGACCCTCGGGGGCTCGCCGATGCCGCTCAGCCGCGTCGTCGCCTGGTCGATCGACCAGTTCGATCCGGTCAAGCTCCCGACGCTCGGCTGGAACATCGGCACGGCCCTCGACGACGGGACCTTCGTCGTACCGAACCTCGCCAGTGGCCAGAAGTACCAGGTGTGGACGACGTCCACGGCTGCCGAGGTGCGCAAGACCGTCGGTGTCGCGGTCTCGCCGTGCGCCGAGACCGTCCGCGACGTCTCCTATGACGACCCGTCGGCGTCCCCGTCACCGACGGCGTCCCCGACCGCACCGCCGCCGCCGCCCGCGCCGACGGTGGAGGACGGCTCGTCCCTCATCACGGCCGGTGGGGTCGCCAACATCAGCGGGGCGGCCGCACCGGGCAAGACGGTGCAGCTGCTCGCCTACAGCCGGCCGTCCACGACGTACTCCGTTATCCGCACGACCACGGCCAGCGACACGGGGTCCTACTCCTTCAGCATCCGCCCGCAGACCAACACGCGGCTGCTCGTGCGCATCGACGGGCAGCAGAGCGCTTCGGTGGTGGTCGGGGTCCGGCCCGCGATCTCGCTGCGGACCGTGCGCGCGGGCGTGCGGACCTACCAGCTCACGGGTCGCGTCCAGCCGATCCGCGTCGGGCAGATCGTCTCGGTCTTCGCGACCACGACGCACGGCGACGTCCTGGTCGGGCGCGGTCGGGTCGACGCCAACGGCATCTGGTCGGCGAGCCACCGCTTCACGGGCAACGGCACCTTCGGGATCTTCGCGGTCACCGGCGCCGACATCGTCACCGCGGCCGGCCGATCCGTCACGGTTCGCACCGCGGTGCACTAGCCCCCACTTGACACGGGGCCGGTTTTTGTCAACCCTGTGACCTGTGTCACCCGTCCGCGCCGCCCTCCTCGATGCGGCCTACGACGCCGCCGTCGGGAGCGGCTGGGGCCGGGCCCGCATGGGCGACGTCGCAGCCGCCGCCGGTGTGAGCCGGCAGACCCTCTACGCCGAGTTCGCCAGCAAGGAGGGCCTGGCCCAGGCCCTCGCGCTGCGGGAAGCCACGCGGTTCGTCGACGGCTCGGAGGCAGTGCTCACGGGCCACGAGGGGTCTCCCTCGGAGGCCATCGCCGCCTCCACCGAGTGGACCCTGCGCGTCGCGCGTGAGGACCCGCTGATCAAGGCCGTCCTGACCGACGACGGCACCGACGGCCTCCTGCCCTACCTCACGACGCGGTCCGACGCGTTGCTGGCCGCGGTCACCGCGCGCAACGTCGACTACCTCCGCCGGCACTGGCCCGACCTTCCTGGCGATGACATCGAGTTCGTCGCCGACACGCTCGTCCGGCTGACCGTCAGCCACATCGTCACGCCGGCCGGACCCGCCGACGTCACCGCACAGCAGATCGCGCACCTCGTCGACCGCCTGCTCCCTGGAGGACAGAAGCAATGAGCACCGAGGACCTCTACGCCAAGCCGGTCGACGTGAGCACCACGTGGGACGTGCCGATGGCGGGCGACTCCCGCTTCAACTGGGAGTACGACAACGGTCGCGACCGTCTGCTGCAGCTGTACCAGAAGGGCAAGGACAAGCAGTGGGACCAGGTGTCCCGGATCGACTGGTCGATCGAGGTCGACCGCTACGACTCGCTCGGTCTCCCGGACGAGACGAGCGCGATCTACGGCACGCCGATCTGGGACAAGATCTCGGAGCAGCAGAAGAAGGACCTCAACCTGCACCACTCGGCGTGGCAGTTCAGCCAGTTCCTGCACGGCGAGCAGGGCGCGATGATCTGTGCGGCCCGCATCGTCGAGTCCGTGCCTGACCTCGACTCGAAGTTCTACGCCGCGACGCAGACGATGGACGAGGCCCGGCACGCCGAGACCTACGCCCGCTTCCTGCAGGAGAAGCTCGGCCTCGTCTACCCGATCAACGACAACTTGTCGAAGCTGCTCGCCGAGACCCTGACGGACAGCCGCTGGGACATGCCCTACCTCGGCATGCAGGTGCTGATCGAGGGCCTGGCTCTGGCGGCCTTCGGGATGCTGCGCGACATCACGACCAAGCCTCTGCCGAAGCAGATCCTGGCCTACGTCATGCAGGACGAGGCGCGGCACGTCGCCTTCGGCCGGCTCGCCCTCAAGGACGCCTACGCCGACCTCACGTCTCAGGAGCGCGACGAGCGCGAGGAGTTCGTCGTCGAGGCCTGCTACCTGATGCGCGACCGCATCCGTGGCAAGGAGGTCTGGGCGCTGTGCGGCCTCGACGAGAAGGAGTGCGACTCCTACGTCGACCAGTCCGAGTTCATGAAGCTGTTCCGCAACCAGCTCTTCACCCGGATCGTGCCGATCGTCAAGGACATCGGCCTGTGGGGTCCCAAGGTGCAGCGGGCCTACGCCGACATGGGTGTGCTCGAGATGGGCGACGCCGACCTCGACCTGCTCATGAAGAACGACGAGGACCTCGCCGAGCAGATCGACCGCGACAAGCAGGAGGCCGCGGAGGTCGAGCGGCGCATCAGCGAGATCGAGCAGACCATCGCGATCGGCGCCGACGAGCAGCCGGTTGCCGTCGACTGATCGGTAGCCTGGTCCGCATGATGCGGGGCCCCGATGGCTGAGCTGTGGGGGCTGCTCGCGGACGAGGACCGGCTGCGGGTCTTCGCGGCACTCGCGCTCGGAGCCCGCTCCATCGCTGACCTGGCCGACCACGCCGGCATGGACCCGCGCACGGTCGTGAAGGCGCTGCAGCGCCTCGAAGCCGGGGGAGTCGTGAGTGGCACGGGACCGGAGTGGGAGCTGCGCCGCGACGTGATCGCGGCCGAGGCCCGGCGCACCTCGAAGACGTTCGAGCCGTACGACGAGGAGGGGCTGCCCCCGCGGCAGGCCTCCGTGCTGCGTGCCTTTCTGCGCGAGGGACGCCTGGCGTCGATCCCGTCGGTGCGGTCCAAGCGACTCGTGGTGCTCGACCACATCGCCAAGGTCTTCGAGATCGGTGTGCGTTACCCGGAGCGCGAGGTGGACGCCCTGCTGCGCGCCTTCCACGACGACTACGCCGCGTTGCGCAGGTATCTGGTGGACGAGGGCTTCCTCGCCCGAGATCACGCTGAGTACTGGCGAAGCGGGGGCTCCGTCGAGCTCTGACGGACGGGTTTGTGCATGATCATCCCAGTCGTCTCTGCCACAAGGCGGTCCGAACGGGGGATGCGTCGGCAGCGGAGCCGGCGTCACGCTCCGCTAGCACGGCAACACCTGCCGTCCGGCCACCCGGCCGGCGGGCTGGGGGCAGAGATCCGCGCGGTCCACACCGACACCGCAGCTGGTGCACGGAGGGAGACGGTCGCCTAGACCGCCGGGGAGCCAGTGGCGAGCCCGACGACGTCCGGTTCGACGAGCACCGTGCGGTGCTCCCCCCGGATGGATGTCCCCGTGAGCGCACTTCCACAAGCCACCCGCCGTAGCTGGCAGCATGTCTCGAAGTGCGTTGCGGGCCTGGGCGCGGCCGCGCTCGTCGTCGCGGGTGTGGGGGCGCCGACAGGTGCATCGGCCCTCGCCGTCGTCACCGTCGACAAGGTGACGATCTGCCATGCCACCAACAGCAACGCCAACCCCTATGTCGAGATCACGCCGGATGTCGACAGCATCGTCAAGAAGAGCGGCCACGACAGCCATGAGGGCCCGATCTGGGACCCGACGCTGAAGGCCAGCCACACGACCTGGGGCGACATCATCCCGGCGTTCGACTACGACAAGGGCAACGCGGTCGGAAGCTACCCGGGCAAGAACATGCCTGCGGGCGCGGCCATTCTCGCCAACCACTGCGCGGGCATCGGTGACGGCGACCTGCAGATCACGAAGACCGGCCCGTCCACCGCGGTCCAGAGCACGACCGGGACCTACACGCTGACCGTGTTCAACAGCGGGTCGAGCGCGATCACCGGCCTGATCACCGTGACCGACACCGTGCCCGTCGGCTGGACCGTCGGCACGGCGACCGGCTCGGGCGGCCTGAGCTGCGGGGCGCCCGTCGGGCAGGTCTTCACCTGCACGACGACGACCGACCTGCCGCCGGTCACCGCTGCGGCGTCCACGATGAAGGTCACGGTGGGGGTGACCTACACGGACGCGGGCAGCAAGACCAACCAGTCGAGCGTCGGCTCCCCGGACGACACGGACACGACCAACAACACCGCCAGCAAGACCACCAACGTGACAGCGGCGCCCGCCGCGGACCTCGAAGTCGCCAAGACCGGCCCGAGCACCGCACTCGCCGGATCCACGGGCACGTACACCCTGACGACGACCAGCAGCGGTACGAGCCCGATCACGGGTGCGATCTCGATCGTCGACACGGTCCCGACCGGCTGGGCCATCGGAACCATCACCAAGCCGGCCAACGTGACGTGCACGACGCTGCTCCAGGTCATCACGTGCGGGACCGGCGACGACCTTGCGGTGGGCTCGACCATCGTGATCACGGTCGACGTGACCTACGGCCCGGACAGCACGGGGACGAACAGCGTCACGGTCGGTGCCTCCGACGACACAGACTCGAGCAACAACACGGCGACGAAGCTGACGACCATCACGGCCGTGCCGGCGCCTGACCTGCGCGTGGTCAAGTCCGGCCCGACGACCGCTGTGCTCGGTACGACGGGGTCCTATGACCTCACGGTCTACAACTCGGGCACTGGCGATGTGACCTCGACCATCACGGTGCAGGACACCGTTCCCGACGGCTGGACCATCAACGACGTGACGGCACCGGCCGGCTTCGCGTGCACGACGGCCCTGCAGGTCATCACGTGCACCACCAACCAGGACCTCGCCCCCGGACTCGCCGTCGACTCGACGATGGTGTTGACCGTGGAGGTCACCTACGCGACGGCGGGCTCCAAGACCAACACCGTCGTCGTCGGCACCGCGCGCGGCGGAGAGTCGGACACCTCCAACAACACTGCCAGCGCCACGACGCTCGTGACCGAGCCGGACCCCAGCGCCGACGTCACGAAGTCGAATGACGGCGACGGCAACGGGATCTTCCACATCGATGAGGTCGTGCCGACGACCGGCGCATCGGTGCCGTTCAAGCTGCACATCCACAACACCAGCCCCTACACCGTGAACGTCACGTCCGTGACCGACGCCTTCACGGAGGTCATCCCGGCTGAGCTGGGCACCGGCGACCCGGTCACCTGCCTACCGGCGCTGACCCTCGCACCGGACGCCTCAGGTGACTGCGTCTTCACGATGCCGGGCTACTCACCCGCCAACGGCATCATCAAGACCGACGCCGCCACCGTCCTGCTGACGAAGGCGCCGCCGATCATCCTCGTCGACGACCTGCGACCGATCCGGGCGGCGGCGTTCGTCGCGGTGCTCCCCTCGGCGCACATCGTCAGCAACACCTCCACGGTGCACACGGTCGTTCCCACTCGCGTCTCGACGTCGCCGGACCTTGCCCTCGTGAAGACCGGCCCCGCCGCGGTGCACCCGGGTGACGCGGTCCCCTACAGCCTCGTCGTCACCAACACGGGCAACGCGGCGGCCTCGAACGTGACGGTCACCGACGCCCTGCCCGCGGGACTGACACTCGTCTCGGCCGGTGGGACCGGATTCACCTGCTCGGGCACCGCGCACCTCTCGTGCCTCCTGGCCGGATCGCTGCTCCCCGGAGCATCGGCCACCGTCAACGTCGTCACGACGCTGGCAGCGGGGTACGCCGCGAGCACGGTGGCCAACGTGGCCGTCGTCAACCCGACGGACGGCACGCCTGCCGACAACACGAGCACCGCGGTGACCAACGTGATCCTGCCGGGACCGCCGGTGATCCAGGACCTCGGCGTGAGCAAGAGCGGCCCTGGCGCGGCGCAGCCGGGTGACGAGCTCGTCTACACGATCACCGTCACCAACGTCCGCGGGACCGCAGCCAGCGGTTTCACGGTGGTCGACGCGCTCCCGACGGGGCTGTCGTTCAGCGCCGCAGGGGGCGCCGACTTCGTCTGCTCGAACGCAGGGGCGACGATCACGTGCGTCTACACGGGATCGCTCCCGGTCGGCGGCACCGCGCAGATCACGGTCCGCGCGCTCCTGCTCGAGACGTTCCGTGGGACTGACGTGACCAACACGGCTGTCGTCACCGCCGCCGGGTCGGATGCGGACCCGACCAACAACAGCGGCAGCGTGACGACGCCGGTGACGCTGCCGGCCCCGATCTCCGCCCCGATTGCCGGCGGCGGGGGCGGCGGCGCCCAGCTGCCACCGGCCGCGCCGGTCCCGGTCGCGGGCGGGTCCGGCCTGCCGTTCACCGGCTCGTACGCCGGCGCCCTGCTCGAGACGGGGGTGGGGCTCCTCCTGCTCGGACTGCTCCTGTCGCTCGTGACGCGCCGACGGCCCGCCGGCACCGCCTAGAACTCCCGCGCGCGAAGGCCGCGTCCCCCACCGGACGCGGCCTTCGGTGTAGGACGGCTCCGACAGCACTGGCAGAAAAATGGTCCTCAAGTAGTGCGAACGGGCCATGACGCGGGGGCATTGGCTCCCGCACCCTGACAGTGTCGAAGAATCGGACAGTTCAGTCAGGAGTTCTCAGTGGCCACACCAGCCCCAGGCAGGCGGCTTGCGCACGCGGTCGTCGCGTTCGCGTTCGCGGGGCCTGCTGTGCTGCTCGGGGGCGTCGCGTGGGCTGATCCCACTCCCGACCCCGCCGCACCGGCTGACACGTCCACCGCGCCCGACGCGCCCGTCGTGCAGCCCAGCATCGGGACCTGGATCATCGGCGGCACCCTCCTCGAGGGCACCGCGGCCCAGCCCGCCAAGCCGGTGGCCAAGCCCGCCGCCAAGCCGGTGGCCAAGCCGGTGGCCAAGCCGGTGGCCAAGCCGGCGGCCGTCGCACCCGCCCGCGCCGTGACCTCCGTAGCGAGCCAGTCGACCCGGACCGCACCGCCGGCGGCGCTGCCCTTCACCGGCGGCCATGTCGACGCCCTGCTGCCGACCGGGATCACGCTGCTCGTCGGGGGGCTGGTGCTCACGCTCGGCGCCCGACCGCGACGCGTCACGCCCTAGCTGCCGACCGCACCTTCGGCGAGGGTCACCAGCAGCCGCCGCAGCGAGTCGAGCCGCGCGGGGCTGACGTCTGCCGCGTCGAGCGCGCAGCCCGTTGTGCCCGGCAGGTGGCTGCAGCCCGGCGGGCAGTGCGCCGCAGCCTCGGCGAGGTCCGGGAACGCCGCGAGCACCCGCTCCGGCGTGACGGCGCCCAGACCGAACGACCGGACGCCTGGTGTGTCGATGACGGTCCCGCCGCCGGGGAGCTCGAGGGCGATCACCGACGACGACGTGTGGCGGCCCTTGCCGATCCCGCTGACGTCCCCCACGGCACGCTGCGCGTCGGGGACCAGCTGGTTGACGAGCGTCGACTTGCCCACCCCCGACTGGCCGAACAGCACGCTGATCCGGCCGGCCAGGCGCCCCGCGAGCTCCTGCACGCCGGAGCCGGCTCCCGTCACGACCGCCTCGACGCCGAGCGGCCGGTAGAGGGCCAGCAGGTCATCCGCCGGGGCGAGGTCGGACTTGGTCAGGCACAGCAGGGGCTCCAGGCCCCCGTCGTACGCCGCCACCAGGCAGCGGTCGACCAGCCGCGGCCTCGGCGGCGGGTCCGCGAGTGCGGTGACGACCACGAGGAGGTCGGCGTTGGCGACCACGGCCCGCTCGACCGGGTCGTTGTCGTCGGGGGTACGGCGGAGCAGGCTCGTCCGCGGCTCGATCCGGACGATGCGGCCGAGCGCGTCCGGGCCGCCCGTGAGGTCGCCCACGACCGCGACGCGGTCACCGACCACGACGGCCCGACGGCCGAGCTCCCGGGCGCGGATCGACGTGATGACAGCGCCGTTGTCCACGCGGAGGCGGTAGCGGCCGCGATCGACGGTGACGACGGTGGCGGCTGCCGCCTCCTCGTGCGCGGGGCGGGTCCGGGTGCGCGGACGCGAGCTCCGGGCGGGACGGACCCGGACGTCATCCTCGTCCAGCTCGCGCGGGCTCACCGGTCAGCGGCCGAGCCGGCGAGCAGGCCCGTCCACGACGCGACGAAGTCGGGCACGGTCTTGCGCGTCGTCGCGACGTTCTCCACACCGATGCCGTCGACGGCCAGGCCGAGGACCGCCCAGGCCATGGCGAGCCGGTGGTCGTCGTAGCTGTGCATCGTCCCGCCGGTGAGCGGCCGCGGCCGGATGGAGACGCCGTCGGGGAGCTCGCGGACGTCACCGCCGCGCCCGTTGATCTCCTTGGCGAGAGCCGCCAGTCGGTCCGTCTCCTGCAGCCTGATGTGCGCCACGCCGCTGAACCGGCTCGGGCTCTCGGCCAGCGCGGCGAGGGCCGTGAGGACCGTCGTGAGCTCCGGGGCGTCGCGCAGGTCGGCGTCGATCCCGCGTAGGGCGCGCCCGGCGGAGACCGTCACCGAGTCGTCCGTACGCGAGACCTCGCCGCCCATGGCCGCGAGCAGGTCCGGCAGCACGGCCCCCGGCTGGACGGTGTCGCGCGGCCAGCCCAGCACGGTGACCGAGCCGCCGGCGACCAGCGG
>JAODNA010000141.1 GCA_025465135.1 Frankiales bacterium | reverse complement strand
TCATCGGTGCGCCGGTGCAGGACGCGCTGGTCAAGGCCGAGGCGTTCCTCGAGCTCATGCAGAGCCGTGGGACCGTGGAGCCCGACGAGGACGTGCTCGAGGACGGGATCGCCTTCGCCGGCGTGTCCCGGTACCCCGCCCGTGTGAAGTGCGCGCTGCTCGGCTGGATGGCATGGAAGGACGCGACGGCACAGGCCCTCGCCTCGACATCGACCAAGGAGGCGTCGTGAGCGACGTGACCGCAGAAGCCGCGCTCGACGTGACGCCGGTGCTCGAGACCCCGACCGCCGGCGACAAGCCGAAGACGAAGGCGAGCGAGGACGACGTCCTCGAGGCGATGAAGGACGTCGTGGACCCCGAGCTCGGCATCAACGTCGTCGACCTCGGGCTCGTCTACGGCGCGCAGGTCCACGACGACAACACCGTCACGCTCGACATGACGCTGACGTCCGCCGCCTGCCCGCTGACCGACGTCATCGAGGACCAGACCCACTCCGCTCTCGGCCCGCTGGTCGAGGACGTCCGCATCAACTGGGTCTGGATGCCGCCGTGGGGCCCCGACAAGATCACCGACGACGGTCGCGACCAGCTCAGGGCCCTCGGCTTCAACGTCTAGCGGATCGCGGGCTAGGCGGTGCCGGTGAAGGTGTCGCAGCTCTGCGGGTCGCCGGACGCGTAGCCGGTGGTGAACCACCTCTGCCGCTGTGCGCTCGAGCCGTGGGTCCACGACTCCGTATTGACCCGGCCCTGGAACTCCTTCTGGATGCGGTCGTCACCGACGGCAGCGGCCGCGTCGAGGCCCTCGCTGATGTCGGTCTGCGAGATGGACTTCACGTAGCGGGTCGCCACCGCGTTCTTCGCCCAGGTGCCGGCGTAGCAGTCGGCCTGCAGCTCGAGCCGCACCGACGCGGACTGCGGCCCGGTCTGGCGCTGTGAGCGCGCGACCCGGTCGGTCACGCCGAGCAGGTCCTGGATGTGGTGGCCGTACTCGTGCGCGACGACGTAGGCCTCGGCGAACGGCCCGCCCTGCGCGCCGAACTTCGACCTGAGCTCGCTGAAGAACCCGAGGTCGAGGTAGACCTTGTCGTCCGTCGGGCAGTAGAAGGGCCCGACCGCCGACGTCGCCGCGCCGCAGCCCGTCTGGGTCGAGTCGGTGAAGAACTCCGTCTGCGCCTGCGTGTAGCGACTGCCGAGCTTCGACGCCCAGTAGCTCTGCACGCTGTTGACGTCGAGGACGATGTGGCAGTCCTCGTCGCGGCGCGCGTCCGCGCCCGTCTGGCAGCGCTGCGCCAGGTCGGACGTCACCGACGAGCCGCTGTCGGACGACGACGACCCGCCACCGGTGAGATCCGAGGGGTTGACGCCCAGGATCAGCGCCAGGATCACCACGACGATGCCCACGCCACCGCCGCCGAGGGCGAGACCAGGGCCCCGCCGGCCGCGCTGGTCGCTGATCTGCGAGGTGTCGAGGCGCGCGTCGTCGTTGAGATCCACGAACCCGGCGTACCCTGGTCGCATGAGGACGACTCCCTGACCGGTGGTGCTGAGCCCGCTCGTGATGGCCGCCACCCACCCGTCGTCTCCCCGTAGAGGAACCTCATGATCACCGTGCAAGACGTCGAGCTGCGCGCTGGGGCGCGCCTGCTCCTCGACGGCGTCACCTTCCGCGTGCAACCGGGTGACCGGATCGGGCTGGTGGGCCGCAACGGCGCCGGCAAGACGACGCTCACCCGCACACTCGCCAAGGAGACCCTCCCGGCAGCTGGGGCGATAACGCACACCGGTGCGGTCGGCTACCTGCCGCAGGACCCGCGAACGGGCGACCTCGACACGCTCGGGCGCGACCGGGTGCTGTCCGCTCGCGGGCTCGACGAGGTGCTGCGCAACCTCGAGAAGATGCAGATCGAGCTGGCGGAGCGGCCGGACGACGGGGACCTGCTGCGTCGCTACGGCAACCTGGAGGAGCGCTTCAGCAACCTCGGCGGTTACTCGGCGGAGTCCGAGGCGGCGCGCATCTGCTCCAACCTCGGCCTGCCGGAGCGGGCCCTGCAGCAGCCGATCGGCACGTTGTCGGGCGGGCAGCGGCGGCGCATCGAGCTCGCCAGGATCCTGTTCTCGGACGCGACGACGCTGCTGCTCGACGAGCCGACCAACCACCTCGACGCCGACTCCATCGTGTGGCTGCGCGGTTTCCTTGCGGCGCACAAGGGCGGGCTCGTCGTCATCAGCCACGACGTCGGGCTGCTCGAGGCGTGCGTGAACCGGGTGCTGCACCTGGACGCGAACCGGGCGACCATCGACACCTACAACCTCGGCTGGAAGGCCTACCTCACCGCCCGCGAGACCGACGAGCGCCGCCGCAAGCGCGAGCGGGCCAACGCCGAGAAGCAGGCCGGCGTGCTGCTGGCGCAGGCCGCGAAGATGGGTGCCAAGGCGACCAAGGCGAAGGCGGCGCAGGGCATGGCCCGCCGCGCCGAGCGCATGCTGTCGGGACTCGAGGACGTACGCGCCTCCGACAAGGTCGCGAAGCTGCGCTTCCCTGACCCGGCACCGTGCGGCAAGACGCCGATCATGGCCGAGGGGCTGTCGAAGTCGTACGGCTCGCTGGAGATCTTCACCGACGTCGACCTCGCGATCGACAAGGGCAGCCGCGTCGTCGTGCTGGGCCTCAAC
>JAODNA010000133.1 GCA_025465135.1 Frankiales bacterium | reverse complement strand
GCTGGCGTTCGACTACACCAACGGCTTCCACGATGCGGCCAACGCGATCGCCGTCGCCGTCTCCACGAAGGCCCTCACGCCGCGGGCCGCGCTCGCCCTGGCGGCGGTGGCCAACCTCGCCGGTGCGTTCATCTCCACGAAGGTCGCCGCCACGGTCGGCAAGGGGATCATCACCACGCCCTCCGGCACCCTCGGCCTGCAGATCGTGTTCGCGGCGCTGATCGGCGCGATCACCTGGAACCTGATCACCTGGTACTTCGGGCTGCCGTCGTCGTCCTCGCATGCGCTGATCGGCGGACTGGTCGGTGCCGGACTGGCCGCGGGTGACGCCGTGAAGTGGCACGGCGTCTACGTCAAGGTCGTCATCCCGATGGTCGTGTCGCCGCTCGTCGGCTTCGCCCTCGGCGCGATCCTCATGCTCATCATCCTGTGGATCTTCCGCTCGGTCGCGCCGCGCAAGGTCAACCGCGGCTTCCGGTTCGCGCAGATCGCGTCCAGCGCCGCAATGGCCTACGGCCACGGGCTCCAGGACGCGCAGAAGACGATGGGCGTGATGGTGCTCGCGCTGGTGGTGTCGGGCCATCTCGGCGCCGACGCCGGCGTGCCGCTCTGGGTGATCCTGTCGGCCGCGACCGCGATCTCCCTCGGCACCTACTCCGGCGGCTGGCGCATCATGCGGACCCTCGGGCGCAAGGTCATCAAGATGGACCCGGCCGCCGGCTTCGCGGCGCAGACCGTCGCGTCGTCCGTGCTGTTCGCGACCGCGTCCTACGGCCTGCCGGTCTCGACCACGCACATCATCACCTCGTCGGTGATGGGTGTCGGGGCGACCCGACGGCTGTCCGCGGTGAAGTGGGGCGTGGCCGGCAACATCGCGATGGCCTGGGTGCTGACCATCCCGGCCGCCGCCCTGGTCGCCGCGGTCTTCTACAAGCTCGCCCACCTGTTCGTGGGCTAGTGCGACCGCCTAGCCGAGGGACCAGCAGACGTCGGTGGCGTAGCGGCTGAAGCCGAGCCGCTCGTAGACGCGGATCGCGTTGGTGTTGGACTCGTCGACGTAGAGCATCACCTCGTCGAGCCCGAGCCGCTGCAGGTGATGGAGCCCGAGCAGGGTCAGCGCCGGACCGAGCCCGTGGCCCTGCTCCGCCGGGTCGACCCCGACGACGTAGACCTCGCCGAGCGGGGGGTGGTCGTGGCCGTGCTCGTGCGCCGCGTCACCGTGGTCGTGGGTCAGCGCGCCGTGCACCTTGGTCCAGTGGAAGCCGACCAGCCGCTCACCGCGGAAGGCCAGGAAGAACCCCGCCGGGTCGAACCACGGTTCGGCCTCCCGCAGCTCGACCTCCTCGACGCCCCAGCGGCCCTGGTCGGGGTGGTCGGCGAACGCGCGGTTGTTGATCTCGGTCCAGGGCTGCTCGTCGGCGCCGACCTCGAACGTCCGGATCGTCACACCGTCGGGCAGTACGACGGGGGGCAGCGCGTCGCCGAGGGAGCGCCGCATCTGCCAGAGCACGCGGCTGCGTGCGAAGCCCATCGACTTCGCCAGCTCCCCTGAGCCCGACGCCTCGCCGTGCGCCCAGAGCCGCAGCCGGCCGTCGGGTGACTCCTCGAGCAGCCGCGCGACCAGCGCGCGTCCGATGCCGCTGCCGCGAGCGGCGGGCAGTACCGCGAGCTCTGCGCTCGACCCCGCGACAGCGTCGGTCACGTCGAGGTGCGCGTAGCCGAGCAAGCCGCCCTCGCCGCGGACGAGCAGGTTGCGGACCGCCTCGTCACCGCCCTGCGGCAGGTGCAGCATCACGTGGTCGCTGAGCGGACCGACGCCGTCGGCAGCCGACACCTCGGCAACCAGCGCGCGAACCGCGTCGACGTCCGCGGGCGAGAGCCGCCCGTGCACTGTCGGCGAGATCACCCGGCGACGGTACAAGGGGCAGCTACCCGGGCAGGGCGGACGCGCTCTCCTCGGCGGCCAGGGCAGCAGCGAGCGGCGGCGTCACGAACTTGTAGCCGACGTGGCGGACGGTGCCGATGAGCGCCTCGTGCTCCGGACCGAGCTTGGCGCGCAGCCGTCGTACATGCACGTCGACCGTGCGGGTGCCTCCGTAGTAGTCGTAGCCCCAGACCTCCTGCAGCAGCTGGGCCCGGGTGAAGACCCGGCCCGGGTGCTGCGCGAGGTACTTGAGCAGCTCGAACTCCTTGAAGGTCAGGTCGAGCGACTTGCCACGCAGCTTGCAGGTGTAGGTGCCCTCGTCGATCGCGAGGTCGCCGGCGCGCACGACGCCCGGTTCGGCAGCGGGGCTGGCCGCCTCCACCTTGCCCACGGCGAGCCGCAGGCGGGCGTCGACCTCCGCTGGTCCGGCGGTGTCGAGGAGGACGTCGCTGACGCCCCACTCCGCGGACAAGCCGGCCAGGCCACCCTCGGTCAGCACGGCGAGCACCGGGACGGTGATGCCGGTGGTCTGCATGAGCCGGGTGAGGGAGCGGGCCGCGATCAGGTCGCGGCGGGCGTCGACGAGGACGGCGTCGACCGGGGCGGTGTCGAGCAGCGCGGAGATCTCCAGCGGCGCGACGCGAACGGCGTGCGAGAGCAGACCCAGCGCCGGCAGGACCTCGGCCGAGGGCTGCATCGCGTTGGTGAGCAGGAGGAGGGTGGCCATGGGCTCGATCTCTCGTTGCAGGATCAGTGGACTGCGGGGAGAGGCGCCGTTGCCTACCTGCAAGATAGTCGATGTGGAGAGCATGCGGTGACGGTCCTGCGTTACTGGGCGGCCGCGAAGGAGGCCGCGGGCGTCGCCGAGGAGGAGGTGGCGGCCACCACGCTGGCCGACGCCCTCGCCGCCGCGCGCGGGGCCCACGGCGAGCGGTTCAGCACGGTGCTCGCTCGGTGCTCCTTCGTGGTCGACGGCGACCCGGTCGGCGGCCGCGACCACAGCCGCCTCGCCGTACGCCCGGACTCCCTCGTCGACGTCCTGCCGCCCTTCGCGGGCGGCTGATTCGGGCAAACGGCTCAACCAGCGCCGCGGAGCTGACGAGAATGAAGCCATGCGCCGTCTTCCTGCTGCCCTGGCCTCTCTCGCCCTCCTCGGCGGGCTGGTCGCCCTCGCAGCGCCGGCGCAGGCCGCGACGCGCGTCGTCAGCGGCACGATCTACGGCTCGGACGGTCGCGCGGTCGACGCCTTCCTCGGCTTCGACCTGAAGGACTCCAGCAACCGGACCATCGACAAGAACGGCTGCCTGGCCACGAAGTGCGGCCTCCACGGCTACGGCATCACGCTGCGGCTCAACGGATCGGTCCCTGCCACCGGCGCGAGCCCCTCCGGCCACGCGGTCACCTGGTCGATCACCGTGCCGGCCACCACCGCGCACGCGTTCATCGAGATCTACCCGTTCTCCCCTGGCACCTACGGCCACACCGACGAGAGCCGCTACGGCCACGCCTACCGCCGCAACATCCCCATCCCGTACCCGGCCCGCATCAACATCCGGCTGCCCCTCATCTGCTCCCAGGGCGGTACGACGGGGGCGATCAGCGGACGGGCGACCCTCGGCGGCGCCGCGACGACGCTCAAGCGGGTGGCGACCTGGTCGCTGGGAGCCGACAACAACAGCCCCAGCCCGATCCTCGGCTGGAACGTCGGCACCGCCGGCAGCGGGACCTACACGCTGCCGAACCTCCCGGCCGGGCAGAAGTACCAGGTGCTCGCGACCGCCTCGAACGGCGTGATGAAGCGCTACTACGACGTCCAGGTCAACAGCTGCCGGACCACGACCCTGAACGTCGCCCTGTAGTCCTGGCACAATCCAGGCGGTGACCACTGCCACCTCCGCGGCCGCACCGCCCGCCCTGCGCGCCAACGAGCCCGCTCCCCGCCCTGCCGTGCTGCTGCTCGGTCTCGGCGGCGGTGTGATCTGCCTGGCACTGGCCGGCCTCGCCACGGTCAACGCCAACGCCCTCGGGGCCGGGGTCTTCGCCGTACAGCTCATCCTCGTCCTGAGCTTCCTCGCGCTCGTCGATGCGCCCGGCAGCGGCGGAGCCTTCGTCGTCGCGGGCCTGGCCGCGGCCGTCGGCGACGCCGTCGTACTGACCTCCGACGGGCGCGTCTCCGGCCTCGCCGGCGTGATCGGCGTCGGTCTCACCGGCTCCCTCCTGCACCAGCTGCTCCGCCGCGGCCGCACCCGCGTCACGGAGTCCCTTGCCGACACCCTCGTCGCGGTGGTCCTCGCGGTCTCCGCCTCTGCGCTGATCGCGCTGCGCATGGCCGGCGGGGGCCGTGACGCGGTCATCGTCTGCCTGGCCGCCGGCGCGGGCGCGCTGCTCGCCGGCCGGCTCGGCGACCGGATCCTCCCGCGCCCCGCGCTCGCGCTCGGCGCCAACCGCGGCTGGCCCGGTCTCCTGCTCGCGCTGGGTGCGGGTGCCGCAGCCGCCGTCGCGGTCGCCGGCAACACC
>JAODNA010000126.1 GCA_025465135.1 Frankiales bacterium | reverse complement strand
CACGCCTCGTCGGCGAACATCTCGAAGGTCACGAGGAGCTTCGCGTCGCTGTCCTCGAGGTGGTAGGCCACCTCCGGCGCCTTGAGCAGCGGGTTCAGCGGCACCATCACCAGACCGGCCTTGAGGGTGCCGAAGTAGGTGAACAGGAACTGCGGCAGGTTCGGCAGCTGGACCGCGACCTTGTCGCCGCGCTCCAGGCCGAGACCGAGCAGGCTGCTCGCGATCCGGCCGGAGATCTCGTCGGTCTGCGCGTAGCTGAACGACAGGTCCTGGATGTGCATGAGGGGCTTGTCCGGGTGGGCCGCGGCGGACTCCCGGAGCATGATCGCGAGGTTGAAGCTCATGCGCTCACCTTAGTGACGCGCGTCACCTTCCCGCGACGGAGGGCAGGCTGTCCGCCATGCCCACCCCTGGCACCTGGCCGGTGCGCTTCGGGACGGCCGAGCTGTTCGCCGACGACGACCGCCCGGCCGGCTGGCTGCTGTCCGTCGACGGGGTCGCGCAGTCCTACGTCGACCTCTCCGAGCCGACGCACCTGGAGTTCGACTACGTCCGGTTGATCGGCGACCTGGTGGACCTCGCCGCCCAGCCCGACGAGCCGCTGACGGCGCTGCACCTCGGCGGGGGTGGCTGCACCGTCGCGCGCTACATCGCGGCCACCCGCCCCGGTTCGCCGCAGGTGGTGATCGAGGCTGACGACCTGCTCGCCGCCGTCGTACGACGAGAGCTCGGCGTCGCCGGCTTCCGGCTCCGCGTCGGCGACGCGCGCGACGCCCTCGGCAAGGTCCGGCCGCACACGAGCGATGTGGTCGTCAGCGACGTCTTCGCCGGCTCCGAGCTGCCACGCCACTGCACCACCGCGGAGTACGTCGACGAGGTGCGTGGCGCCTTGCGCGCCGATGGCACCTACATCGCCAACATCGGTGACGGACCGCCGTTCGGCTTCGCCCGCGGGCAGGCGGCCACGCTGCGGGCGGCCTTCGCGCACGTCGTGCTGATGGCGGAGCCCGCCGTGCTGCGCGGACGGCGCTACGGCAACCTCGTGCTCGCCGGGTCGGATGCGCCGTTCGAGGTCGCCGAGCTCGGGACGCGGGCTGCGCGGGCCATCGGACGGGCCCGCGTCGTCTACGGCGACGACGTACGCGACTTCGCCGGCGGGGCGAAACCGGTCACGGACGCGACGGCTTCGAGCTCGCCCTCCCCGCCGCCGGACGTCTTCCGCCGGCGGTGACGTGGCACGATGTCCACGAAGTCCGGTTCCAGGAGGTCCGCATGAGCATCAAGGTCACGCGCCAGGCCAAGGCCGGCACGGCCAAGGTGACGTTCTCCCTTCCCGCCGACTTCCCGGAGGGGCCGGTCTCCGTGCTCGGCACGTTCAACGACTGGACGCCGGGCACCCACGAGCTGAAGAAGCGGGCCGGCGGGGTGCGCAGCACCAGCGTCACCGTGCCCGCGGGCACCACCCTGTGCTTCCGCTACCTCGGTCAGGGCATGGCGTGGTTCGACGACGCCGACGCCTCCCCCTGCGACCACGGCGGATCGGTGACGGTCTAACCAGACCCGATGCCGACTCTGCTCGTCGTTCACCACACGCCGTCGCCCGCACTGCAGTCGCTGCTCGAGGCCGCGCGGGCCGGTGCTGCGCTGGTGCCCGGGGTCGACGTCGTGTCGCGGCCGGCGCTGTCGGCGGGCGCGTCCGACCTGCTCGCTGCCGACGCGGTACTGCTCGGGACTCCGGCCAACCTCGGTTACATGTCCGGTGCGCTCAAGCACTTCTTCGACGTCGTCTACTACCCGTGCCTGGAGGCGAAGGCCGGGATGCCGTACGGCGTCTACGTCCACGGCCAGAACGACACGACAGGTGCGGTCGGCAGCATCGAGAAGGCGACGACCGGCATGAGGTGGCGGCGGGTCGCCGAGCCGGTGCTGGTCGTGGGCGAGCCCACCGCGGCGGACCGCGCCGCGGTCACCGAGCTCGGCGGCACCCTTGCCGCGACCATCGGCTAGCGCAGGCTGACGTCGCGGGTCCAGACATCGACGTCGGCGCTGTCGGCGCCGCGCGGGCGCAGGTCGGGCCAGGCCGCGTGCGCGACGCCGTCCGGCCCGACGGCAAGCCCCTGGTACTGGCCGAAGCCGTAGGTGTCGATGCCGTTCTGCGGATGCGAGTTGCCCACCGAGGGCGTGCTCGCGAGCCCGATCGGCGTCGCCCACGAGCGCCCACCGTCCGCCGACGACGTCAGCATGGGCGCGTAGACCCCACCTGGATCGACCGAGAGGAACGACAGCGCGATCCGGTCGGCCCCGGCGCTCAGTGCCGGCAGCGTCGCCTCGGTGCCCGGGGCTCCCGACACCAGCCGCTGGGTCCACGACCGCCCGCCGTCGTGGGAAGCCGCGGTCATCACGCCGCGGTCGACCTGCGCCTGGTAGCTCCCGGCGACCGTGACCGCGCCCGTCGCGGGCTCGACCGCGAGAGCCGGGTAGGTGCTCGGGATGAAGGCCGCCCCGTTGGCCGACAGGCCGTCGGCGACCAGGCAGAGCTGCGGGATCGCGGTCGCCGTGCCCAGCCGGGCCCCGGTCGGCGCGAAGCGCGCGACCATCACCTGCTGGTCGACGCCGCCCGGGCACGCAGCGTCGAAGGACAGGCCACCGACGTGGAGGTAGCTCACCAGCAGGGTCCCGTCCGGGAGCACCGCCGGCGCCGGGTAGTCGCCCAGGCCGCCGCCCGTCACCTCGACGGGCTTGCCGAAGTGCGCGCCACCGTCTGTCGACCGGGCCCAGCGCAACGACATCTGCGTGCGGTCGTGGTTGCCGTCGCAGCTCGGCTCGACCAGGTGGGTCCAGGCGACGTAGACCCAGCCGCGTGCCGGATCGACGGCGACGACCGGCCGTTGCGGGCCTCCGCAGCGCACGCCCTCGACGCGCGACATCAGCAGCCACGACCGGCCGCCGTCGAGTGACCTCGCGACGTAGGCACCCGCGTCGCCGTTGGTCTCGCCGTAGCGCGGGATCGCGGAGTACGCCGCGAAGAGAGGACCGTGCGGATCCCACGCCAGGGTCGCGTGCTCGCTGGCCTGCGCCTTGGGCCGCGGCAGCGGCAGCGGACCGGCCGCGCGGTAGGACGCCCCGCCGGTGCGGGACACCCACACCTGCGCGACCGGCTGGTCGCTGTGCACGACGCCCTCCGCCACCGGACCGGGGAACTGCATCGCGCTCACGGCGACGCGTGTCACATCACGCGGGTCGACGGCGACACTCGCCTCCGTGCGCGGCAGGCGGTTCTCCAGGTCCAGCGGGTGCTCGGTCCCCGCCGGCAGTGCGACCGCGATGCGACCGCCGGCGAGCACGACGACAGCGGCGACGAGGGTCGCGGAGCGACGACGCATGAGGAGCCTCCCCCGGGGCCCGGCTGGTGCGGGCCCGACATGGACGAAGAGTCCGCGGTCGGCAGAGAGGTTCGGCCGGAGTTCAGTAGCGTCCGGGCATGAGCGTCACGGTCAGATCCGACGGTCCCGTCCGCGTCGTCACCCTCGACCGGCCCGAGGTGCGCAACGCGGTCGACGGCGAGCACGCGAAGTCCCTGTACGACGCCTTCCGGGCCTTCGACTCCGACGAGACCGCATCGGTGGCGGTGCTGCACGGCGCCGGTGGCGTCTTCTGCGCGGGCGCGGACCTCGGCGCGGTCAGTCGCGGCGAGATGCCGCTCCCCGGTGCACCTGGCGAGGACGACCGCGGACCGATGGGGCCGACGAGACTGCGCCTGTCCAAGCCGGTCATCGCAGCGGTCGACGGCTACGCCGTCGCGGGCGGCATCGAGCTCGCGCTCTGGTGCGACCTGCGGGTGGCCGACCCGGGGGCGACCTTCGGCGTCTTCTGCCGCCGGTGGGGCGTGCCGCTGATCGACGGCGGCACGGTCCGACTCCCCCGGGTCGTCGGGTTCGGTGTGGCGCTGGACCTGATCCTCACCGGGCGCGCCGTCGGCGCTGACGAGGCGCTGCGGATCGGGCTGGTCAACCGCGTCAGCACTCCGGGCGCAGCGCTCGGCGACGCGGTCGCCCTCGCCCACGAGCTGGCCGGGCTGCCGCAGCTGTGCCTGCGGGGCGACCGGCGGTCGGCGTACGAGCAGGAAGGGCTCGACCTCGAAGCCGCCATGGCGTCGGAGTGGGCTCACGGGCTCGTCTCGCTGCAGGAGGCGGCGAAGGGTGCCGCGCGGTTCGCGGGCGGCGAGGGCCGGCACGGCAGCACCGCCTGACCTGTGCGAGCGTGAGCCTCATGCGCACACGGACACTCGGTCAGGGCCTCGTCGTCTCCGCCCAGGGCCTCGGCTGCATGGGGATGAGCGAGTTCTACGGCGACGGCGACGAGGCGGAGTCGCTGGCGACGATCGGTCGGGCGCTCGATCTCGGCATCACGCTCCTCGACACCGCGGACATGTACGGCCCGTTCACCAACGAGAAGCTCGTCGGCAAGGCGATCGCGTCGCGCCGCGACGAGGTGGTGCTCGCCACCAAGTTCGGCGTCGAACGGCGCGAGGACGGCAGCCGGGGCGGCATCAACGGCTCACCCGACTACGTGCGCGCCGCCTGCGATGCCTCGCTGCAGCGACTCGGGGTCGAGACGATCGACCTCTACTACCAGCACCGCGTCGATCCCGGCGTCCCCGTCGAGGAGACGTGGGGGGCGCTGTCGGAGCTCGTCGCGGCCGGCAAGGTCAGGCACCTCGGCATCAGCGAGGCGGCACCCGACACGATCCGCAAGGCACACGCGACGCACCCGGTCACGGCGCTGCAGACGGAGTGGTCGCTGTGGACGCGCGACCCCGAGCAGAACGGCGTCCTCGACACCGTGCACGAGCTCGGGATCGGGTTCGTCGCCTACTCCCCGCTGGGGCGTGGCTTCCTGTCCGGCGCGATCCGCACCCTCGACGACCTCGAGCCGACCGACTTCCGCAGGCACAACCCGCGGTTCCAGGGCGAGAACTTCGCCAAGAACCTGGAGCTCGTCGAGCAGGTCAACGGGCTCGCCGCGGCCAAGGGCGTCACCGCGTCACAGGTGGCCTTGGCGTGGCTGTCGGCGAAGGGCACCGAGTCAGGGACAGCCGTCGTACCGATCCCTGGCACGAAGCGGGTCCGCTACCTCGAGGAGAACGCCGCGGCCGACGACGTGCGCCTGAGCGACGAGGAGCTGCAGGCGATCGAGAAGGTCTTCCCCGTCGGGGTGACCGCCGGCGAGCGGTATCCCGACATGAGCAGCGTCAACCGCTAGGAGACGCGGCCGACCGAGTAGGCGCGGCCGGAGAACGACTGCAGCCGGACGACGTCACCGCTCTGCACGGCGGCCCACATCGAGCTGCCGCCGGCGTAGATGCCGACGTGCCCGATCGTGCTGCCGTGGTAGGTGAAGATGAGGTCGCCCGGCTTCTTCGCGGAGTCGGCGATGCGCTTGGTGGCACCGGCCTGCTGCGCGCTGTTGTGCGGCAGGCTGCGGCCGAGCCGCGAGAAGACGTAGCGCGTGAAGCCGGAGCAGTCGAAACGGCTCGGACCGGACGCGCCGTAGCTGTAGGGCGCGCCCTTGTGGCGCTTGGCCTCGGCGAGCGCCCGGTTGCCGAGGGTGGTCGACGCGTTGATGACCGCCTCCCGGCTGGTCGACGACTGGTGACCGTCGTCGCCCCGGAAGAACGCACGGAAACGCGCCGTCGCGCCGATGGCGACCGGGCCGTGCGCCAGCCCGTCGCTGCGCGTCGTGAACGTGGTGACCTGCGACCAGCCGCTCGAGGAGGCCCGCTGGATGAGGACGGTCATCCCGGGCACCGGTGTCTCGCCACCGGACTCGGCATGCACGAGCCGGACCCATACGTCGGCGCTGGACCCGGCCGGGACCGAGCTCGGCGTCGTGAGGCGCAACGTCGTCGACACCGGGCCCGTCGGGGTCGGGGTGGGAGTCGCCGCCGTGGGAGCCGGGGTGTCGTCGGCGACCGCGGTGCCGGCCAGCGGCACGAGCAGTACGGCGGCGACCGCGAGGACGGCGGCGGAAAGGATAGGACGGCGCAGCAGGATGCGGGACACGCGGAGACAGAGCCTCTCGTACGCCTGCGAGGTCAGCTGTCGGGTTCGGGCGCGAGGATTCGCCCGGCACGTCCGCCCCTGGATCAGAGCTCGCGTGCTTCACCCCGAGGACGGTCGCCGGCGGGCCGGCGGCGTCCGAGGAACCGTGGGTCCCCCGCTCCTGCCCGGGAACGAGTGGCGCGCCTGGCAGCCGGGGGCAGGACTCGGCGATCCGGCTGGCGCGTGTGCGGGGCCAGTCTGCCATCCCGTCGCGGCCCCGGCGGCGGAACCGGGCGGTGTGGTGAAGGACACCCGGGCGGACGCGGAATTCGCTGGGCAGGACCCGCCTGTCGGCGTACTGTGCTTGTAACAAGCAACCATCTGGGAGGACCGCTGTCCGCGATCGAGACCGTCTCGCGCGAGCTGGTGCAGCTCGTCCGCGGGCTGCGCGAGCTGCACGGCGCCGTCGCCTCCGCCTCCCGGCACCAGGTCGACCCGTCCGGTGCCGCCGTCCTGTCCCGGCTCGACGAGCTCGGCCCGGTCCGCCTCTCCACCCTCGCGACCGTGCTGTGCCTCGACGTGTCGACCGTCAGCCGGCAGGTCCCGGTGCTCGAGCGGCAGGGCTGGGTGGCCCGCGCGCGCGACCCCGAGGACCAGCGGGCCCAGCTGCTCGACCTCACCCCCGCCGGGCGCGCGGTCCTCACCGACGTACGGCAGTCACGCGGTGAGGTCCTGCGCCGGCTGATGCCCGACTGGACCGAGGCCGAGCTGGACGCCTTCGCCGCCCAGCTGCACCGCTTCAACGACGACGTGACCACCAACCGCCAGGCGATCGTGCTGGCAGCAACCGGAACGGACAACGGATGACGACGACAGCCTCCCCCGCGGCGATGACCCCCGCGGGCGGACTCACCCACCGGCAGATCCTGACAGTGCTGTCGGGCCTGATGCTGGGGATGTTCCTGGCCTCGCTCGACCAGACCATCGTGTCGACGGCCATGCGCACCATTGCCGACAAGCTCAACGGCCAGACGCAGCAGGCGTGGGTGACGACGGCCTACCTGGTCACGTCGACCGTCTCGACGCCGCTCTACGGCAAGCTGTCCGACCTCTACGGGCGCAAGCCGTTCTACCTGTTCGCGATCGGCATCTTCGTCGTCGGCTCGATGCTCTGCGGCTTCGCCCACTCGATCTACGAGCTCGCGGCCTACCGCGCCCTGCAGGGCATCGGGGCCGGTGGCCTGATGTCGCTGGCGTTCGCGATCGTCGGCGACATGGTGCCGCCGCGCGAGCGCGGTCGCTACCAGGGCTACTTCATGTCGGTCTTCGCGACCTCCAGCGTCCTCGGCCCGGTCCTCGGCGGGTTCTTCGCCGGCCAGGCCACGATCGGCGGGATCGACGGCTGGCGCTGGATCTTCTACATCAACGTGCCCATCGGCATCCTCGCTCTCGTCGTCGTCAGCAAGGTCCTGCAGATGCCGCGCAAGCGGTCCGAGCACCGAATCGACTACCTCGGCGCCGCGCTGCTGACCGCCGCCGTCATCCCCGTGCTGCTGCTCGCCGAGAAGGGTCGTGAGTGGGGCTGGGGCTCGCCGACCTCGCTGGCACTGCTGGCCGTCGGGGTCGTCTCGCTGGCGCTCTTCGTGCCACGCGAGCGGCGGATGGGCGAGGAGGCGATCCTGCCGCTGCGGGTGTTCTCCAACCGCGTCTTCACCGTCTCGAGCACCGTCGCCTTCCTCGTCGGCGTCGCGATGTTCGGTGGACTGACCTCGGTGCCGCTCTACCTGCAGATCGTCCACGGCGAGTCGCCGACCCGCGCCGGCCTGCTGATGATCCCGTTCATGGTCGGCATCATCGCCAGCTCCTTCACGACGGGTCGGCTGATGAGCCGCACCGGTCGCTACAAGATCTTCCCGATCATCGGTACGGCGGTCATGGCCGTGGCGATGCTGCTCTTCTCGACCCTGACGGTCGACACGCCGATTCCCCGCACGATGGTCTTCATGGTCATCATGGGAGCCGGGTTGGGCCTGTCGATGCAGACGCTCGTCATCTCCGTGCAGAACGCGCTGCCACCCCGGGACATGGGCATCGCGACGAGCAGCGTCACGTTCTTCCGGTCCATGGGCGGCACCTTCGGTGTCGCGGCTGCCCTTGCGCTCCTCTTCGGCTCGCTCGCGGGCAACATCCGCGACCGGGCGGTGGCGGCCCACCTCCCCCCCGCGGTCATCGAGAAGTTCAAGCACGCCACCGCGCTCAACGACACGTCGGTGATCGCGACCCTGCCCCCGGCGATCCGCCGAGTCGTGCTCGAAGGCTTCGCCGACTCGATGCACACCGTGTTCCTCACCGTGTTCTTCCTGCTGATCCCCGCCTTCGTGCTGACCTTCTTCATCAGGGAGGTCCCGCTCCGGTCCATGGGCGGCCTGGCCGCCGCCCGCGCCGAGGCCGACGCCGTCGGCCCGCAGCGCAGCGCCGACATCGAGCTGGAGACGGCAAAGGCCGAGACGGCGGTCCTGTAGCGGAATCGGGTCGGCGCCGCCGTACGTTGCTCCTGACAGGACGACGGAGGGAGGCGCTGATGGGCACGCTGGATCCCGGCGAGCTGTTCGAGCTCGATCCGGACCGCCCCGACCTGGGTCGTCCGGTGCTGGTGCAGGCCCTCGACGGGTTCATCGACGCGGGCGGCGCCAAGCGGCTGGCTCGGGAGCACCTGCTCGCCACCTACGAGTCGCAGGTGGTCGCGACCTTCGACGTCGACCAGCTGCTCGACTACCGCGCCCGCCGGCCGGCCATGCTCTTCGTCGAGGACCACTGGGAGTCCTACGACGACCCTTCACTGGCGATCCACCTGCTCCACGACGCCGTCGGGACCCCGTTCCTGCTCCTCGCCGGGCCTGAGCCCGACGTGCAGTGGGAGCGCTTCAGCGCTGCGGTCCGGATGCTCGTCGACCGGCTCGGCGTGCGCCTGACCGTCGGCCTCAATGCGATCCCCATGGGCGTCCCGCACACCCGCCCGACCGGGGTCATCGCTCACGGCAGCAGCAAGGAGCTGGTCGCGGGCTACGAGCCGTGGGTCAACGCGGTGCAGGTGCCCGGCACGGCCGGGCACCTGATCGAGTACCGCCTCGGCCAGGCCGGCTACGACGCCGTCGGCTTCGCCGTGCACGTCCCTCACTACGTCGCGCAGGCGGAGTACCCCGCCGCGTCCGCAGCCCTGCTGGCCGAGGTCAGCAAGGCCTCCGGCCTGTCGCTCCCGCTCGATGCGCTGCTCGAAGCCGCCGAGACGACGCGCGCCGCGATCGACGAGCAGGTCGCCGGCGCGCCCGAGGTCGCCGCCGTCGTCGAGGCCCTCGAGAACCAGTACGACGCCTTCATCGCGGGCCGCGACGCCTCGCTGCTGCTCGAGCACGCCGACCTGCCCACCGCTGACGAGCTGGGGGCCGAGCTCGAGCGCTTCCTCGCCGAGCAGTCGCAGGACCCGCCACAGTGAAGATCCGGGCATGGGGATGACGCCGGAGGAGTTCTACGCGCACGCACTCACCGGAGCCGACGCGGAAGGGCGCCTGCCGGTGCCCGACCAGGCCGGCTGGGAGATCTTCCCGTTCGAGGCGGGCTCGCTGCAGGTCAAGCCGCTCGAGCCGCCGTCGCTGCCAGAGCCGCCGCGCAACGGCGAGGGCGGCCAGCCGTGCTCGCGCTGCGCGGAGCCCGAGCGCGGGGTTGTCTGGGGCAACGACAGATGGGTGCTCACGCGCTTCGCGACGCCGCCGGGCGTGCCCTTCATCGCGATGCTGATGCCGCGCGAGCACCTCGACCTGGGTGAGCTCGACGAGGCGATGGCCGCGGAGATGGGCGTTCTCCTCGTCAGGCTCGAGCGCGCAGTTCGCGGTCTGCCTGGAATCGGCCGCGTCCACATCAACAGGTGGGGCGACGGCGGCGCGCACCTCCACCTGTTCGCCATCGGCCGGCCGGCGGGACTGATGCAGCTGCGCGGCTCCAACCTGGCGCTGTGGGACGACCTGCTGCCACCACTCCCCGAGCACGTCTACGCCGCGGATCTGGCCACCGTCGCGGCGGCGATGTGATCACCGCCCTGCTCGCCTTCGCACTCGCCGCCGCGGTGCTCGTCATGCTGCCCGGCCCCGACTCGATGCTCATGCTGCGCGCGATCGCGGTGTCGGGCCGCGCGGGTGCGATCCGCACGGCCGCGGGCATCCTGACCGGGCTCGTCGTCTGGATCACGTCTGCCTCCATCGGGCTGGCAGCCCTGCTGAAGGCGAGCGAGATCGGCTACACCACGCTGCGGGTGGTCGGCGCGATCTACCTGTTCGCGATCGGCATCCAGGCGCTCCGCGCACGTGGAGCCCTGCAGCGCAGCGGGCTGCTCGGAACGGGCTACACCGCGGGGATCGCCTGCAACCTGTTCAACCCGAAGGTCGGGGTCTTCTTCGTGACCTTCCTGCCGGGCCTCGTGCCTCGCGGAGCAGACGTGGGGACGACGTCGCTCATGTTCGGCGCCATCTTCATCGTGGAGACCTTGATCTACTTCGCCGTCATGCTGCTGGCGGTCGAGCGGCTGACCGCGTGGCTGCGCGACGACGTCGTACGACGGCGCATCGAGCGCCTCTCCGGCGTCGTCTTGATCGCGTTCGGGATCCGGCTGGCCGTCGAGGCCTAAACGCACCCGGTTCCCGGGCGACTGCATTAGCGTTCGGACGATGGAAGCCGCGACCGCGCCGTACCTCGCGGCCGCCCTGCTGCTCGTCGCCGCAGGTGTCGCCAAGTCGCGAGAGCCGCTGTCGCTCGTCCGTGCGCTGCGGGCCGCCGGCCTCCGGGTCCGCGCCCCCCTGCTCGCCCGGTGGGTGCGCGCGATCGCCGCGGTCGAGGCCCTGCTCGGACTCGTCGCCGGACTGCACCCCGGCCGCGTCGTCGCGCTCGGGGTCGCGCTGTCCTACGCCGGGTTCACCGCGTTCGTCCTGCGAGCGCTGCGCAGCAGCAGCCCGCTGGCATCCTGCGGCTGCTTCGGCAAGACCGACACGCCCCCGACGCCCGGGCACGTCGTCGTCACCGCCCTGCTCGCCGTCGCGGCGCTGCTCGTCGCCGTCGGCCGCGCGGCGCCGCTCGACGTGCCCCTCGCCGTCGTCAGCGGCGTCCTGGCCTACTGCACCTACGTCGCGCTCGCGATCCTTCCACTTGTGTGGCAGCGAGCCCTGCGATGACCCCCCTCGTCGTCGGGCTCGCGCTGGTCGTCCTCGTCCTGGCCGTGCTCGTCGCGGGCGTGCTCCGGAGCCACGCCGAGATCCTCAAGGCACTGCACGAGCTCGGTGCCGGGCTCGAGCTGGAGCGAGCCGCCGACGGTCCTGTGCCCGTGACGATCGATGGCGTCGTGCCCCCGCGGAGCGCGGACAGCCCCGTCCCCGACAGCCTCGTGGGCACGACGCTCGACCGCGAGGCAGTCGCCTACTCGTTGCAGGGCGGCGCGACGCTGCTCGCCTTCCTGTCCTCCGGCTGCACGACGTGCCAGGCGTTCTGGTCCGCGTTCGCGACGGGGACCCCCGACGCGCCCGCGGGCGCGCGCCTGCTCGTCGTCGTGCGCGACCTCGACGAGGAGAGCGAGAGCGAGCTGCGGGCGCGCCGGCCCGCCGTCGTACCCGTCGTGGCGTCGACGACCGGGTGGGATGCCCTCGGCGTACCGGGGTCGCCCTACTTCGTGCTCGTGCAGGACGGCCGGGTCGTCGGCGAGGGGTCGGGGGCGAGCTGGCCCCAGGTCACGACGCTCCTCGGGCAGGCCACCGCCGATGCCGAGCTGCGCGGCAACGGCGCGGTGCGGGAGTCGAGGGACAACAGCGTCCTGAGAGCCGCCGGGATCGAGCCGGGCCACCCGAGCCTCTACGAAGCCTCATGAGAGTGGTCATCGGCCTCCTCGTGGCGACGGTCGCCGCACTGCGCGCGACCTGGTCGCCTTGAGGTGAGTCGATGCTGACCAGCATCAGCCCGCTAGGTGAGCGGGCCCGCGGCAACCGCTGGGCGGCGACAGCCACGACCTACGTCGTGGCGTCGGCGCTCGGCGGGCTGACCATCGGCACGGCGCTGGGAGCGGCCGGATCCTCCTGGCGCCCGTCGCCGGTCGTGCCAGCGGTCGTGTGCGCGCTCGCCGCTGCGGCCGACGCCGTGCACCGGCTCCCGACGCTGCACCGCCAGGTCGACGAGGACTGGCTGGGCCGCTACCGAGGTTGGGTCTACGGCGCCGGCTACGGCTACCAGCTCGGCCTCGGCGTCGTCACCGTCATGACGAGCGCGGCGACCTACGCCGCGCTCGCCCTCTGCCTGCTGAGCGGCAGCACCCTGGCGGGCGCGGCCATCGGCGCCTGCTTCGGACTCGTACGCGCACTCCCCCTGTTGCAGCTGCGTCACGCGGACACACCCGACCGGCTGCGGTCGATCGCAGCGAGGCTCGAGCAGCTGGCGCCGGCAGCAGCCCGCGGCACGACCGCCGTTCTCGCCCTGTCGGCCGTCCTCCTGGTGGCGTCGTCATGACACTCGTCGCGGGCGGTCTGCGGCTCGTGCTGCCGAGCGGATGGGAGGCGCGCGTACGACGACAGGAGCCTTCGCAGCCCGGCCGCCCGGGAAACGTCCTGCTGCACGCCGCGACCGTCGTCCTGCCCGACCAGCGCGGTGACTTCGGCAGCGGCGTGGTCGAGCAGCTCGGACCGGACGACGCGTTCCTCGCGATGTTCGAGTACGACGAAGGGGACGCGGCGAAGGTGCTGTTCCGGTCCGGACGGCTCCCGGTGCCCAAGCCGTCGGACTTCTCGCCCGACGTGCTGCAGCGGACCAGGGCCGGCAACACCGGCGCGCAGTGGTTCTTCTCGCTGGCAGGCCGGGCGTTCTCGTTGCACTGCGTCCTCGGCAGTCACGCCCGGCGGGCACCGGGTGCGACGAAGGTCGCGCAGCTCCTCGCCGGCCTGGCCGTGGGACCGGACCTGTGACGGCGACTGCGGACGCGCTGCACGCACTCGGTCAGACCTCCGGGGCGACAGTGACGCAGCGGGCTGCCGACGCTGTGACGGGCTGGCTGAGCCGTCGTACCTCCCGTCGCGGATTCCTCGTGCGGGCCGGCGTGGTCGGCAGCGCCCTCGCGGTCGACACCGTCGGGTTCGTGCTCAAGCCGCAGTCCGCCTACGCCTCGGTCTGCGGCCCAGGCAGCAGCTGCGGCTCGGGTTGGACCGTGTTCTGCGCGACCATCAACAACGG
Organism: Frankiales bacterium; assembly: GCA_025465135.1. GTDB lineage: Bacteria > Actinomycetota > Actinomycetes > Mycobacteriales > SCTD01 > RYN-124. The sequence continues at coordinate 11,933 of JAODNA010000126.1, read as the reverse complement.
CATCAACGCGTGCCCGCCGGGCTCGATCGCTGCCGGCTGGTGGAAGGCCGACGGCGCGTCGCTGTGCGGCGGCAAGGCGCGCTACATCGTCGACTGCAACGCCACCTGCTCCCACTGCGGCGGCGGTGGCTCCGGCATCTGCGCACGCTCCTGCTGGTCGTGCACGTGCCGGTGCGGCCCCAGCTCGTCGTGCGACCAGCGCAAGTCGTGCTGCAACGCCTTCCGCTACGGCCAGTGCCACCAGGAGGTGCCCCAGGTCGGTGGCGTGACGTGCCGGGTGGTGTCGTGCACCCCGCCGTGGAAGTGGGAGCGATGCTCCACCGCGCCGGCGACCGACAACAACACCCGCAACCACAGCTCCGCGCAGCTGCCGGCGTCGTACACCGCGATCACCGCGCGCTACATCCGGCTCGGTGAGAACGGCTCGCAGCTCGGCAACTCCGTCTACGGCGAGCTCGCGGTGCCCGGCGGCCGGGCCCAGCGCTACGAGCGCGGCCGCATCTCGGCCAGCACCGCGACCGGTGCCCATGAGACGCGCGGCCCCATCACGGACCGCTTCCTCGGAACCGGAGGGGAAGGCGGACCGCTCGGGTTCCCCGTCACGGGGACAGTCGTGTCGCGAGACGGCCGGGGGCTCGTCAACCGCTTCCAGAACGGGCGCATCAGCCATCACCCCGACCTCGGCACGTTCGTGCTGCTCGGTGCCATGGCGACCCGCTACGCCGCAGCCTCCGGCGAGGACGGGCCGCTCGGCTTCCCCTTGACCGACTCGAGCCCGACCGGTGACGTCGTCGGGTCGTTCGCCCGGTTCCAGCACGGGCGCGCGTCGGAGCAGGGTGCCGGCGAGGTGTTCCTGACCCACGACGTCATCGCCGACGCCTACGAGCGCGCGGAGGCGGAGGCGGGACCGCTCGGCTTCCCGCTCGCCGGCGAGGAGGTGCTGACCGGGGGCCGGGTGCAGCGCTTCGAGCACGGACGGATCTCGGTCGGGGCGGCGACCGGCGCCCACTGGCTGTCACGGGCGATCGCCGACAAGTACGTCGAGCTCGGCGCCGAGGGATCGAGCCTCGGCTTCCCCACGGCCGACGAGACCGACGTGCGCGCGTGGCCGTGGAAGTCGGGCGCCAACCCCGAGGTGCGGACCGTCGTCTTCGAGCACGGCTCGATCACCCACGAGGTCTTCAGCGGCCGCGTGATCGTCCAGCAGAACCCCTAGAAGAACAGCAGCGACAAGGCTTCCGCGACGCAGACCGGCTTGTCGACACCCTCGGCCTCGATCTCCACCTTCTGCGTCAGCATCACGCCCATCGGGTGGTCGGCGACATCGACCAGGGTGCTGTGCGCGCGAACCCGCGTGCCCACGGGCAGCGCCGTCGGGAAGCGGACCTTGTTGCTGCCGTAGTTGATGCCGCCGGCGACCCCGTCGACGATCGGGAGCAGACCTCCGGCGAGATGGGGCAGCAGCGACAGCGTCAGGTAGCCGTGCGCGATCGTCTGGCCGAACGGCCCGTTCTTCGCGGCCTCCGGGTCGATGTGGATCCACTGCCGGTCCTCGGTGGCCTCGGCGAAGGCGTTGACCCGCGCCTGGTCGACGAGCAGCCACTCGCTCGGCCCGCGCTTCTCCCCGATCATCGCCTGCAGCTGCTCGCGCCCGTCCGCCACGCCGTACTCCTTCGTCGTTGGTGGAGACAACCTAACGACCCAGCGTCACACCGCCGTCGACGACCAGCGTCTCGCCGGTGATCCAGCTCGCATCGTCGCTCAGCAGGAAGGCAGCCGCCTTTGCGGTGTCCGCGGGCACGCCGAGCCGCTTCATCGGGTAGGCCTGGGCGACCTCTTCCTCGCGGCCCTCGTACAGCGCCTTCGCGAAGCTCGTCTTGACCACGGCCGGCGCGATCGCGTTGACCCGCACCGTCGGGCCGAGCTCGACGCCGAGCTGACGCGTGAGGTGGATGAGCGCCGCTTTGCTCGCGTTGTAGGCACCGATCGGCGCACCGGCGCGGATGCCGCCGACACTCGCGACGTTCAGGATGCTGCCGCCGTGCTCGTTCATGGCCGCGCGCCAGGCCTGCTGCGTCCAGCCGAGGACCGCGGTGACGTTGACCTCGAGGACCTTGCGTACGGCGGACAGGTCGGCGTCGACCAGCGGGCCGTACTGAGGGTTGACGGCGGCGTTGTTGACGAGGCAGTCGAGCCGGCCGAACCGCTCGATCGCAAGGGCGACGGCCTCGGCCTGGTGCGCCTCGTCATCTGCGCTTCCGCGCGCGGCGGCCGCGACGTCCGGGCCGAGCTCGGCCACCACAGCCTCGAGCTCGTCGGGCTTGCGGGCGGTCACGACGACCCGTGCACCCCGGGCGACCAGCTCCTGCGCGATGCCCAGCCCGATTCCCCGCGTGCCGCCTGTGATCAGCGCGACCCGCCCGTCGAAGTCCCTGTTCATGTAGAGTGGTCTACAGCAGCCCGCCAAGAGGCCGCCCGGTGAGCACCTCCCGGATACGCAGAACGCCAGCGCATCTGAAGCGCGTGGCCCAGCAGGAACCGCCCCACCAAGGTGATAGCGAGTCGGTGGTGGCGCAGGAGAGGAACGTCATGAACGACTACGGCCCCTGGGACGACTAGTCCCAGACCAGCGCACCAAGCGGCGGGCCACCTACGGGTGGCCCGCCGTCCGCGTGCCGCCCCGCGACACCGCCTGTCAGGATGTCCCCATGCGCCTCGCCGTCTGCTCGTCGAAGGGCGGCGTGGGCAAGACGTCCACGGCAGCCAACCTGGCTGTCGCGCTCGGCGTCCACGGTCGGACGCTCGCCGTCGATGCCGACCCCCAGGACAGCCTCGGCCGCGCGTTCGGGGTCATCGCGAAGGGCCGTGAGGACTCCCTCGCCGGCCTGCTCGAGGACCCCTCCCTCGATCCGCACGCAGCAATCCGGCGCGACATCGCGCCCGGGCTGGACGTGCTTCCGGCGCATCCCTCGCTCGAGGCGGCCGGCGTCGCCCTCGCGGGTCAGGGCGGGCTGGTCACGAGCATCCGGCGGACGCTTCGGCCGCTGATGGCCGACTACGACCACATCGTGCTGGACACGCACGGCGACCTCGGCAACCTCACGCTCGCGGCGGTCTGCGCGGCCGACGCGGTGCTGTCGGTGTTCACCAGCGACCCGGGCTCTGCACTCGGTGTCGCCCGCGTCTCCGCGTTCCTGCACCAGCACCAGGCCTTCGAGAACACCTCGGCCACCCTGCTCGGCGCAGCCTGCTCCCTGTGGGACCCGCAGGCCAAGGCGGCCCGGGACGTCTTCGGCGCGATGGAGGGCACCGGCATCCCGCTGTTCGCGACCCGCATCCCGATGTCGCGGCGGGTCCCCAGCTCCACCCTGTCCAAGCGCCCGGTCGTCCTGACGGCGCCGTCCAGCAGCGTCGCCGTCGCCTACCTCGACCTCGCGGAAGAGGTGCTGGCGGCCTACACCACGAGAGGCCCCGACCGATGACCAAGACCGACCTCCAGAGCGACCTGCTTGCCGACCTGCAGGGGGCGGCCAACGCACGACCGCTTCCGAGCGCCCCGGCACCGACCGCACCGCCGCTCGCAGCCCCGCACACCGAGCGGCTGCGGCCCCCGACGCCTTCCCTGGACGTCCGGGTGACGCCGCTGCGGTGGGTCCGGCCCGGCCTCGTCGCGCCCGCTGCCGGACTCGGGCTCGGACTGCGCCTGGGGCCGGTGCAGGTCAGCCTGAGCCTCGGTGGCTGACGACGGGCCGCCGGCACGCGAGCTGTCGCCCTGAGCGTCCGGCTCGAAGGCTTCCACGCGGTCAAGCACGCGCTGCGCTTCGCACCTGACCTCGTCGAGGAGATCACCGTCCGCGACGTCGACGCGGCCCGCGCCCTCGCCGCGCAGCTCGCGCCGGACATCACCGAGCGACTGCTCGCATCGGCACGGACCGGCGAGGTCGCCCACCCCACGGGCGTCGAGGCCGTCGCGACGCGACCCGCGGAGGACCGGTCCGTGCTGACCACGCGACGCGCGCCCCTGGTCCTGCTCGACGCGCCGCGCCATGCCGGCAACGCCGGCGCCGTCATCAGGGTCGCCGCCGCGGCCGGCGCGAGCGGGGTCGCCCTCACCGGTCCCCTCGACCCGTGGCACCCAGCTGTGCTGCGTGGCAGCGCAGGGCTGCACTACGCGCTGCCTGTGCTGCGGGTGGAGCCCACGGACGTCGGCGGCCCACTCGTCGTCCTGGACGCCGAGGGCGATGACCTCGGCGCGATCGCGGCCGACTGCGTCCTCGTCATCGGCAGCGAGCGCGCCGGCGTCGGAGCCGAGCTGCGCGCACGTGCTGATGCCGTCGTACGGCTCCCCATGCGTGACGGCGTCAGCAGCCTGAACCTCGCCACGGCCACGGCCGCGGTCCTCTACGCCTGGCGGCTCGCGCGCGGCAAATAGTCAGTTCGTGCCATCCACACATCGCCGTTCGGCTGGCATCGTGCATCCACGCGAGGGGGGCTCGTGATGTCCGTTCCACCAGGTTCTGACGCGCGCTCCGAGCCCGCCACCACGTCGGCCGCGGTGCTTCGTGACGAGGTCGCGGAGCACCGCGTGCGCCGGCCCGCAGCCGCGTCCGCGAAACGGCTGACGCCGCAGCCCGGTCTCCCTTAGGTTCGCGGAACCCGACCTGAGGAGTCCCCGTATGTCACACGAAGCCACCCTGCGCACCATGTACAGCGCCATGAACGACAAGGACACCGCGACGATCAAGGACCTGATCGCCGAGGACGCCACGTTCCACATGCTGCCCAACCCCGTCATCCCCGCAGCGACGATCAGCGGGCGCGACGAGATCATGGCGTTCATGGAGGAGCACATCCCGCAGCTGGACATGCAGCAGGAGATCCAGCAGATCTCCGTGCACGACGACTTCGCGACCGTCTACGTGACGTCCACGAGCAAGGGCTCGGACGGCTCGCCCCTGACCGTGAAGTGGGCCGACGTCTTCGAGTTCGCGGGCGACCGCATCAAGGGCCACGTCAGCCTGTCCTCCTGATCTACAGCAGGGCGTCGATCGCCTTGTAGATCCGCTTCTCCGACACGGGCTGCCGCGTGCGCATGCCCTGCGCGAAGAGACTGACCCGCAGCTCCTCGACGAGCCACGCGATCTCCCGCGCGCGTGGGTCGTCGGGGCGCTTGCGGAGCAGGGCGTCGACCTCCTCCTGCACTGTCTGCACCGACGCCATCTCGCGGCTGTCCCGCTCCGCATCGCGGGGCAGCTTCGCGAGGCGCGCCTCGATGGCCCTGAGGTAGCGCACGAGGTCGGGCAACCGGTCCAGGCCCGTTGCCGTCACGAAGCCCGGTCGCACCAGCCGCGCCAGCTGCTCCCGCATGTCGACCTGCGCGGCCGAGATGCCGGCGACCTGAGGCAGCAGCGCAGCCCAGAGGGTCAGCACCTCCTCGACGCGGACGAGTACCTGCTCGGTCGTGTCCTGCAACCCGGCCCGCACGTGGTCGCGCAGTCGTTCGTACGACGGCGCGTCCCAGGTCGCTCCTCCCCCCGACCGCATCAGCGCGTCGGCCGCCGCACCGACGCAGTCCTCCAGCAGCGCCACGACGCTGCCGTGCGGGTTCGACGTCAGCGCGAGCTTCGACGCGTTGGTAAGCCGGCCGGCGACGGCCTTGACGGGAGACGGCGCGGACAGCAGGAGCAGCCGCCGCAGTCCTGCCCACATCGCGTCCGCCTGCTCTTCCGGCGAGCCGAGGACGCGCAGCGCGACCGAGGTGCCCTCGTCGACGAGCGCCGGGTAGCCCGTGACACCTGGACCGGCCGGCACCTCCCGCGGGACGTCCACCCACGAGGTCAGCCCGCCGCGCTCGAGCCCACCCGCAGCCGACGACAGGGCGCGCTGCACGGTGGGTGCGAGCTGTGTGCGCAACAGCGCGAGGTCCTTGCCCTCGGCCAGGGTCCGCCCCTGCTCGTCCTCGACGCGGAACGTCATCCGCAGGTGCTCGGGCACCCGGTCGAGCTGCCAGTCGTCCCGGCGTACGTCGACGCTGCGGATCCGCAGCAGCTCGCGCTCGAGCGCGTCGAGCAGCGGCTCCTGGCGCGCCTCCATGACGGCGAGCACTGCCGCTGCGGTGTCCGGCGCGGGAACGAGCCGCACCCGCACCGGCTTCGGCAGGGACTTGAGCAGTGCGACGACGAGGTCATGCCGCAGGCCGGGCACCTGCCAGTCGAAGCCGTACGCCGTCACCGCGCCGAGCACCGCGACAGGGATGTGCACCGTCACGCCGTCGGCGTCCGCGCCCGGCTCGAACTGGTAGGTCAGCGGCAGCCGCACGTCGCCCTGCTGCCAGGCGTCCGGGTAGTCGCCGGGATCGACGGCCGCCGTCTCCTGGACCAGCATCGCCATCGAGAACGTGAGCAGGTCTGGTGTCTCGCGGCGCGCCTTCTTCCACCACGCGTCGAAGTGCGCTCCTGAGACCACCTCGGGTGGCACGCGTGCGTCGTAGAACTCGAAGAGGGTCTGGTCGTCGACGACGATGCCGCGCCGTCTCGCGCGGTGCTCGAGCTCCTCGACGTCCTCGAGCAGTCGCAGGTTGTCCGTGAAGAACGCGTGGTGCGTCTCCCAGTCACCCTCCACGAGCGCATGCCGCAGGAACAGCTCGCGGGCCAGCTCCGGGTCGACGCGCGAGTAGTTGACCTTCCGCCGAGCAACGAGCGGGACGCCGTACAGCGTCACTCGTTCGTAGGCCATCACCGCACCCTGCTTCTTCTCCCAGTGCGGCTCGCTGAACACCCGCGTCACCAGGTGCGGCGCCAGCTGCTCGGCCCACTCGGGGGTGATGCGGGCGCAGACCCGTCCCCACATGCGGTTGGTCTCCACGAGCTCGCCCGCGACCACCCACGTCGGTTGCTTCTTGTAGAGCGCACTGCTCGGTACGACGGCGAAGCGCGCACCTCGGGCGCCGGCGTACTCCCGCTTCTCGGAGTCGCGCAGGCCGATGTGGCTGAGCAGCCCGGCGAGCAGTGCTTGGTGCACCGCGTCCGGGCCGGGGTAGCCGCTGTTCAGCGAGAGGTCGAGCGAGCGAGCCACGCGCCGCAGCTGGCTGTGCAGGTCCTGCCACTCCCGGATGCGCAGCCAGTTGAGGAACTCGGTGCGGCAGAGGCGACGAAAGGCGCTGCTGGACAGGGCTTTCTGCTGCTCGGAGAGGTAGTTCCACAGGTTCAGGTAGGTGAGGAAGTCCGAGGTCGGGTCGGCGAACCGCTTGTGCATCTCGTCGGCGGCCTGCTGCTTGTCCTGCGGCCGTTCGCGCGGGTCCTGGATGGAGAGCGCGGCGGCGACGACCAGCACCTCGCGAAGCGCGCCCTGCTGGTCGGCCTCCACCACCATGCGGGCCAACCGCGGGTCGATCGGCAGCGCAGCGAGCTGGCGTCCGACGGGGGTGAGACGGCGACGTTCGTCGAGCGCCCCGAGCTCGTGCAGGAGATCCATGCCGTCCTTGATGTTGCGACGATCGGGCGGGTCGACGAACGGAAAGGCAGCAACATCACCGAGCCCGATCGCCGTCATCTGCAGGATGACGGACGCAAGGTTGGTCCGCAGGATCTCGGGGTCGGTGTACTCAGGCCGCTTGTCGAACTCCTCCTCGTCGTACAGCCGGATGCAGATGCCGTCGGCGACGCGACCGCACCGACCCGCGCGCTGCCGCGCGGACGCCTGGCTGATCGGCTCGATCGGCAGCCGCTGCACCTTCGTGCGCGCGCTGTAGCGCGAGATGCGGGCGGTGCCGGGGTCGACGACGTAGCGGATCCCCGGCACGGTCAGCGAGGTCTCGGCGACGTTGGTGGCCAGGACGACGCGACGGCCGGTGTGCGCGGTGAAGACCTTGTGCTGCTCCGCGATCGACAGCCGGCCGTAGAGCGGCAGAACCTCCGTGCGCTCTCCCACCCGTCCGCGCAGCACCTCGGCGGTGTCGCGGATCTCCCGTTCCCCGGAGAGGAAGACCAGCACGTCACCCGGGGCCTCGCCCTCGAGCTCGTCGACCGCATCCGCGATCGCCTGCACCTGGTCGGTGTCCTCCGACGGGGGCCGGTAGCGGACCTCGACCGGGAACGTGCGGCCGCTGACCTCGACGACCGGGGCGTCGCCGAAGTGCGCCGCGAACCGGCCGGGGTCGATCGTCGCGCTCGTGATGACCAGCTTCAGGTCGGGCCGGCGCGGCAGCAGCTGCTTGAGGTAGCCGAGCAGGAAGTCGACGTTGAGGCTGCGCTCGTGCGCCTCATCGAGGATCAGCGTGTCGTACTGCCACAGCGACCTGTCGTTCTGCAGCTCGGCCAGCAGGATGCCGTCGGTCATCAGCTTGACGAGCGTCGTGTCACCGACCTGGTCGTGGAAGCGCACCTTGTAGCCGACGACCTCGCCGAGCTCGGTCCCGAGCTCCTCGGCGATGCGCTCCGCGACGGTGCGGGCCGCGATCCGGCGGGGCTGCGTGTGCCCGATGAGGCCGGTGATCCCGCGACCGAGCTCGAGCAGCATCTTCGGCAGCTGCGTCGTCTTGCCCGAGCCGGTCTCCCCCGCCACGACGACCACCTGGTGGTCGCGCAGGGCCGCCATCAGCGACTCGCGCGCCTCGCTCACCGGCAGGTCGGGGTAGGTGATGGGCGGTACGGCGGCGCGGCGGGCAGCCACCTTCGCCTCGGCCTGCTCGACATCCCGCGCGAGCCGCGCGAGGTCGGGGCGACCGCTCAGCCGGCGCTCGATGCGGCGCCGGTCACGCAGCATCAGGCCGTCCAGGCGCTCCCGGAGGTCGGCGCTGCTCATCGTGCTGTCCAGCGTAGGCGGGTGGTTGGCTGGCGGCATGCGCGTGCGCGGGTTCCCGGTCCTGCTCGGTCTGCTGGCGATGGCCGCCTGCTCGACCTCGACGCCGGCTGCCGCACCTTCGCGGGCCGCCTCAGCCAGCCCGGCAGCCTCGGCCGCGACCGCGTCCGGCACGGTCTGGATCTGCCGGCCAGGAGCCGACGCCGCCTGCAGCAAGGACCTGGACGCCACCGTCGTACAGGTCGACGGGTCGAGGAGGCGGGTGCCGTTCGTCCCGGCGGCACACCCGACGGCCGACTGCTTCTACGTCTACCCGACGGTGTCCACGGCGCCCGGGGACAACGCGCCGCGGTCGAGCTCCCCGGAGGTGCTCGAAGCCATCCATGCGCAGGCCGCGCTGTTCGCGTCGGTCTGCCGGGTCTTCGTCCCGGCCTACCGTCAGGTCACCGTCGGCGCGCTGCTGAGCGGGCGGTACTTCGACAAGGGCGTGCAGAACGTCGCCTACGCCGACGTGCGCGCTGCCTGGCGCGACTACCTCGCACACGACAACGGCGGACGGCCGGTCGTGCTGATCGGGCACTCGCAGGGCGCGATGCTCCTGACCCGCCTGGTGAAGGAGGAGATCGACGGCAGTGCGGCCGTGCGCCGGCGGCTGCTCTCGGCGATCCTGCTCGGTGGCAACGTCACCGTGGCGACGGGACGCGCTGCGGGTGGGAGCTTCACGGCCGTACCGGCCTGTACGACGCCTGGCGCGACCGGGTGCGTCATCGCCTACAGCTCGTTCGCGACCACGCCGCCCGCGGGCGCGCTGTTCGGCCGGACGACCGCGCCCGGGCAGCACGTGCTCTGCACCGACCCCACCCGGCTCGCCGGCGGGTCCGGTCTGGCCCATCCGTACGTCCCGGCCGGCCGCGTTGCGGCCGGTCCGCAGCCACTGCCGGGAACCGGCTTCGTCGCCTACCCCGACGGCATCCGCGTCGCCTGCCGGTCGGCCGGGGGGGCGAGCTGGCTGCAGGTCGCCGCCGTGCCCGGCAGCCGGGTGCCGCCGTTCCAGGCGTCGCTGGGGCCGAACTGGGGGCTGCATGTCGCCGACGTCACGCTGGCGATCGGGGACCTCATCGACGCCGTACGGCGGCAGGAGGCAGGCTGAGGCCGTGACGAACCCGCCGCCGGCCGAGACCTACGAGCCCGACCCGATGCGCTGGAAGGCGCTGGTCATCTGCCTGATCGCGGGCTTCATGGCGCTGCTCGACGTGAGCATCGTCAACGTCGCGATCCCGAGCATCTCGGCCGGCCTGCACGCAGGCGAGAGCTCGCTGCAGTGGATCGTGTCCGGCTACGCACTGACCTTCGGCCTGCTCCTCGTGCCGGCCGGGCGCATCGGTGATGCGCGCGGCCGGCGTCCGGCGTTCATGTGGGGACTGTCGCTGTTCACCCTCGCGAGCGTGCTGTGCGGGCTCGCGCCCAACGACGGGACACTCATCGCGGCCCGGCTCCTGCAGGGCGCGGCAGGCGGCGTGCTCATGCCGCAGATGAGCGGGCTGATCCAGCAGCTCTTCCGCGGGGCCGAGCGCGGCAGGGCCTTCGGTCTGCTCGGCGCGAGCATCGGCATCTCGACGGCCGTCGGCCCGTTGCTCGGCGGCCTGATCATCCAGGTGTTCGGCGCCTCCGAGGGCTGGCGCTTCGTCTTCTTCGTCAACCTGCCGATCGGGCTCGTCACCCTCGTCCTCGCGATGCGCTGGATGCCGCACGTGCGGCCCACCGGCCGGCGCGAGTCGCTCGACCCGGTCGGTGTCCTCCTGCTCGGGTCAGCGGTCACCTGCGTCCTGCTGCCCTTCATCGAGCAGGAGCAGTGGCACAGCCACCTGCGGCTGCTGCTGTTCCCCGCCGCCGCAGCACTTGGCGCCGCCTGGCTGGCGTGGGAGATCTCCTACGCCAAGCGCAGCGACCCGGTCGTCGACCTCGACCTGTTCCGCGAGAAGGGCTACGGCATCGGAGCCGGGCTCGGACTCGTCTTCTTCGCCGGCTTCACCGGGCTGTTCTTCATCTACACGCAGTACCTGCAGATCGGCCTGCACTACAGCGCCCTCGACGCCGGGCTCGCCGTGACGCCGTTCGCCCTCGGTTCGGCGGCCGCCGCAGCCCTGGGCGGCCGGGTGGTGCTGCGGTACGGCCGCCCCCTCGTCGTGGTCGGCCTCGTCCTCGTCGTGCTCGGCTTCGTCGGCTGCTACATCGCCGCCGACGCCGTACCGGGCCACAACGTCGGCTGGGCTGCCGTCGTCCCGCTGCTCGTCGCCGGAGTCGGCAGCGGGCTGGTGATCACCCCCAACGTCACGCTGACGCTGCAGGAGGTGCCGGTACGGCGGGCGGGCATCGCGGGCGGCGTGCTCCAGACCGGGCAGCGGATCGGTTCCGCGGCGGGCATCGCCATGACGGGCAGCGTGTTCTACGCCGCGGTGCGGACCTCGCGCGGAGACTGGGCGCTGGCCTTCCGGCACGGCCTCTGGGTCATCACGGCCTTCACCGTTGCCGCACTCGCCCTCGGGGTGCTCGACCTCACGACGAGCAGGCGCCCCGTCAGCTGACCTACTGCACGTCGACGGAGAACCCCATCGAGCCGCCTTCGCCGGCGCTGGTCCGCCGGCCGCCGATGCTGTCCGGGCGCAGGGACAGCGTCACCTCGTAGCGCCCGCTAGGGACGAGGGTCCCGTTGGTGTAGGTCGTGTCCCAGGTTCCGGTCCACGCGAGGCAGCGACCGTCGCCGATGGTCCGGCGGTGCGCGCCCTGGGCGAACCGGACGGTGTCGGAGAACCGGTAGACGAGCTCCCCGTCGGCGTTGGTCACGATGACCTCGTGCTCCTGGCCGTGGTCGTAGCCGAGGATGCTCTGGCCGCCGCCGTACGGCACGCAGATGTCGGTGCTGCCGCTCACGGTGCCGCCGCGCTTGACCGACGACGGGCCCGACGACGCGACACTGCACGCCGTGGCTCCGCCGTAGAAGACCGGGCCGGCGCTGCCGGTCGGTCCCTGCCGGCAGGTCTGCGGCGCAGCGACATCACGGGGCGACTCGACGTAGGCGTCACGCTGCGCGTGCCTCGGCGCGGCTGTCGCCGTCGGGCGGTGCGGGTCCGCGG
>JAODNA010000108.1 GCA_025465135.1 Frankiales bacterium | reverse complement strand
GGCCGGACGCGCTCACCGCGCAGCGCGTCCCACGCCGCGCCGCCGCGCAGGGCGGCTTCCTCGAAGGCGGGGCGGGCCTCGTCGAGCAGTGCCTCGGCGCGGTGCCGGGCGTCCTGCAGGAGCGCTTCGGCGCGGTGCAGCGCGTCGTCGAGGACTGCCTCGACCGCGTCGGTCGGCACGTCCCCGACCCGCTCGACGAGGCTCTCGGCAAACGAGGGTGCGCGCACGGCCGGTCTCCTTGCAGTCGGGGCGGGGGCGTCAGCGTGCCATGGACGCCGTGCAAGGATCGATGGTCCTTCCACCTCCAGCCGATCGGAGCACCCGCGTGGCCCGCGAGCTGTTCGCCACCCTGCACACCACCCACGGCCCGGTCCGGGTCCAGCTCTTCCCGGACCACGCGCCGAAGACCGTGCAGAACTTCGTCGGGCTGGCCGACGGCACGGGCGAGTGGACCGACCCGAAGACCGGCAAGAAGGGCGACGGTCCGCTCTACAACGGCACCGTCTTCCACCGGGTCATCTCCGGCTTCATGATCCAAGGAGGCGACCCGCTCGGCACCGGCACCGGCGGGCCGGGCTACCGGTTCAAGGACGAGATCCATCCCGAGCTCGCGTTCACCAAGCCCTACCTGCTCGCGATGGCAAACGCCGGCCCGGGAACCAACGGGTCGCAGTTCTTCATCACCGTCGCCAACACGACACACCTCACGGGCAAGCACACGATCTTCGGCGAGGTCGCCGACCAGGCGAGCCGCGACGTCGTCGACGCCATCGCCGCGACGCCGACCGGTTCGATGGACCGGCCGCGGACCGAGGTGGCCATCGAGAAGATCGACATCGAAGAGGTCGGCAGCTGAGCAGTCCCGGCAGCAGCCCGGGCAGCGGCCTCGAGACCCCGCCGGTCTGCTACCGGCACACCGACCGCGAGACCTACGTCCGCTGCAACCGCTGCGAGCGACCGATCTGCCCCGACTGCATGCGGTCGGCATCCGTCGGTTTCCAGTGCCCCTCGTGTGTCGCGGAGGGCGCGAAGACGGTGCGCACACCGCGGACCGTCTTCGGCGGCCGGGTTGCGATGGACACCGCGCGCGTCACGATGACGCTGATCGGCGTCAATGTCGCGGTGTTCGTGATCGGCCTGGGCATCAACAACCTGGACGAGCGCTTCGGCAACCTGGCCCTGGCGTCCAACGGCTTTGCGCTGATCGGGGTCGCCAACGGCGAGTACTACCGCCTCATCACCTCGGCGTTCCTGCATGCCAACGTGCTGCACATCCTGTTCAACATGTTCGCCCTGGCCCAGCTCGGGCCGGTCCTCGAGAACGCCCTCGGCCGGGCGCGCTACCTCGCGCTCTACCTGCTGTCGGCGATCGGCGGGTCGGTGGCCGGGTTCCTGTTCTCCGCGCCGAACGTCACGAGTGTCGGCGCCTCGGGCGCCATCTTCGGCCTGTTCGGCGCCTACTACGTCGTCGTACGCCGCCTCGGCGGTGAGACCGGTCCGATCGTCGTCCTGCTCGTGGTCAACCTGGCCATCACGTTCTCGGTGTCGGTGATCGACAAGCGGGCCCACATCGGCGGCCTCGTCATCGGCACGGCGCTCGCCGCGGTGTTCGCCTACGCGCCGCGGGGGCCGCGGCAGGGGCTCGTGCACGCCGCGGCGTGCGTCGCCCTCGCGGTGGCCTTCGTGGTCGCCGTCGTGGTGCGGACCGGCCAGCTCACCGGCTGACGCGTTTCGTCGCGGTCGGCCTCCCGGCCCTTGGGGTGTTGCGTGGCCGTATGCCGAACTGCCCACTCTGTGTCGGTGAAGCGGCGGTCGGCGTCCCGGCCCTTGGGGTGCTGCGTGGCCGTATGTCGAACTGCCCACTCTGTGTCGGTGCACCGGCGGTGTCGGTGTGGACCTGTGGGCGTCCCGGCCGGCTGGTCCGCTCCCTGCCCAGCACCCACTCTGCGTGGGCAGTTCGACATACGTCCGGCGTGGTGGCAGGTCGGGGGTCCGTCGTGGACGTCACGACCCTGCGTGGGCAGTTCGACATACGCCCGGAGTGATGACAGGTCCGAGGTCCGTGACGCGCACGTGGAGTCGTCCACAACCTGCGCCGATGCGTCACCGATGGGCACAGCTCGCCTGCAGGCTCAGGTGATGGACGCCGCCGAGCTCGTTCGCGCCGCCCGACGGGTCGGCGGGCTCAGCCAGCGCGCCCTGGCCCAGCGGCTCGGTGTGTCGGCAGCCACCGTCGGCGCGTGGGAGGCACGGGCACGACAGCCCTCCTTCGACACCGTTCGGCGGGTGCTCGCGACAGTCGATCGCGACCTGGCGATCCGGGCGCGCGGCCCCGAGGCGAGTCCCGAGCTGACGGCATACCTGCGGCTTCCCCTGACCGCGCGGCTGCGGGTGACGATGGGAGAGCCGCCGTCGCCTTACGCCCGGGCACACGGCGCCGCTTGGCGCGGCCTCCTCGCCTTGGGTCGACTGGGAACGGTCGTCGTGGAGCCACCCGTGGCGACGGGTGTGTGGGTGCCGGTCCGTCCCCAGACGTAGGTGCACGTGACGGTGCACGCTGCGCGCGAACGGCCGCCGGCCCTCGAGGGCGTCGAGGTCGCCGTGTCGCCCGACCCGGCCCCGGCCTCGCTGATACCGGTCAGCCTCCTTGCGCCGGTGCGGGTGTGGGTGCTGCCGCCGACGGAGCTGCTGCTCGCGGAAACCGCACTGCTCGAGCAGGCAGCGGCACTGCTGCACGACTGGGCCGGCATGGACGACGCCGGCCGACGCATGCCTGCGCATCGCGACCCGGACGAGTGGGACGAGGCGGGGCGCATGCTGAGGACAAAGGGAACGGAGCGGCTGGAGCGGCCGGTTCCGGAGCTCGGAAGGGCCTGGCGGCTGGGCGGGGCGGTCAGCCTGGCTCAGGCCGTCCGCTCCCGCCCGAGTCTCGGCTGACGGTGGCGCGGATCGCGAGCAGGTCGGTGAGGACGTCCTCGGGGAGCCGGCCGAGGCGGTTCCGGGAGAGCAGGGCGAGGGTGCTGCCGAGGTCCAGCTCGAGCATCTCGGTGCGCCGGTCCTTCACCACCCTCATCCGCTCGACCTGGGGCCAGGGCACCCGGGTGCGACGGAGCCCCTGCAGCACCTCGACACCCTGGGGGCCGGCCGCCAGCACCGGCCCGCTGCGCAGGTCGCGGACGGCCAACGCGAGCACCGCGACTGCGGCCGGCGCCGCGAGGAGCCGACCGGCGGAGTCGGAGAGCGCGGCCACGACGACCAGCACCGCCGCGAATGCGAGGAGCCCGTAGGCCCGGCTGCGCGGCACGGCTACCTCGAGGGTGTCCATCGTCACAAGGCTGCCACGCGAGGGCCGTCGTACATTGTGTGAACCGTGACTAACTGGAGGCAACGCCGTGCGTGACGCCGTGATCGTCGAGGCAGTCCGGACCCCCGTCGGCAAGCGCAACGGCGGACTGTCCGGCATCCACTCCGCCGACCTGTCGGCCCTGGTCCTGCAGGCGCTCGCTGAGCGCTCCGGCCTCGACCCGTCGCTCGTCGACGACGTCGTCTGGGGATGCGTCATGCAGATCGGCGAGCAGACCTTCGACATCGCCCGCACGGCCGTGCTGTCGGCGGGTTGGCCGGAGTCCGTGCCCGGCACGACCGTCGACCGCCAGTGCGGCTCCTCCCAGCAGGCCGTCCACTTCGCCGCGGCGGGTGTCGTCTCGGGGCAGTACGACGTGGCCGTCGCGGGCGGGGTCGAGATGATGTCGCGCACGCCGATGGGATCGTCGTTCACCGCCTCCCCCCTCGGGGCCATGTACGTCGAGCGCTACGGCCCGGACTTCCCCAACCAGGGCATCGGTGCCGAGCAGATCGCCGAGCGCTGGGGCCTGTCCCGGCAGCAGCTCGACGAGTACTCGCTGGCCTCGCACGAGAAGGCGGCCGTGGCCATCGACGAGGGCCGCTTCAAGAACCAGATCGCGCCGGTCACCAACCCGGACGGAGCGGTCATCGACACCGACGAGGGCGTCCGCCGCGGCGGGACGCTCGAGAAGCTCGGTGCGCTCAAGCCCGCCTTCCAGGAGGACGGGAAGATCACGGCCGCCAACTCCTCGCAGATCTCGGACGGCTCCGCCGCGCTGCTGATCACGACCAGCGAGTTCGCCGCGGCGCACGGCCTGACGCCGATCGCACGCATCCACACTGCCGTCCTGGCGGCCGCCGAGCCGATGCCGATGCTGCACGCCCCGATCCCGGCGACCCAGAAGGCGCTCGCCAAGTCGGGTCTGTCGATCTCCGACATCGGCGCGTTCGAGGTCAACGAGGCGTTCGCGCCCGTGCCGCTGGCCTGGCTGAAGGAGCTCGGCGCGGACGAGAAGGCGCTCAACCCCAACGGCGGCGCGATCGCGCTCGGGCACCCGCTCGGCGGCTCCGGTGCCCGCCTCATGACCACCCTCGTGCACCACATGCGTGACAACGGGATCCGCTACGGGCTGCAGACCATGTGCGAGGGCGGCGGCCAGGCCAACGCGACCATTCTCGAGCTGATCTAGGCCGCGTCGCCGCGCGGCGGCCCGGCTGCTGCGTGCCACCATCTGGACGTGACGACCTCGGCGGGACTCCCGCAGACGCCGCCGCAGCGCCCCCCGCTGCCGCGCGGCGCCAAGGAGGCGATCATCGCCCTCGCCGCGCTGCCGGTGCTGCTCGTCGCGGGCATCTACCTCGGCGGCCGGGTCGGGCACGACGCGCCGACGAGCCTGCAGCCCGCCGCCGGGCCGGTCCGGAGCTCCGCGGCGACGACGCCGGGGCCGGTCGCGACGGTGAAGCCGGCAACGCGGCTCCCGGTGGCGACCGTGAAGCCGGCGACTCCCGGACCGGTGGCGACGGTGAAGCCGGCCACTCCCGGACCGGTCGCGACGGTGAAGCCGCCCGCCCCCGCACCTGTGGCGACCGTCCGCCCGCACGGTCCGACCACCGCGCCGCCGCCCCCCGTCGTACCGCCGCCCCGAGCGGCTGTCCCGCCTGTCGCGGGCCCCGTCGCGCCCGCGCCGGCTCCTGCATCACCCCGGTTCGTGCTCGGACGCGGCAGCGCCGGAGGCGACGTGCGCGCGTGGCAGCGGCAGATGGCCCGCCGCGGCTGGCACCTCCGGGTCGACGGGATCTTCGGGCCGCAGACGGCCCGGGTCGCCCGCCGGTTCCAGCGCGAGAAGGGCCTGCGCGTCGACGGTCTCGTCGGCCGTCAGACGTGGGGCGCGGCCTGGCGGCTGACGGTCACCCGCTAGCGGGGTTTGGATCACCGGCAGAAGGACACAGAAGGGTTACGGCGTCCACAGTGTGGACAACGCCTGGGGAGAAACGACAGCCGTGTAACTCGCGCGTGTTCAGAACCCGGTGGGGCTCAGCGCCACTGCGTGGACAGCGCGAAGCCGGCGACGATGAACGCGAACCCGACGACGAGGTTCCAGTTGTTGAGCGCCCCGACGACGGGCATGTTGCCCTGGGTCAGGTAGAAGACGACGAGCCACAGGATGCCGATCCCGAACAGCGCCAGCATCAGCGGAGCCAGCCACACCGGGCTCGGCTTCTTCTTGCGCACCGACCCGGGGGCGGGCGGCGGGGTGTAGACCGCCTTCTTGCGCTTCTTGGACTCGGGCACGTCGCCCCCTCCTTGTCGCCGACCGGCCGCGTGCTCGGGCTAGCGTAGGCGACGACGACTTCCGGGAGGCGCACGTGGCGGGGCCAGTGGCGCGGGCCGTCGCCGCCTCCACCCGGGGCCCGGCGGGGCCGGCCTGGCGCGTCCTCGTCCCGGTCACCGCCCTCGCGGCCGGACTGCTGTTCGCCACCAGCGCCGCGACCGCGGCCGGCACCGATCTGCGCGCCGGCCGCCGCACCCAGCTGACGGACCTGATCGCCGCCGAGCGCCGGACCGTCGACGCGCAGGAGAGGCGAGCGGGAGCTCTGCGCGCCGACGTCGCCGGCGTCCAGACGGCTGCGGCGGCCGGCAACTCCCGGGTGGCCGCCGCACGTGCCCTCGGCGATGCCCTGGCTCCGGCGGCCGGGCTGGTCGCGGTGCGTGGACCGGGCGTGACGGTGCAGCTCAACGACGCCCCGCGCCACGACGGAGCCCCGCCCGCATCGGACAACCCCGACGACCTCGTGGTGCACCAGCAGGACGTGCAGGCCGTGGTCAACGCGCTCTGGGCCGGCGGCGCCGAGGCGATGACGCTGATGGGTCAGCGCGTGATCTCGACCAGCGCGGTGCGCTGCGTGGGCAACACTGTCGTCCTGCACGGTCGGGTCTACAGCCCGCCGTTCGTCGTCAGTGCGATCGGCGACCCGCAGCGACTGAGGATCGCGCTCGACGAGGAGCCCGGCGTGGAGTTCTTCCGCACCTTCGTCGACCGCTACGGCCTGGGCTACTCCGTGCGCACGGCCGGCTCGATGAAGCTCCCGGCCTACGACGGCCCGCTCGAGCTCCCGCACGTGGTCGCGCAGCGATGACCGGCGACCGGGTGCGGACCGTCCTGCGCGGGGTCGGCCAGACGCTGATCACGCTCGGCGTCGTCGTGCTTCTCTTCTGCGCCTATGAGCTGTACTTCACCAACCTCTACACCGACAAGCAGCAGTCGCAGCTCGGCAAGAGCATCACTGACACATGGCAGGCGCCGCCGCCCAAGCCGGGCTCGAAGCTCGCCTCAGCCATCCCGGGGCAGGGCATCGCCATCCTGCGCATCCCGCGCATCGGCATCGTGGGTCCTCCACGGACGAAAGGCCATGCGTGGGTCGTCGTGGAAGGTGTCAGCCACGACAACCTCAAGAACGGTCCGGGCCACTACCCGGGAACTGCCATCCCCGGCGCGATCGGCAACATGGTCATCAGCGGGCACCGCACGACGTACGGCGCGCCGTTCAACCGGGTGGATGAGCTGCGCCGCGGCGACGCGATCGTCCTGGAGACGCGCGACACCTGGTTCACCTACCGCGTGACGAGCGAGCAGATCGTGGCGCCGAGCGCGGTCGAGGTGACCTACGCGGTCCCGGGCCAGCGCGATGCCGTCCCGACGAAGAAGCTGCTGACGCTGACGACCTGCAACCCGAAGTACTCCGCGAAGCAGCGGCTCATCGTCCACGCGATCCTCGAGAGCGCGCTCCCGAAGGCCGACGGCGACCCGCCGGCCCTGACGAGCGGGGCCTGAGATGTACGGCTGGCTCTGGCGCACGTTCCCCGGTGGGCTGCCCGGCAAGCTGCTCTGCAGCCTGGTGACCCTGGCTGCGGCTCTCGCGCTGCTGTTCTTCGTGGTGTTCCCGCGGGTCGAGAGCCTGCTGCCGTTCCAGGACGTCAACGTCGACACCGGGACCACCAGCTCGCCGGGGCCCACCGCGACGCCCTGACGTCGCCTCCCCCCGACCGCTGATCGCCCGCGTGCCACAATCCGCCGCACCTCTCGCGCAGCTCAGCCCCGATGGAGGCAACCCCGCCGTGCCCGGCCCCGCCAAGAAGTCCCCTGTCCGTACGCCGGCCAAGAAAGCGGTCCGTACGCCGGCCAAGAAGGCAGCGACCCGGCCGACGGCGAAAGCCGCTCGGCGCTCGTCGTACGCCGACCGGCCCTGGGTGCAGAGCTACCCGCAGGGCGTGCCGGCCGACTTCGAGTTCCCGCGGGTGCCGCTCACGCGGCTGCTCGACGACGCCGCCTCGTCGTTCCCGACCAACACGGCGCTCGCGTTCCTCGGCAGCAAGCTGTCCTACAAGCAGCTCAAGGACGAGGTCGACCGGTTCGCGACGGCGCTGGCCGGTCTCGGCGTCGGCAAGGGCGACCGGGTCGCGATCGTGCTGCCCAACTGCCCGCAGAACGTCATCACCTTCTTCGCCGCGTTGCGTCTGGGTGCGGTGGTGGTGGAGCACAACCCGCTCTACACCGAGAGCGAGCTCCGCCACCAGCTGGCCGACTGCGGGGCGAAGGTCGTGGTCTGCCTCGACCGGGTCTACGACGCGGTCGCGAAGGTGCGCAAGGACACCGCGATCGAGCACGTCGTCGTGACGTCGGTCGCCGACTACCTGCCGACGGCCAAGCGGCTGCAGCTGCGACTGCCGATCGCCAAGGCGAAGAAGGCGCGGGCGGAGATCACCGCGGAGCTGCCGAAGAGCGCGCCGGTCAAGCAGTTCACCGCGCTGCTGAAGTCCGCCTCGGTGCCCGCGCGGCAGGTGCCGGTCGATCCGGAGACCGAGCTGGCGCTGCTGCAGTACACCGGTGGGACGACCGGGCTGTCCAAGGGCGCGATGCTCACCCACTTCAACCTCGTCAGCAACGCCTACATGAACCGCCTCTGGGACACCGATGCCAAGGCCGGCAAGGAGGTCACGCTGGGGGTGCTGCCGCTCTTCCACGCGTACGGCCTCACCGTCGCGATGACGGGGACGGTGCTCATCGGCGGCACCCTGGTGCTGCTCCCGCGCTTCGACCTCGACCTGGTCTTCGCGGCGATCGACGAGTGGAAGCCGACGACGTTCCCCGGCGTACCGCCGATCTACAAGGCCCTCGCCGACAGCCCCAAGGCCAAGCAGCACGACCTGCGTTCGATCCGGTTGTGCGTGTCCGGCGCGATGAAGCTGCCGGTCGAGATCCAGGAGCAGTTCGAGCGGATCTCCGGCGCCCGGCTGATCGAGGGCTACGGCATGACCGAGACGTCGCCGTCGACGCACGCCAACCCGGTGAGCGGCACCCGCAAGCCCGGCAGCATCGGACTGCCGCTGACCGGAACGCTGTGCAAGGTCGTCGACCAGGAGGACTCGTCGAAGGAGGTCGCGCCCGGACAGCCGGGCGAGCTCGCCATCGCCGGTCCGCAGGTGTTCCGCGGCTACTGGAACCGCGACGACCAGGACGGCGTCTTCACCGCCGACGGCTACATCCTGACCGGCGATGTCGCCGTCATGGACGAGGACGGGTTCTTCAGCATCGTCGACCGCAAGAAGGAGCTGATCATCGCCGGCGGGTTCAACATCTACCCGTCGGAGATCGAGGAGGTCCTCTTCAAGCTGCCGGGCGTCGCGGATGCCGTCGTCATCGGCGTACCGGACAAGTACCGCGGCGAGACGGTCAAGGCCTTCATCGTCAAGCACCCCGGTCACGAGCTCTCCGAGGACGACGTGACGGCGCATTCTGCTGCCAGCCTGGCGGCGTACAAGGTGCCCAAGCTCATCGAGTTCCGCGACGAGCTGCCTCGCACCGTCGTCGGCAAGGTGCTGCGGCGGGTGCTCGTCGAGGAGGAGCGGGTCAAGGCGGAGAAGGCCACGGCCCCCAAGCCGGCGTCGGTCCCGGGAGGCAAGCCGCGGCCGGCGACGAAGGCACCGGCGAGCAAGGCTGCGGCCACGAAGGCGCCGGCCACGAAGGCGCCGGCCACGAAGGCGCCGGCCAAGAAGGCGCTGGCCACGAAGGCGCCGGCCACGAAGGCGCCGGCCAAGAAGGTCTCCCTCGCGAAACAGCCCGTCACGAAGGCCCCGGCGAAGAAGGCGGGCGCCGCGAAGCGGGCGTCGAAGTCCTAGCCTGAGCGGGTGAACCCGCCCGCCCGGATCCTCGTGGTCGACAACTACGACAGCTTCGTGTTCAACCTGGTCCAGTACCTCGGCCAGCTCGGCGCGGAGTGCGTCGTGCTGCGCAACGACGAGGTGGGCCCGGCAGACGTCGAGGGCTACGACGGGGTGCTGCTCTCACCCGGACCCGGGATCCCGGAGGATGCCGGCTGCTCGGTCGACATGGTGCACGCGTGCGAGCAGCGAGGGTTGCCGCTGCTCGGGGTCTGCCTCGGCCACCAGGCGATCGCCGTCGCACACGGCGCGACGGTGAGCCGCGCGCCCGAGCTGCTGCACGGCAAGACGAGCGAGGTGCTGCACCACGGGGCGGGCGTGCTGCACGGCCTGCCGAGTCCGTTCACGGCGACGCGTTACCACTCGCTCGCCGTCGAGGAGGACACGCTGCCACCGGAGCTCGCCGTCACCGGCCGCACCGCGTCCGGAGTCGTCATGGCGCTGCGGCACCGCGACCGCCCGATCGAGGGCGTGCAGTTCCACCCCGAGTCGGTGCTGACCCAGGGCGGCCACACCATGCTCGCGACCTGGCTGGGTCAGTGTGGTGACCGCGAGGCAGCGGCCCTCGCCCCGCCGCTCGCGCAGAAGGTCGAGGACAAGCGCCTCGCCGCCTTCGGCTGACCCGAGCTCTGTCGACCTGTGCGGCCGACACGCCGGCGCGCCGCCCGCCCAGGTCGGCAAGGGTCGGTGGGGCTAGCTGGGGGTCGGGGCCGGCGAGGGGTCGGGGCTCGGCGGGGGTGAGGCGTCCGGAGTCGGCTGCGGCGAGAAGCCGTCGGTCGGCGACGGCGCGGGGGTCGGGCTGGCCGGCACCCGCGCAACGACGATCACGACCGTCGACCCGCGCGGTGCGAGCTGGTTGATCGGCCGCTGGTCGATGACCATCCCGACCGGGTGCGTCGCGTCGTCGCGCGGCTCGATGCCGACGGAGAAGCCGAGCATCTGCAGTGCCTTGATGGCCTCGTCCTGCGTCTTGCCGCGCAGGTCCGGCACCTGGACCTGACCTGATGCGACAACGAGGGTCACCTTGGTCCCAGCCGCGACCTGAGTCCCGGGCGGCGGCTGCATGGCGAGCACCTGTCCGGTGGGCAGGTTGACGTCGCGCGTGATGACCTGGCCGATGAGGAGCTTGGCGTCCTTGAGCTGCGCCTCCGCCTCGGCCTGCGACTGGCCGATGATCTGCGGGACGATCGTCATCTCGATGCCCTTGGACACAATCAGGCTGACCGAGCCCCCCTTGCCGATGAGGAACCCGGCTTCGGGGCTCTGCGCGATGACCGTGCCGGCGGGCTTCGGGTCGAAGCGCTGCGTCACCTCACCGACCTGCAGCCCGTCGTCGGCGAGCCTCAGGGTCGCGTCCTGCTGCGACAGCCCGATGACGGCGGGAGTGCCGATGAGCCCGGAGTCGTTGCCCAGCAGCCCTTTCACGAGGAACGCGACCAGAAGTGCGACCGCGATGAGGATCGCCGCGAACACCGCGAGCAGCGGGCCGCGCCGCCGCCGCTCGGGCACCCGCAGTCCGCCCGCGGGCACGACCGTCGTGTCGGGCCCGGGCAGGGACGGGGTCGCCAGCACCGGCTCGCCCGCGGCCGCGCGCAGCAGGTCCTCGCGCATCTCGTCGGCCGACTGGTAGCGGTTGACCGGGTTCTTGGCCATCGCCTTGAGGACGACGGAGTCGACCTGCGGCGGCAGGGTGTCGTCGTACGCCGACGGGGGTGTCGGGTCCTCCCGGACGTGCTGGTAGGCGACCGCGACCGGGCTGTCGCCGGTGAAGGGCGGCGTGCCGGTGACGAGCTCGTAGAGCAGGCAGCCCGTGGAGTAGATGTCGGACCGCGCATCGACGTGCTCGCCGCGGGCCTGCTCGGGCGAGAGGTAGGCGGCGGTGCCGATGACGGCTGCGGTCTGCGTCATCGTCGAGGACGTGTCGGCGATCGCCCGCGCGATACCGAAGTCCATCACCTTGACCTCGCCGCGCGGGGTGAGCATGACGTTGGCGGGCTTGATGTCGCGGTGCACGATGCCGGCGCCGTGGGCGACGTCGAGCGCGGCGCAGATGTCGGCAACGACCTCGAGCGCCCGCTGCGGGAGCAGTCGTCCCTCTGTCTGCAGCACGTCGCGCAGGGTCCGGCCCTCGACGTACTCCATGACGATGTAGGGGACGCCGTTGTCCTCGCCCGTGTCGTAGACCGAGACGATGCAGGGCGCGTTGAGCGACGCCGCCGACTGCGCCTCGCGCCGGAAGCGGGCCTGGAACGAGGGATCGCGGGCGAGGTCGGCGCGCAGGACCTTCACGGCGACGTCGCGGCCGAGCCGGACGTCGGTGCCGCGGAAGACCTCGGCCATGCCGCCGATGCCGATCGTCTCCCCGAGGGAGTAGCGCCCACCGAGCAGCTGCGGCTCAGTCACCCTTCCCGCCCTTGCCCTTGCCGTGCTTGCGCGGGCTCGGCACCGGGACGACGTGGATCGTGACCGCCGCGCCGTACGTCAGCGATCCGGTGGGGGTCACCCCGCTGACGGTACCGGCGGGCGCGCCGCTCCCGTCGTAGGCGAACGTCGGCACGAGGCCGAGCCCCAGCAGCGTCGTGCGCACCTCTGAGGGGCTCCTGCCGATGTAGACCGCCGACGAGACCGGGACCTTCGGCCGGCCGGACGAGACGACGAGGGTGATCGAGGCACCTTCCTTGAGCTGCGTCCCTGCCGCCGGGACGGTGCCGATGACGCGTCCAGGCGCAACGGTCTTCGACGTCTGCGTCGCGCGCAGCACGTCCAGCTTCGCGGCGGCCAGCTGTGACGTCGCGGCGTCGACCGTGGTCCCGGCCTTGACCGCCGGGACGGTCACATCCGCGGCCGCGAAGCAGGAGCGAAGGAGCAGGGCCAGTACGACGACGGCGAGCAGTGCGGACGTCACGCGCACGGCGCGACGGTGGTTGTGGGGACCCGGCGCCGCGACCTGTCGTGAGGGGAGTGCCGCCGGCGGACCGGGGGTTCCGGGTGTGACGGTGGTGAGGGCGCGGGTCGGAGCGGCGGCGCCGGGCGGCCGGGCCGCAACGGGAGGCTGGACCTGCAGCGCGGTCGCCGGGTCGGAGCCCGCCAGCGCGTCGCGCAGCGCGAGCGCGGTCCGGCCGAAGTCACCCGCATGCGCCGGCCGACGCGCAGGGTCCTTCTCGAGCGCAGCCATGACGAGGTCGCGCACCGGCACGGGGACGTCAGCCGGCAGCTCGGGCGGCGGATGCTGCATGTGTGCCGTCGCCACCGCGAGGGGGTTGGTGCCGGGGAAGGGGCGCACCCCGGCGAGGCACTCGTAGGCGACGACGCCCAGTGAGTAGACGTCGCTCGCCGGTGTCACCGGCGCACCGGAGGCCTGCTCGGGCGAGAGGTAGTAGGCCGTGCCGACGACGGTGCCGGTGCGGGTTAGCGGCACCGCATCGGCTGCCCATGCGATGCCGAAGTCGGTCACCTTCACGACCCCGTCGGGGCGGACGAGCAGGTTGCCGGGCTTGACGTCGCGGTGCACGACGCCGGCGTTGTGCGCGGCCTCGAGCCCGAGCGCCGCCTGCCCGATGACGTCGAGCGCCTGCTCGGCCGGCAGCCGACCGCTGCGGTGCAGCAGCGCCGACAGCGGCTCCCCGTCGACGAGCTCCATCACCAGCCAGGCGGCCTTCTCCGGCTCGGTCTGCTCGCCGTAGTCGTAGACCGATGCGATCCCGGGGTGCGACAGCCCGGCGGAGTGCCGGGCCTCGTTGCGGAAGCGCTCGCGGAACTCCGCGTCGTCGACGTACTCCGGCTTGAGGCACTTGACGGCGACGACCCGGCCGAGCACGGTGTCCTCGGCCCGCCACACCTCGCCCATGCCACCCACGGCGATCCGCTCGTCGAAGCGGTAGCGGCCGGCGAGCAGCCCGTCGACACAGCCCGCGGGGGTGTTCAACTCACCCGGTCCACGTCACTGGCCGAGCACGGCGCGCATGACGTCGCGCGCGATCGGCGCCGCGACCCGGCCGCCGGTCGCTTCCGATCCGGCCGAGCCGCCGTCCTCGACGAGGACGGCGACGGCGACCTGCGGGTCCTGCGCGGGGGCGAAGCCGATGAACCACGCGTGCGGTGCCGCGCCCTCTGCGTGCTGCGCGGTGCCGGTCTTGCCCGCGACCCGGACGCCGGCGATCTGCGCCGACGTACCGGTCCCGGCCGTGACGACGAGCTCCATCATGGCGGTCAGCTGGTCCGCGACCGTCTGCGAGACCGCGCGCTTGTACGGCTGCGGCTGGGTCTGCGACAGCGTGCTCAGGTCGGGTGCCTGCACCTCGCGGACGAGGTACGGCGTCATGATGCTGCCGCCGTTGGCGACCCCGGCCGCGACCATCGCCATCTGCAGCGGCGTCACGCGGACGTCGTACTGCCCGATGGCCGACTGCGCCTCCTGCGGCGGGGACAGCTTGTCGGGGAAGACGCTCTTCGCGACCTTCAGCGGGACCTTCACGCCGCCGTCGTCGAGACCGAACTTCTCGGCCTGGTCGCGCAGCGCGTTGCCGCCGAGCTTCATGCCGAGGCCGCCGAACGCGGTGTTGCAGGAGATGCGGAAGGCGTCGGCGAGGGTCTCGGAGTGGCCATCACCGCAGACCTCGCCACCGAAGTTCTTCAGGGTGGCGTTGGTCTGCGGAAGGTCGAGCACCGTCGGCGACGGGATCTGGGTGCTGGGCGTGAACGAGCCGGAGCTCAGCGCGGCGGCTGAGGTGATGACCTTGAACGTCGAGCCCGGCGGGTAGGTCTGCGAGATCGCCCGGTTGAGCAGCGGGTCGGCGGGGTCCTGCTGCAGCTTGTCGTAGTAGGCGCGCATCGTCTTGGCGTCGTGGGACGACAGCCGGGCCGGGTCGTACGACGGCGTGCTGACCATCGCGAGGATCGCACCCGTCCGCGGGTCGAGCGCGACGACCGCACCGCGCTTGCCCTGCAGCCCGGCGTAGGCCGCTCGCTGGGCGGCCTGCTGCAACGTCAGGACGACGCGGCCGCCCTCGGCCTTGCGGCCGGTGACGTAGTCGGAGAGCCGGCGGACGAACAGGTTGTCGCTCTGCCCGGACAGCACGTCGTTCTCGGCCTGCTCGATACCGGTGCGGCCGTAGACGAACGACGCGAACCCGGTCACGTGCGCGAAGGCCTCACCGCCGGGGTAGGTGCGCAGGAACTTGAACTGCTCGGCGGGCGTCGCCTTGTCGACGGCAACGGCGTTGGCGCCACCCCCCGCTGTCAGCACGATGGGGCCGCGCTGGTGGGAGTAGCTGCGCAGCAGGCCGCGTGAGTTGCGGCTGTCGTTGCGGTAGGCACTCGCCTTGACGACCTGCACGTAGTTGACGTTGAGGAACAGCAGTCCGAACAGCACGAGGCAGGCGGCAGCGACGCGGCGCAGGGGTGCGTTCACCGCCGTACCACTGTCGTCTTGGCTTCCTGCAGCGCCGCGCGTGCCTTCCCGGGCGCGACCGGTGCCGGCGCGGGCCGACGGGCAGCGTCGCTGATCCGCAGCAGCAGCGCGACGAGCACCCAGTTCATGACGACCGAGCTGCCTCCGTACGACAGCCACGGAAGCGTCACGCCGGTCAGTGGGATCAGGCCGGTGACCCCGCCGACGATGACGAACACCTGCAGGGCAAGGGCGAACGACAGCCCGGTCGCGAGCAGCTTGCCGAACGAGTCGCGGCAGGACAGGGCCGATCGGAGCCCGCGCTCGACGATGAGGGCGAACAGGAACAGCACGGCCATGACGCCGATGAGGCCGAGCTCCTCGCCGATCGCTGCCATGATGAAGTCGGTCTTGGCGAACGGCACGATGCCGGGTTGCCCCTCGCCGAGCCCGGTGCCGCTGATGCCGCCGGTGCCGAAGCCGAACAACCCCTGCACGAGTTGGTAGCCGTCGCTGCTCGCCTTCGCGAAGGGGTGCAGCCAGGTGTCGACCCGCTTCTGGACGTGGCCGAACAGGTGGTAGGCCGCGAACGAGCCGAGACCGAACAGCGCCATGCCGATCAGCAGCCAGGAGGTGCGCTCGGTGGCGACGTAGAGCATCACGATGAAGATGCCGAAGAACAGCAGCGAGGAGCCGAGGTCCTTCTCGCGGACGAGCACGGCGAGGCTGGCCGCCCACGCGACGAGGATCGGTCCGAGGTCGCGGGCGCGGGGAAGGTCGATGCCGGCGACGCGCCGGCTCGCGAGGGAGAGCACGTCGCGCTTGCTGACGAGGTAGCTGGCGAAGAACACCATCAGCAGGACCTTCGCCACCTCGCTCGGCTGCACCGTGATCGGACCGAGCCGGATCCAGAGGCGGGCGCCGTTGATGGTGGCGCCGACGCCGGGCAGTGCGGGGAGCAGCAGCAGGAAGAGGCCGGCAGCTGCACTCGTGTAGGCGTAGCGCGCCAGTCGCGTGTGGTCGCGGATGACGACGAGGACCGCGACGAACGCGCCGACGGCGATCGCGGTCCAGACCAGCTGGAGCGGTGCGTCAGCGCGGGGCAGTCCGCGGCCGTTCTGGCGGGCCTGCTCGACGGCAGCAAGGTCGAGGCGCCGGATCATGACGAGCCCGAGGCCGTTCAGCATCGCGACGCAGGGCAGGATCAACGGGTCGGCGTGGGGCGCGAACCGGCGTACGACGACGTGGGCCGCACCGAACAGCGCGGCCAGTCCGGCGCCGTAGGCCACCGTCCCGGTGGGGATCCGGCCGTTCTGACCGACGCCGACCGCGGCATAGGCGAGGACGGCGACACCGACGGCAAACGCGGTGAGGGCCAGCTCGATGCCGCGCCGACCGGACCCGAGCGGCGGGCTCGGCGCGACGGCCTGCGCGCTCACGGGCAACCGGCGGACGCGGTGGGGGCGGGTGCGGGCACCACGGTGACGTGCGGGCTCGGGACGGGGGACGCCGCGGGTGCGCTGGCGACCGGGGCCGGCGAGGGCGCTGGCACGGCGGTCGGGCAGGCGAGGGACTTCAGGCGCTCGACGATCTGCTGGGCGTCGGACCTGCTCTTGGCGACGATGCCCTTCTGCACGCGCGCCGCGTCGAGCTCGCCGAGCTGGTCGGTGCGCAGGTCGGTCCGCTCGTCGATGCTGGACAGGCTCACACCGGCGACGTGGCCGGTGACGCCGCGGAAGACGGCGACCTGGGGACCGTCGGCGCCGACGTAGTACTGCGAGCGGACGTAGGCCCACCCCGCGCCGGCCCCGGCGAGCAGCAGGGCGATCGCGAGAGCTGCGACCACGGCGAGCCGCCGCCCGTGTCTGCGGCGCTCGGCTGGCACGGCGACGGGCGTGGCCCGGGTC
>JAODNA010000107.1 GCA_025465135.1 Frankiales bacterium | reverse complement strand
GTCGAGCGTGACGTGACCGGTCTTGGCCAGCAGCTTGGAGATGTCCAGCCCGGGCGGGTCCTCCGTCCCGACGGTCACCTCGAGCGGCAGCTGCCCCTCAGGTGTGCGCAGCTCGACATCAGACATCGCGGGTTCCTCCTGGAGTGGGGCGTCTCCATCCTGCTACCCCGCGCCGGACCCGGCTACCGGGGTCGGCGTGACGTCGAAGCCCGTCTCCCCCGGCGCGAACCCCAGCGCCCACTCCAGCCCACCGACCTGCGCGCGAAGCATCTCGTTGGCCACCTCCGCGGCCGCTGGACGGCGGTCCTGGGCCAGCCAGTACTCGAGCGTCAGCAGAACGGCCCCGACGAAGGCCTTCGTCGTCACGATCATGGACTCGCGCGGTGTCCGACCGGGCTCGTCGATCATGCGGGCGAGGACGTCACCCGTCACCGCTTCGAATGCCCGGATGAGGTCGGCACGGACCCTCGCGCCGCCGGCCCCGGTCAGAACGAGGAGGTACAGGTCCCGGTGCTCTCCGGCGTGCCGGAAGACCTCGACCACACCGGCGCCGCGAAACTCGGACGTGGCTCGCGCCGGGGCGATGCGGTAGACCCGCGCCGTGAGGTCGGCGATGAGCTCCGCGCTCGCCTCGTCGAGGAGCTCGGTCTTGTCGCGGTAGTGCGCGTAGAAGGTCGCCCGCGCGACGTCCGCGGCCGCGGTGATGTCCTCGATGGTGATCGCGTCGTACGGCTTCGTCGCGATCAGCGCGAGCAGGCCCTGCTGAAGCGCCGCGCGCGACTTGCGCTGCCGGCGATCCGGCGTGCGTTCGCCCGAAATGCTCATGTGTTCTACCTTACACTTGACCCAATACTAGACGTCAAGTATGGTACTGATCTCAACGTCGACAACTGATGGGTCGGGGATCCGCACGTGACCGCCGGTTGGTCGGCCCTCGCCGACGCCCAGCTCGTGCTTGCAGGGTTCGCCCTCCTGCTAGCCGCTCAGCAGGCGAGCGTGTGGCACTGGGAAGGGCCGCGATCGTCGGCCCGGCTGATGGTGTTCACGTCCCTCGCGACCGCCGCGGTGTTCGCCCTCAATGACGCGGTGCTGCAGTCGCTGGGCGCGCCCGCCGCGGCCGACCGCTTCCTGTTCGGCCGTTCCGCCGCGCTGGCGCTGCTCGGATTGCTGACCCTTCCGCTCGCGGGCGCAGTCACCGGGTGGCCGCCGCCGCGGTGGCTGCTCCTGGCCCTTCTCACCGTGAGCTTCACGCGGCTCGCCCTGTGGCCGGGGACCGATCTCATCTCCCGACACCGCCTGCACGACGGCGTACCGGCGTACGGACCCCTGATGGCGCCTACCGGGCTGGCGATCATCGTGCTGGTCTTCGGCTACCTCTGCGTCAGCATCGGGCGCGGTCCTTCCGACCGTGAACGGATACTGCTCACCGTCGGGCTGGTCATGTCCCTCATGCTCGCCGTCTTCACCGTCGTGTCCGGCGCACCCCTCGCAGCCGAGGTGATGTCTGGATACGTTCCCTTCCCGGCCCTCGTCGCCATCGCGGCGATGCTCTGGACCCGTCAGCTCAACGCTTTCAGGACGGTGCGACGGCTCGCCGACCGGCAGCGCGCCCTCGCCGGCCTGGGCAGCTTTGCGTTGGCGGCCGATCTCCAGGCGGTCTCCGAGGCCGCAGACCGTGCGCTTGCCGATGTCGACCGACGCGGGCCCGGCGACCCGGAGGACCGGGAGTTCGTCGCGGCGGTCGGGTCCGTCGTCGCGGCAGCCCGCGGCCAGCACCGGGCAAACGAGGAGCTGCGGCGTCGTGCGACGACGGACGAGCTCACCGGCCTGGCCAACCGTCCGATGCTGCTCGACCTCATCAACCGCGCACTGAACGACGAAGCCGCGGGGTCGACCGTTGCGGTGGCCCTGTGCGACATCGACCGCTTCCGCTCGGTCAACAACGTGCACGGGCACCCCGCGGGGGACGAGGTGCTGCGGGAGCTCGCCCGTCGACTCACGGCGCTGGCGCGGCGGTGCGACGTCGTTGGGCGGTTCGGCGGGGACGAGTTCGTCGTCGTGTGCACCGACGCCAACGTCAGTCACGACGTCGAGGAGCTCGGCCACCGGCTCAGCGCCGCCTTCGAGCGGCCCATCGTGACGGAGCACGTCGACGCGTCCGTGACGGCCAGCATCGGCATCGTCACCGCGACCTCCGGGTGCGGCCCCACGGATGCCGACACGCTGCTGCGGGACGCCGACACCGCCATGTACGACGCCAAGGCGCGTGGCGGGGGCGTGATCGGGCAGTTCCACGACGGCTTGCGATCCGCAGTCGTCTACCGAGCTGATCTCGAGCGCCGGCTCATCGGTGCGGTCGACCGCGGCGAGATCGTCGTCCACTACCAGCCGATCCTGCGCCTGCCGGACCGGCGCATCGTCGGATTCGAGGCGCTGGCCCGATGGCAGCAGGGCGAGGAGATGCTGCCGCCGGACCAGTGGATCCCGATCGCGGAGTCGACGGCGCTCATCCACGAGATCGGCGAGCACGTTCTCGTGCAGGCCGTGAAGCAGCTCGAGGTGTGGCTGGCGCAGGGCCACGACATCAGCATGAGCGTGAACGTGTCTCCACGCCAGCTGTCGTCGCGGCGCTTCCCCGCCGTCGTACGGCGTTGTCTGTCGACCGGCGTCCCGGCCGCTCGCATCGCACTCGAGGTCACCGAGTCGCTGGCGGTGGACGAGCACGCAGCCGGCATCCTCAGCGACCTGCGTCGCGCCGGTGTGCGCATCGCGCTCGATGACTTCGGCACCGGGTACAGCGCCCTCGCAGCCGTGTCGCGGCTGCCGATCGACATCTTGAAGGTCGACCGCGCCATCACGCGACGCTCCCACGAGCGCGACGGCCAAGCCGTGCTCGCCGCGGTGCTCGCCATCGCCACCTCGCTGCAGCTTCGCACCGTGGCCGAAGGTGTCGAGACGGCCGAGCAGGAGGCGACGCTGGCAGAGCTCGGCTGCGAGCTCGTGCAGGGCTTCCTCTACAGCCGGCCGGTCGATGCTGCGTCAGCGGGAAGCCTGCTTCCGGTCACCGTCCGGTGAGCGCCAGGAACTCGCTGCGCGTCCTCGGGTCGTTGCGCAGCGCGCCGTGGAGTGCGGAGGTCACCGTCTTGGCCCCGTTCGCCCGGACGCCGCGGATGCTCATGCACATGTGCTCGGCCTCGAGCACGACACCGACGCCCCGCGGGCGCAGGTTGTCCTGCAGCCAGG
>JAODNA010000094.1 GCA_025465135.1 Frankiales bacterium | reverse complement strand
ACCAGCAGGCGACCGCTGAGGGCGAGCTCGACAAGGCGACCCGGGTTCACGAGCTGATCCACGCCTACCGGGTCCGCGGCCACCTGCTCGCCGACACCGACCCGCTCAACTTCAAGGTGCGCAGCCACCCCGACCTCGACGTCGTCAACCACGGCCTGTCGCTGTGGGACCTCGACCGCGAGTTCCCGGTCGGCGGGTTCGCCGGTGCGCGGGTCAAGAAGCTCCGCGACATCCTCGGCGTCCTGCGTGACTCGTACTGCCGGACCGTCGGGCTCGAGTACATGCACATCCAGGACCCGGACGAGCGGGCGTGGCTGCAGCAGCGCGTCGAGCGCAAGGCCGATGCGCCGGACGATGACGACCAGCTGCACGTGCTGAAGCGGCTCAACGCGGCGGAGGCCTTCGAGACCTTCCTGCAGACGAAGTACGTCGGCCAGAAGCGCTTCTCGCTCGAGGGCGGCGAGTCGGTCATCCCGCTGCTCGACGGCATCCTGATGCAGGCGGCGGCCGCGGGCCTCGACGAGGTCGCCATCGGTATGCCGCACCGCGGTCGGCTCAACGTCCTCGCCAACATCGTCGGCAAGAGCTATGCCCAGATCTTCCGCGAGTTCGAGGGCAACATCGACCCGCGCACGGCGCACGGCTCGGGCGACGTGAAATACCACCTCGGTGCCGAGGGCACCTTCCTCTCTCCGGAGGGCGGCTCGGTCAACGTCAGCCTGCAGGCCAACCCCTCGCACCTCGAGGCGGTCGACCCCGTCCTGGAGGGCGTCGTACGAGCCAAACAGGACGTCATCAACAAGGGCGAGGAGGGCTTCACCGTCCTGCCCCTGCTGATGCACGGCGACGCGGCGTTCGCCGGTCAGGGCGTCGTCGCGGAGACGCTGCAGATGGGCCAGCTGCGGGGCTACCGCACCGGCGGCACCATCCACGTCGTCGTCAACAACCAGGTCGGCTTCACGACCGGACCGGTCAGCGCGCGCTCCTCGGTCTACGCAACCGACGTCGCGCGGATGGTGCAAGCGCCGATCTTCCACGTCAACGGTGACGACCCAGAGGCCTGCGTCCGCGTCGCGAAGCTCGCCTTCGACTACCGGCAGGCCTTCAAGAAGGACGTCGTCATCGACATGGTCTGCTACCGCCGGCGCGGGCACAGCGAGGTCGACGAGCCGTCGTTCACCCAGCCGCTGATGTACGACACGATCGATGCCAAGCGATCCGTCCGCAAGATCTACACCGAGGCACTGATCGGCCGCGGCGACATCACGGTCGAGCAGGCGGAGGCGGCGCTGCGCGACTACCAGGAGCAGCTCGAGAAGGTCTTCCAGGGCACACGCGACGCGTCCAGCGCGCCCTCGGTGGAGCCGGCGATGGAGACGCCCGCGCACGAGACGGTGCAGACCGCGATCCCGATGGAGGTCGTCAAGACCGTCGTCGACTCGCAGGTCAACCTCCCCGAGGGCTTCACGGTGCACCCGCGGCTGCTGCCCCAGCTGCACAAGCGCGCCGCGATGGTCAACGACGCGACCATCGACTGGGCGATGGGTGAGACGCTGGCCTTCGGATCGCTCCTGCTCGAGGGTCATCCCGTGCGGCTCGCGGGTCAGGACTCGCGCCGCGGGACGTTCGGCCACCGTCATGCGGTGATCGTCGACCGCACCAACGGAAACGAGCACACCCCGCTCGCGCACCTGTCCGAGAGCCAAGCGCCGTACTACGTCTACGACTCGTTGCTCAGCGAGTACGCCGCGATGGGGTTCGAGTACGGCTACGCCGTCGCGCGACCGGAGGCTCTCGTCCTCTGGGAGGCGCAGTTCGGCGACTTCACCAACGGTGCGATGACGATCGTGGACGAGTTCATCGCCAGCGGCGAGGCCAAGTGGGGTCAGCGCTCCGGTGTGACTCTGCTCCTGCCGCACGGCTACGAGGGCCAGGGTCCGGACCACTCCTCGGCGCGGCTCGAGCGCTACCTGCAGCTGTGCGCCGAGGACAACATGACCGTCGCGGCGCCGACCACCCCGGCCAGCTACTTCCACCTGCTCCGCCGGCAGGCCCTGGCGTCGCACAAGCGGCCGCTGATCGTCATGTCGCCCAAGTCGATGCTCCGCCTCCGGGCAGCGGCGTCGGCCATCGACGACTTCACCTCGGGCAGCTTCCTGCCGGTGCTTCGCGACCCCGACCAGCTCGACCCGGCCGGCGTGACCCGCGTCGTCCTGACCGCCGGCAAGGTCTACTACGACCTGATCGCCGCGCGCCGCAAGACAGGCGACACATCGACAGCACTCGTGCGCGTCGAGCAGCTCTACCCGCTGCCGGGCGAGCAGGTGGCGGAGGTCGTGTCGTCGTACTCCAACGCCCGCGACGTGGTGTGGGCTCAGGAGGAGCCGGCCAACCAGGGGGCCTGGGCGCACATCGCCCTGTTGCTGCCCGACCACCTGCCCGACCACGTGACGCTGCGGCGCGTGTCGCGCAAGGCTGCGGCGTCGCCCGCGGCCGGGTCGAGCAAGGTGCACGAGGCGGAGCAGGCCGCCCTCATCGAGGGCGTCTTCGCGCGCTAGCCGTGTACTTCACCGACCGCGGGCTCGAGGAGCTCGCCCAGCGACGGGGCGAGGAGTCGGTCGCCCTCGGCTGGCTGGCCGAGCGGATGCGCGAGTTCGTCGACCTCAACCCGGAGTTCGAGGTGCCGGTCGAACGGCTGGCCACGTGGCTCGCCCGCCTAGACGACGACGAGTAACCGCCGAGCAGCCACGACGCCCACTTCTCCTACGCCGGGTGATCGGTGTGCGCGTCCCACGCGTGCGACGTGAGCATGCGCCGCGCACACCCACCGGCAGTCGGCTGACGTGTGCGCGTCCCACGCGTGCGACGTGAGCATGCGCCGCGCACACCCACCGGCGGTCGGCTGACGTGTGCAGCGGCGAAGGGCGGCTAGCGTCGCGCGTAGGGGCCCCAGCGGGGTTGCAGGCCGCGCGGCTGCGCGGTGTTGCGCAGCCGCCAGACCAGGGCGGCGCCGACGAGGAAGCCGACGACGTGCGCGCCGTAGGCGACCCCGGAGCCCTGCGCGAGCCCCGCGCCGCGGAAGTAGAGGTACTGCAGGACGAACCAGGAGCCCAGCACCAGCCACGCCGGCAGCCGCACCGGCAGGAAGAAGAAGAACGTCAACAGGGACCACACCTTCGCGCGCGGGAACAGCACGATGTAGGCGCCGAGCACGCCGGCGATCGCCCCCGACGCCCCGACGAGTGCCTCCGTCGAGCTCGACTGGAACAGCGAGAAGCCGTAGGTCGCGGCGTAGCCGCAGAAGACGTAGAAGAGCAGGTACCTCAGCCGGCCCAGGCGGTCCTCGACGTTGTTGCCGAAGACGTACAGGAACAGCATGTTGCCGAGCAGGTGGAGCCAACCGCCGTGCAGGAACATCGCCGTCAGCACGGACAGGAACGGCGTCTTGTGGAAGGGCCGTGGGGCCGGGCAGGCGAACCGCTCCTCACCATTGGTCAGGACGACCCGACGCTGCGGCTGCGCGTGGTTGGACAGCACCTCCTTCGGCTCGGCGGCGTACTTGTCGAAGAACTCGATCTGCCGGCAGGCGGATGCCTGCTGGCTGTCGCCGACGAGGTGGCGTGAGACCGGGCTGATCAGGAACGCCACGACGTTGACCGCGATCAGCAGGTAGGTCACCACCGGCGTGCGACGCGTCGGGTTCACGTCGTGGACAGGCAGCACCACAGCGGCTCTCCTACAGGGTGAGGACGATCTTGCCGAACACCGTGCCCGCTGCGAGACGTTCGAAGCCACGCGCCGCGTCCCGTAGCGGCAGGGTCTCGTCGATGAGCGGTCGGACTCCGTTGGCCTCGCAGAACCGCAGCAGCGCCGCCAGCTCGTCGCGGGTGCCCATCGTCGAGCCGATGACGCGCAGCTGGAGGAAGAACAGCCGGTTCAGGTCGGCGCCCGCGTCGGCACCGCTCGTTGCCCCCGACACGACGAGCGTCCCTCCTGGCCGCAGCGCCCGCATCGAGTGCCCCCACGTCGCCTTGCCGACGGTCTCGATGACCGCGTCGACCCGCTCCGGCAGCCTGGCGCCGCTCTCGAAGACCTCGTGCGCGCCGAGCTCGAGGGCCTTGGCCCGCTTCGCGTCGTCGCGGCTCGTCGCGTAGACGACGTAGCCGGCCGCGCGCGCCAGGACGATCGCCGCGGTCGCCACGCCGCCGCCGGCACCCTGCACGAGCACCCGGTCCCCCGGACGCAGCCCGCTCTGCGTGAAGAGCATCCGATAGGCGGTGAGCCACGCGGTCGGAAGGCAGGCGGCCTCTTCCCACGACAGGGCGGCCGGCTTGGGGATCAGGTTCCGGCTGGGGACGACGACCGTCTCGGCCAGCGTGCCGTCGTACAGCTCGGAAAGGAGCGTCCGTCGCGGGTCGAGCGTCTCGTCTCCCGTCCAGCCGGGCGTGCTGATCACGGCATGTACGACGACCTCGTGGCCGTCGTCCGTCACTCCGGCCGCGTCGCAGCCGAGCACCATCGGAAGCCGGTCCGCCGGCAGCCCGACGCCCTTCAGCGACCACAGGTCGTGATGGTTGAGCGCCGCAGCCTTGACGTGCACGCGTGCCCAGCCCTCCGGCACGTCAGGGTCAGGATGCTCTCCCACCGCCAACCCGCTGAGCGGATCGTCGGCGGACTGGGAGACGCACGAGACGGCAAGCATGCGCCGACCCTAGAGCCGCGCTACCCCGTCCTCGCGGGCGGCCGTCGCGACGGCTTCCGCGACAGCGGGCGCGACGCGCGGGTCGAAGACGCTCGGGATCACGCAGTCCTCCGACAGGTCGTCGCCGACCACT
Organism: Frankiales bacterium; assembly: GCA_025465135.1. GTDB lineage: Bacteria > Actinomycetota > Actinomycetes > Mycobacteriales > SCTD01 > RYN-124. Next base: position 6,543 of record JAODNA010000094.1, on the reverse strand, counting down.
GCCGCGAGCGCGTCCGACGCGGCCAGCTTCATGTGCTCGGTGATGCGCGACGCGCGGACCGACAGGGCGCCCTTGAAGACGCCCGGGAACGCCAGGACGTTGTTGATCTGGTTCGGGAAGTCGCTTCGGCCTGTCGCGACGACGCGCGCCCCCACAGCGTGTGCGACGTCGGGGTGGATCTCCGGCTCCGGGTTGGCCATCGCGAAGATGATGCAGTCCGGCGCCATCGTGCGTACGGCCTCCACCGGGATCGTGCCGGACGACAGGCCGATGAAGACGTCCGCACCCACGAGCGCCTCGAGGAACGTGCCCGTCAGCCGGCCCTTGTTGCTGATCCCGGCGAACAGCGACTTCTCGCTGTTGAGCCCGTCACGGCCGGTGTAGACGACGCCCTTGCTGTCGGCGACCGCCAGGTCGCCGATGCCGGCTTCGAGGATCATCCGTGAGACGGCCAGCCCGGCGGCGCCTGCGCCACTGACCACGACGCGGAGGTCGCCGAGTGTGCGGCCGGTCAGGCGCGCGGCGTTCTTCAACGCGGCGAGGACCACGATCGCGGTGCCGTGCTGGTCGTCGTGGAAGACCGGGATGTCCAGGCGGGCCTGCAGCCGCCGCTCGATCTCGAAGCACCGGGGCGCGCTGATGTCCTCGAGGTTGATGCCGCCGAAGGCCGGCGCGAGCCGGGCGACCGTGTCGACCAGCGCATCGACGTCGGTGACATCCAGGCAGATCGGTACGGCGTCGATGTTGCCGAAGTGCTTGAAGAGCAGCGCCTTGCCCTCCATGACCGGGAGCGCCGCCTCGGGGCCGATGTCGCCGAGCCCCAGCACCGCGGTGCCGTCGGTGACCACCGCGACCGTGTGCGACTTCCACGTGTAGTCGTAGGCGAGCGAGCGGTCCTCGGCGATCGCCGTGCACACCCGGGCAACGCCAGGCGTGTAGGCCAGCGACAGGTCCTCGCGGCTCTCCAGCGGAACCGTGGAGCGGACCTCGATCTTGCCGCCCCGGTGCAGGACGAACGCCGGGTCGTTGCCGCGGTCGGGGGCCGTCACCGGCAGGTCCTCGAGCACCGGATGATCGTTACACACCCGTATCGGGCGGGTTCCCGCGGGCCGAGCCTGCCAAGATGTCCAGAGTCGCGTCCTGGGGGGCGCCTTGTCTGAGGAGCTCACGTGCGTCGATTCCGGTCCGTTCTGCTTCCCGCCCTGGCCGCCACCGCGGCCCTGACGCTGAGCGCCTGCGGGGGCTCCTCGAGCGGTGACAACCCCACGATCAGCCAGAGCGGTGGTGCGACCGGGGCCCCACTCGCGGCGTCGCTGCCCCAGTCCGTGCGCGATGCGGGCGTGCTGAAGGTCGGCTCGGACGTCGCCTACGCGCCGGTGGAGTCGTTCGACACGGACGGCAAGACGATCATCGGCATCGACCCCGACATCGCCAAGGCACTGGGTGACCAGCTCGGCATCAAGCTCACCCTGCAGAACGGCACCTTCGACGGCCTGATCACCTCGCTGCGCTCCAAGCGCATCGACCTGATCATGTCCGCGATGAGCGACACACCTGAGCGGCAGAAGTCGATCGACTTCGTCGACTACTTCACCGCCGGCACCTCGATCCTCGTCAAGAAGGGCAACCCGTCGAAGATCAACGGCCTCGACGACTTCTGCGGCAAGACCATCGCCCTTCAGCGGGGGACGACGCAGGACGACGTCGCCAAGGCGCAGGAGGCCAAGTGCAAGACGGCCGGCAAGCCGCTGAAGGTGCTCAAGTTCGACCGTGACACGGAAGCGCTGCTGCAGGTGAAGCAGGGCCGCGCGGTCGCCGACATGAACGACTTCCCGGTGGCGGCCTACAACGCGAAGACCTCCGGCGGAGGCAACGACTTCGAGGTCGTGGGCGAGCAGATCGAGGCGGGCCCCTACGGCATCGGTGTGCGCAAGGAGGACAGCCAGGTCCGGGACGCGCTCCAGAAGGCGATCCAGGCCATCATCGACAACGGCGACTACGCCAAGATCCTCGACAAGTGGAACGTCAAGCAGGGAGCGGTAACGACTGCCACCGTCAACGGCGGAAAGTGACGCAGGCGGCATGACCACGACGGCGCCGGAGCGGCTCGTCGCCGTACCCGTCCGTCACTACGGCCGGTGGGTCAGTGCCCTCCTGGTCATCGGCGCCGTCGCGGGCATCGTCTACGCGTTCTCCCAGGCGAAGATCGACTACGGGACGACCGGCCACTTCTTCACCGCGAGCAACATCATCCAGGGCGCCGCCCGAACGCTGCTGATCAGCGTCCTGGCGCAGGCCATGGGCATCGCGCTGGGAGTGGTGTTCGCCGTGATGCGGCTCTCGCGCAACCCCGTGACGAGCACCGTCTCGTGGTTCTACATCTGGCTGTTCCGCGGCACGCCGGTTCTCGTGCAGCTGCTGATCTGGTACAACCTCGCGCTCGTGTTCCCCACGATGTTCGGCCACTCGACGAGCGACATCATGACGCCGTTCCTCGCGGCTCTGCTCGGCCTCGGCATCAACGAGGGCGCCTACATGGCGGAGATCGTGCGCGCCGGCATCGCATCGGTGGACGAGGGCCAGACCGAAGCCTCGCAGGCGCTCGGCATGACGCAGGGGCAGACGCTGCGACGGGTGGTGCTCCCCCAGGCGATGAGGGTCATCATCCCCCCGACGGGCAACGAGTTCATCAACATGCTCAAGACCTCGTCCCTCGCCTACTCGATCCAGTACGGCGAGCTGCTGCTGTCAGCTGTCTCGGTCTACACGCGCAACCTTCAGGTGATCGAGCTGCTGTTCACCGTCTCGCTCTGGTACCTCGTGCTGACGAGCGTCTTCAGCATCGGGCAGTACTACCTCGAGCGCCGCTTCGCGCGGGGGGCAGCCCGCGAGCTCCCGGCCACGCCGATGTCTCGGCTGATCCTCAACCTGCGCGGACGGCCCCGCGTATGAACCAGCCGATGGTCCTCGCCGAGAACGTGCACAAGTCCTTCGGCAAGCTCGAGGTGCTCAAGGGCATCGATCTCGAGGTGGGTCGCGGTGAGGTGTGCTGCCTGCTCGGTCCCTCCGGGTCGGGCAAATCGACGTTCCTGCGCTGCATCAACCACCTCGAGAAGGTCGACGCCGGTCGCCTGTCCGTCGACGGCAAGCTCGTCGGCTACCGCCAGCAGGGCGACAAGCTCTACGAGCTGAAGGAGCGCGAGACGGCGCAGGCACGGGCCGAGATCGGCATGGTGTTCCAGCGCTTCAACCTGTTCCCGCACATGACGGCCCTCGGCAACGTCGTCGAGGCACCCCTGCGGGTCCGTCGCGAGAGCAGGAGCGGTGCCATCGACCGCGGTCGCGCACTGCTGGACCGGGTCGGTCTGGGCGACAAGGTCGACGCCTACCCGGCGCAGCTGTCCGGCGGTCAGCAGCAGCGGGTCGCCATTGCGCGGGCGCTCGCCATGCAGCCGAAGCTGATGCTGTTCGACGAGCCCACCAGTGCCCTCGATCCAGAGCTCGTCGGCGAGGTCCTCGACGTCATGCGCGGGCTGGCGGAGGACGGCATGACGATGGTCGTGGTCACGCACGAGATGGGCTTCGCCCGCGAGGTCGGCGACACCGTCGTGTTCATGGACGGCGGCGTCGTCGTGGAGAAGGGCGATCCCAAGTCCGTCATCAACAACCCCCAGGAGGAGCGCACCAAGGCGTTCCTCGGCAAGGTGCTCTAGCGCGCCAGCGGCCCGAACGGGTTGCGGGCCGCGTGCCTGCGAACCGCGGGTACGACGGCGGCCGGGGCAGCAGTGACGACGGCTCGCACGGTGCCCGGCAGCAGCGGCCCGACGGCCGGTCCGACGCCGGCCGCAGGCACGACCGTGGCCACCGGCACGGCCGAGGGGACCACGGTGACGAGTGCGACCGGGGCCAGCGTCAGCTTGGCCGGGACGCTCGACGCGCCGGACGCGCCGGCGTGGCCGGCGATCCCGAAGGCAACGCCGACCAGCAGCTCGAGCACGAGGACGACCGGCAGGAGGCCGTCGCGGCGCGTGATCCGCCGCGACACGCGTGAGGGCAGCACGTTCACGGCCCGCGGCGCGGCGGTGTAGTCGTAGCTGCTCACGCGGGGAACCTCGACAGGTCGAGGCCGCAACAGGAGCAGCTGACCGCAAAACGGGTCAGCCGGGTCATACCGCAGTGGTCATCTAGGGTGGCCACGTGCAGGTCGACGAGCTGAAGATCCCGGGCGCGTGGGTCTTCACCCCCAAGCAGCTGCCGGACCCCAGGGGTGTCTTCCTCGAGTGGTTCAAGGCCGGCGTGGTCGAGGAGACGATCGGGCACCCGTTCGTCCTCCGGCAGGTCAACCACTCCACGAGCAGCCGAGGCACGCTGCGGGGGGTCCACTACGCCGACGTGCCACCGAGCCAGGCGAAGTACGTCTACGTGACCCGGGGAGCAGCGCTCGACATCGTCGTCGACATCCGCGTCGGATCGCCGACCTTCGGCGTCGTCGAGGCTGTCCGGTTGGACGACGTCGACCGCAAGGCGGTCTACGTCGCGGAAGGGCTCGGCCACGCGGTCATCGCGCTGACGGACGACGTCAACCTGAACTACCTCGTCACCCAGCCCTACGCCCCGACCCGCGAGCGCGGCATCTCCCCGCTGGACCCGGCGCTCGACCTGCCCCTGCCTGACGGCCTCGAGCCGCTGCTGTCCGACAAGGACGCCGGCGCGCCCACTCTCGCCGAAGCCGAGGACCAGGGCCTGCTGCCGTCGTACGACGACTGCGTGGCCTTCTACGAGAGCCTGCGTACCGGCCAGTAGCGCAGCACGACGCGCGCCTCGACGTCGGCGACGCCCCCCGGCCCCTCCGCGAAGGGGTTGTCCGACGAGAGCAGCCAGCCGCCGTCCTGGGGCTCAACGGCACGCTTCACGACGAGCAGGTCCGGGCGTTCGCGGAACCGCGCGACCACCAGGTCACCGGGCCGGACGGCCGCCCCCCGCCGAACCAGCAGGCAGTCGCCGTGCCGCAGGGCCGGAACCATCGACGGACCGCTCACCAGCACAGTCCCGATGCGCACGCCGTACCGCCTCGCACTAGGGTCGAGAGAACGAACCGACCGGAAGGAACCCATCATGCGGTTCAGCCCCAAGACCGTCGTCTCCGCGCACTGCGACCTGCCCTGCGGGGTCTACGACCCCGCCCAGGCGCGCATCGAGGCGGAGTCGGTGAAGGCGATCCAGGAGAAGTACCAGGGCAACGAGGACCCGGTCTTCCGTCAGCGAGCCGTCCTCATCAAGGAGCAGCGCGCGGAGCTGGTCAAGCACCACCTCGCGGTGCTGTGGCACGACTACTTCAAGGCGCCGCACTTCGAGAAGTACCCCGAGCTGCACACCCTGTTCAACGACACCATCAAGCAGGCCAGCGGCACCGGGGCGAAGCAGTCCATGGACCCGGCCGACGGGCAGAAGCTGCTCGACAACGTCAAGGAGATCGACCGCATCTTCTGGGAGACCAAGAAGGCCTGATCTCCCGTCGTGGGCGAGCTCTGGTTGGTGCGGCACGGCGAGACTCCGTGGTCGAGGACGGGGCAGCACACAGGTCGGACCGACGTGCCGCTGACCCCGCACGGCGAGGAGCAGGCCCGCGGCTTGCGGCGCCGGCTGGACCGGCCCTGGTCCCTTGCCCTGACCTCGCCGCTCGTCCGCGCGCGCAAGACCGCAGAGCTCGCCGGGCTCGACGCCGTCGAGGAGCGCCTGCTGCTCGAGTGGGACTACGGGCATGCCGAGGGCCGTACGACGAAGGAGCTCAACCGCGAGCGCGGCGGCTGGAGCATCTGGACCGATGACGGCCTACCGGAGACGCCTGACGACGTCGGTCATCGCGCCGAGCAGCTGCTCGAGCTGGTCGCCCCCGCGCTCGAGGCCGGCGACGTCTGCCTGGTGGGGCACGGCCACGCGCTGCGCATCCTGACCGCGGTCTGGCTCGGCCTCCCCGCGGTCGACGGGCGGCTCTTCGCGCTCTCGCCCGCATCCGTCAGCGTCCTCGGCCACGAGCACGAGCTGCCGGTCGTCCAGACCTGGAACGCATGATCCGCGTGGCCCGGCCGGCGGACGTGCCGGTGATCCTGGAGCTGGTGCACGAGCTCGCGGTCTACGAGCGCGAGCCCGACGCCGTGGAGGCCACCGAGGCCATGCTCGCGGCGGCGCTGTTCGGCTCGGCTCCGACCGCCTCGTGCCACGTCGCCGAGCTCGACGGCGACGTCGTCGGGTTCGCTCTCTGGTACGTCACCTTCTCGACGTGGAAGGGCCGGCCCGGCCTGTGGCTGGAGGATCTGTTCGTCCGTCCCGCCGCGCGCGGGCACGGCTTCGGCAAGGCGCTGCTCGCGCAGCTGGCGCGGGTGTGCCTCGAGCGCGGCTACGCACGCTTCGAGTGGTGGGTGCTCGACTGGAACGTCGACGCCCAGGGCTTCTACCGCTCGCTGGGTGCGCGACCCGAGGACGACTGGACCGTCTGGCGCGTCGACGGCGAGGCGCTCGCCGCACTGGGCACCTAGTCCGGCC
>JAODNA010000066.1 GCA_025465135.1 Frankiales bacterium | reverse complement strand
GCGTCGCCGCCGGCGTACCGGTCGGGATCTGCCTGGAACCGCTCCAGGCACCTGTCGGAGCAGAAGTAGTACGGCGAACCGGCGTGGTGCACGCGGGCAGGTGCGTCGGATGTCCGCACCTGCATCGCGCAAACCACGTCCTTGGCATAGCCCCGGCCGCCGCCGAAGCGGTCCGCGTTGCGGTAGAGCCAGTACAGGGAGGCGAACGCAGCGACGCCGAGCGCGTCGAGGACGGTCGTGTAGTTCAGGCCGAAGTGCACGGTGGCTATGTCGCCGCGACGCACGGCGGGCACGAGGCCGGCGAGCTGGAAGATGCCCTCGGTGATGAGACCGGCGGTGCTCATCACGGCCCAGAAGACGAGGCTGAGCTTCACCGCGAGCCGGGTGCCGAAGAACTTGCGGTAGATCAGCACGAGAGGGAGCGCGAGGAGGTCGGCGAACACGAACGCGATCACGCCGCCGAAGCTGATGCCGCCCTTCCACAGCGCCGCCGCGAGCGGCACGTTGCCGATCGAGCAGACGAAGCTGATGAACGCCAGGACGGGACCCACGATGACGTTCTCGAGCGCCGACCAGAACCCGTGGCCGGTCAGGAACAGCGCCTGCCAGACCCGCACCGGCACCGCCATCGCCGCGAAGCCCGCGACCGCGAAGCCGATGACGATCTCCTTGCGGAGCATGGTCACGTCGCTGATCGTGTAGCCGGCAGCGTCGGACCAGCCGGCTGTGGAGCGGATGCGTCGGCGCCACGGAACGGCCTCGTGCTCTGCCATCGCGCCGTGCCCTTCATGACCGCCGCCGCCAACCCCTGCGTTCACGCGGAGCCGCGCGGCATCCAGCTCCGCCACATCCACGACGCGCGGCAGCACCACCGCGAGCAGCGCGATCATGACCGCCCCGCCGACGAACTCGGCGACGGCGAACTGCCAGCCGATGAGCAGCCAGAGCACGATCCCGAGCTCCACCACCAGGTTGGTCGAGGCGAACATGAAGACCATCGCGCTGGTGAAGTCGGCGCCCCGCGCGAACAGCGACTTCGCCAGCGCGCTGGCGGCGTACGAGCACGACGAGCTCACCATGCCGAAGAAGCTGGACCTGGCGACCGTTGCCGGCCGGTGGTCACCGAGGGCGCGCTGCATCTCGCCCTTCGAGACGAAGGCCTGTACGACGCCGGAGAGCCCGAAGCCGAGCACCAGCGCCCAGAACGTGTCGTAGAACATCCAGAAGCCCTCGGCCAGGCTCCGGCCGACGGTGTCGAGCATCGGACCGGCCCGCTAGCTCGGGACGGGGGTGGGTGCCTCGGCGCCGTAGCGCAGACCGTCCATCAGCAGCGACGCGACGGTCTTGCCCTGCTCCGGACCGCCGGGCTGGTCGGTCATCATGCAGACGCCGCTCAGCGCGCGCAGCAGGTCCATCCCGTCGATGCGGGGACGGATGCTGCCGGCCTCGGCCGCGGCGTCAACGAGCACGCCGATGGTGTCCCGCACGCGCCCCTGCGTCGACGCGAACAGGTCGGAGTCGGCCGAGACCACGGACTTCAGGTAGGTCGCCAGGCCCTTCTTGCTCGCGACGTAGCTCACGAAGCGCTGCATCCACTCGGCCAGCGCCTCATCGGGCGGGAGGGATGCGCGCAGCTCGTCGGCGCCGTCACAGAGCAGCTCGACGTTGTGGCGGTAGACCGCCTCGACCAGGGCGTCGCGGCTCGGGAAGTGCCGGTAGAGCGTCCCGATACCGACGCCCGCCTCCTTGGCGATCCACTCCAGCGAGGCGTCGACGCCGCGCGCGGCGAAGGCGTCGGAGGCGACCTCGAGCAGCCGGTCGCGGTTACGGCACGCGTCCGCACGCTGCGCTCGCGCCATTCCCGCTGCTCCTCCCGGACCTCGGCAGATCCGTGTCGCTCATCACCTTGACAAAACGGAGGGTGCCTCCGCTACTGTATCCGGAGGCGGCATCCGCTTCGGACACCAGCGTAAGCGCCCCGCCCTCTGACGGCAAGCAAGGAGAAGCAGATGTCCTCGACCACCCTCGCCCCCCAGGCGACCCCACCCGTTCGCGACCGGCGGTGGCTGGCCCTCGCCGTCATCGGCGTCGCCCAGCTGATGATCGTGCTCGACGCCTCCATCGTGAACATCGCCCTGCCGCACGCGCAGGCCGCGCTCCACATCAGCGACGCCAACCGCCAGTGGGCCCTGACGTCGTACACCCTGACCTTCGGCGGCCTCCTGCTGCTCGGCGGCCGGGTCGCCGACTACATGGGCCGCAAGCGCACCTTCCTCACGGGGCTGCTCGGCTTCGCGGCCGCCTCCGCGCTCGGCGGGTTCGCCCAGTCGGCGGGCTGGCTCTTCGGCGCCCGCGCTCTGCAGGGCGTGTTCGCAGCACTGCTCGCACCGGCCGTGCTGTCCCTCATCACGACGACCTTCACCGAGGCGCACGAGCGGGCCAAGGCGTTCGCCGTGTACGGCGCGATCTCCGGCACGGGCGCGGCCATCGGGCTCATCGCCGGCGGTGCGCTGACCGAGTACCTCTCGTGGCGCTGGACGCTGCTCGTCAACACCCCGATCGCACTGATCGTCGCGGCGGCCTCGCTGCCGCTGCTGAAGGAGAGCCGCGCCGAGGGCAACCGCCACTTCGACCTGCCCGGCGCGATCCTGGCGACGAGCGGACTGGCACTGCTCGTCTACGGGTTCACGGAGGCCTCGGTGCACGGCTGGGTCTCGGGGCTGACCATCGGCCTGCTCGCGGTCGCGGTGACCATCCTGCTCACCTTCGTGGCGTGGGAGCGGCGGGCGAAGAACCCGATGCTGCCGCTCCGCGTCATCCTCGACCGCAACCGCGGCGGGTCCTACCTCGCGTTCTTCCTCGGGACGCTGGCGATGTTCTCGGTCTTCCTGTTCCTGACCTACTACTTCCAGGGCGTCCTCGGCTACTCCGCGCTCAAGGCGGGCGTCGCGTTCCTGCCCTTCCCGATCGGGATCATCACCTCGTCGACCATCGCGTCGCGCACCCTGCCGCGCTTCGGCCCGCGGGTGCTCGCCACTGCCGGCTTCTCACTGGCCGGACTGGGGATGCTCTGGCTCACCCAGCTGCCAGCTGACTCGTCGTACCTCCTGCACGTGGTTCCGGCGATGGTGCTCATCAGCCTCGGCATGGGCCATGTCTTCGTGCCGCTGTCGTCGACCGCCCTGCTCGGCGTCCCCAACCACGACGCCGGCGCGGCGAGCGCACTCGTCAACACCATGCAGCAGATGGGTGGGTCGCTCGGGGTCGCCTTCCTCAACACGATCGCCACGAGCTCGACGGCGTCCTACGCCCGCGCCCACGGAGGCATCTCGCACGCTGCCGTCGTGCACGGCTTCACCAGCGCCTTCACCATCAGCGTCGGCATCCTCGTGCTCGCCGCCCTCGTGGTCGTCTCGCTGATCCGCCCGGAGCGCAGGCGCGACCTGCAGAGCGACGAGCCGGCGTACGACGTGCAGAGCTCGGCACTGGCGACCGCCGCGGCCTGAGGTCTGACACGCAGAAACGAGATGACGACGCGCGTCAGTCGCGGGAGCATGTGACATGTCCAACCCGTCCGCGCACTGGCCGTTCTTCGACCTCGTCATCCAGACGCCACGACTGACCCTGCGCTACCCCGACGACCACCGCGCGGCGGCACTGATGGACCTCGCCGCCTCTGCAGGCGTGCACGACCCGGGCTACATGCCGTTCTCCGTCCCGTGGACGCGCTTCGAACCGCCCTACCTGCAACGGCAGGGCATGCAGCACTACTGGCGGATGCGGGCAGAACTTCAGCCCGAGTCGTGGGACATCCCGTTCGCGGTGTACGACGGCGACGAGCTCGTGGGCATCCAGGCCCTCGGAGCCAAGGCCTTCGCCGTGACGGGCACCGTGGGAACCGGGTCGTGGCTCGCGAAGCCGGTGCAGGGGAAGGGAATCGGCAAGGAGATGCGGGCCGCTGTCCTGCACCTCGCGTTCGAGGGGCTGGGGGCGGAGCGGGCCGTGACCTCGGCCTTCGCCGACAACACGCGCTCGATCGGTGTGACGACCTCGCTCGGGTACCAGGACAACGGCTGGGAAGTCGACGACCGGGAGGGCACGGCCGTGCGGCACCTCCGCTACGTGTTGGAGCGCGCCGCGTGGGTGATGCGGCGCCGTGACGACATCACGTTCGCGGGCCTCGATCCATGCATGCCGGTGCTCGGCATCGCCTCACCGCGAGCCGACTGACGCGTCGGGGTCGCCAAGCCCTGCGCGTGCGTCGTCGTACAGGCGCCCCAGAGCCCCGCGTGCTCCCGCTTCGCAGCGGCGAAGGCCGGGTCGAGCTGCGCAGCCAGGGACGGGTTCTCGTGACGGAATTGCGCGAGGTACTTGTCGTTGGCGTAGCCGTGCCGGGCCAGCCACACGTTGAGGTCGCGCCCATCGGCCAGGGTCACCACGGACACGCGCCGGCCGTACCGATCGACCGTGTAGGACTGGGCACGGAAACCCGCGGCCGTCAGCTGCTTGCGCTTGGCGCTCGCGGTCTGCCCGTAGCACTCGGACAGCTCCGGGGTGTTGACCAGTCCGAGCCGGTACTCCACCCCCTGCGTGTCCTTCCAGGAGTCGCCGTCCCCGCCGGCAGCGGCGTAGAGCAGCGCACCGGCCGGCTTCGCGGCCGGTCGCGACAGCGGCGGCGGTGTCGGGATCGCGGCGGACCCGGCGGTGCTCGCCGGGTTGCTCTGGCACGCCGCCAGGAGAACCCCGATCGCGAGCACGCACGCAGCACGTCGGGCGTTGCTCACTGCCACCCAGCTCCTGGTCACGTCGTCACGGCACGGTACAGAAAGAACCGTTTCCGCACCGATGAACGCGTCGGCCCCCCGCCGAGCTTGGTCAAAGCCCTCCGAACGGGAAGCGCCGCGAGTACGGTGGCCGCTCTTCGAGCAGGGGGGCCCTTCATGGCCGACATCGACGAAGTCCTCGAACGCCTGGTCACGGATGCGGCCTTCCGCGACCGGCTCGGCAGCGACCCGGCGGCCGCGCTGGCGGCCTACGACCTGAGCACCGACGACCTGCAGCTCCTCGCGAGCTCGCTCGACGACAGCGAGGGCCAGCAGCACGGGGTCGAGCAGCGGACCTCCAAGAGCGCGGTCGTCGGCCTGCTGGCCTCCCTCACCGGCGGAGGCGGCGGCGGAGCGAGCGAGGCTCTCAAGGGCGGTAAGGGAGGCTCGGACCCGGCGCAGTTCTTCGCCTACGCGCCGCCGGGCGGTGGCAACGACCCGTCGCAGGCCGCGGTGGACTTCTTCGCTCCGGCAGACGTAACCGGCAACGGTCCGACAGACATCTCGGGTAATGCTCCCGCCGACGTCCTGGGCAACACGAGCCCGGCCATCAGCCTCGAGAAGCAGCCCCCGGCTCCCTTGGGCGGAGCGGCCGACGTCTGGAAGACGGCTCCCGGTGACGTGAAAGGACACGGCGCCGCGATCGGGGACATCAAGGGCCTGAAGATCGCGCCCGGCGTCGACACCATCACCGGCAACCTCGCGCCCGCCTCTCCCACGGACGTCAACGGCGACCTCAACGCGATCCACTTCAAGTACGGCGAGGCCCGAACCGGCGCGACCGACGCCCCGCCGGACGAGATCCAGAAGGTCAGTCCGGCCCGGCGCGACTCGCTCGCCATCAAGATGAACGACGCCAGCGCCTCGTCCGGTGCCGCCGACGGCAATCTCGCACCGGAGGCCGGTGCTGCCCCGCGCAAGCTCGACATGCCGTCGCTGAAGGCGGGCGGCACCTCGGTCAACGGAGACGGCAGCCCCGCCGAGCTCATCGGACTCCTGCAGCCGCCGACGGGCGACGGCGCCAAGGGAATCGACATCGGCCAGATGAAGGCGGGCGACACCAACGCTGACGACTTCCTCACCGTTGAGGACGCGTGACGGCTGAGTCCGGCGGCGTCACCTCTCGCGATGACGAGGGCTCCCCCACGCCCGGCTGGTCCGACGTACTGGAGTCGGCGAGGAGCGCTCCTGGCCTGACGCGCGTCCGTGACCTCGTGCGCGTCTGCGAGACGGTCATCACGCGCGCGGGCCTCACCGGGTTCAACTCGATGGGGACCCCGCGCAAGGACGCCAGGGCCATCGTCTTCGAGACGCTCGCGATCTCCGACCACAGCGACACGTACCTGGACGCGGTCGTGACCCCGGTCGAGCGGGCAGCCGTGCTGGACCTGCTCGACCGCCGCGTCAGCGGGCCGACCCCCGTCCCCTACCTGCTCGGCGAGGCGTTCTTCGCCGGCCGCCGGTTCACCGTGCGTCCCGGTGTGTTCATCCCGCGCAGCGCCCTCGGGCTGCTGCTGGACGACGTGCTGCCGGTGATCAGGTGGTCGACACCACCGCGTGCCCTCGAGCTCGGGTGCGGCACCGGTGCCCTCGGCATCTCCATCGCGATCCGGGTGCCGCAGGCACTGGTGGACCTCGTGGACGTCGATGCCCTGGCCGTCGAGGTGACAGCGACCAACATCGCCCGGCACAACGTCGCCGACCGGGCCCGCACGGCCGTGAGCGACATGTACGCCGGCGTCGACCCCACGGCGCGCTACGACCTGATCGTCGCCAACCTGCCCTACGTCCCGGCGGACAGGATCGGCAGGACCAACCGGGAGATCGATGCCGAGCCGCAGGCCGCCGTCTACCGACCCGATGACGGTCTCGACCTCATCCGCATCGCACTGGACGAGTCCGCCCTGCACCTGGCTGACAACGGCGTTCTCTTCCTGGAGGTGGGCGTGTCCAACCAGGCCGGGGTCGACGCCCTGGTGGGCACCAGGGGGCGATGGTGGACCTTGGACGGCCAGGGCACCGGCGTCGTCAGCCTCAGCCGCGACGACCTCAAAGCGTGAGCCGTGGTCGATACCGCGCCGGTCCGCACCGACCTCTGGCAGGTCCTCTCCGGACGCGCGGTCGGCACGCCTCTCGCACCTGACGACCCCGACCTCTGGGAGTACGTCGCCACCCGGCTGAACGTCGCGAAGGCCACGCCGCACCTGCGCGCCGGCATCGAGTCCGTCGCTCACCTCACCGTGCGCGGCCAGCCCTACGTGATGCTCCGGTCCCCCGACCGGGAGGGCTCCTACGTCCGGCTCGCACCGGAGGAGTGGGAGCTCGCTCAGGAGATGGACGGGACGCACACGGTGGCGTCCCTCGTCGGGAGCCTCGCGCGAGCGACGGGCGTCCTCGCGCCGGACCGGGTGCGCCGGGTCGTGGCCGACCTCGCCGCCAACCGGATGCTGGACGAGCTGCCGGTCGACGCCTTCGCGGGTGTGCGGCGGATCCGCTCCGGCACCAGACGAAGGCGACTCGGCAAGCGGTTGCTCGACGCCGCGCGCGGCCGCCGGATGGTTCTCGGCGACGTCGACAGCACCATCGGCCTGCTCTACCGGGCCGGTGGGCGCCTGCTGTTCACCCCGGTCGCGGCGGTCACCGCAGCCGTCGTCGCGGTCGTCGGCGGCGGCCTGTTCCTGCGCACCTGGACGGCGGGGTCCGACTCGCTCTTCCTCCACTCCGGGTCCTACGCGACCGGCGGCTTGATCCTGCTCGCCCTCAACGCCGCGGCCCTCCTTGCGCACGAGCTCGGACACGCTCTTGCCACGAAGCACGCAGGGCGCCGGGTCCCCGCGGTCGGCGTACTGCTCTACTTCGGGATCCCGTCGGCGTTCGTCGACACCACCGACATCTGGATGGCCAGCCGACGCCACCGGCTCATCGCCACGGCCGCAGGGCCGGCATCGGCGCTCACGCTCGCCGGCGCAGCCCAGATCGCCGCCTACATCTCCCCCGGTCTGGCGCCGCTGGCGTTCAAGCTCGCCTTCGCGTGGTACCTCAACGCGCTGTTCAACCTCAACCCGCTGATGGCGCTCGACGGCTACTACCTCGCCATGGACGCACTGGAGATCCCCAACCTGCGCGCCCGTGGGATCGGCTTCCTCGTCAGCACGGTGCGCACCCGCCGGCTCGGCTGGTCGAGGCTTGACCGGGAGGGCCGGTACGTCGCGGCGTACGGCGTCGCGGCAGCCCTCTGGACGGTCATCTTCTTCTGCATCTCGACGCGGATCTGGCGCGACCGGGTCCGTGGCCTCATCGCCGGCCTCTGGTACACCGGGGCGGGGGGTCGCCTGCTCGTCGTGGCGTTCGTCGCCGGGCTGTTCGCCCCTGTCTTCTGGGCGATCACCCACGCGCTGGCGCGACGGTGGCAGCGGCGGCGGGCACTGCACGAGTCCAGCCGCCGCGTCGGTGCACGGCTCGACGCGCTCCGCGCATCCCCGCTCGGTGTCCTGCCGCCGCAGGCACTCGACGTTCTTGCGTCGTCCGCCTCGTGGTCGTCGGTATCCGCCGGACGCACGCTGCTCGCCGCCGGCGTCGTCCCGTCGTCTGTTCTGGTGCTCACGGTCGGCGACGCGGAGGCGCGACGCCCGACCGACCCACCCGCCACCGTGCGCGTCCGGGCCGGGACGGGCGAGCTGCTCGGTGCGGCCGACGTCCTGGCCGGACGCGCGACCTCCCTCGAGTGGCGAACCACCTCGGACGCGCGGCTTCTCGCGATCCCGGCCGCAGCGTTCCGCTCGACCGCCGGTGAGCTGCTGACGCCGCCGGGGGTCGACCTGAACGCCGCCGAGGCGGCGCTCGACGCGTCAGCGCTTCTCCGCGCGCTCTCCCCGGCGAGCCGGCTGGAGCTGATGTCTCGGATGACCTGCGTGACCGTCGAGCCCGGAAAGGTCGTCACGGTCAAGGGCACGGAGCACGCCGTGCTCGTAGGGACGGGCGTTCTCGTCGCCGAGGCGGGTGAGCGCCGAGCCGGCGACGTCATCCAGGCGGTCAGCGACGAGGAACCGGTGCGCGCCACGACGCGCACGCAGTCGACGCTCTGGCGGCTCGCGGACTTCGGCGCCCTCGGCGCGGCAGCCGACGCGACCCCCGGGGCAGCGCTCCCGGTCGGCGTGCACGGTGGCGGTGGTCACCCGCCCGTGTCACCACCGCCCACCGAGACGCCGGCCGGAGACGACGAGGCGGACGACCGCCTGTGGCGGCGGACCCGGCGGCTCCTCGTGCTCCTCCTCATCCTGGCCCTGCTGTCGATCGCGGCGGCCCTCACCGACGCCACCTCGTGGGCCGAGGTGCGCGGCGACCGGGTCACCGCTGTCGTGACCCGCGGGTCGGCGCAGTTCGCGCTCGACGGGTCGGTGCACCACCTGCGGCGCGGGGCGCGGATCGCCCTCGGGAGCAGCGATCGCGTCCAGGTCAACCGCCGCTCGACCGTGCAGCTGGTCTACGCCGGAGGTGCGGAGCAGGTGCTCTGCGGCGGCAGCCGGGCGACGGTGCTCGAGGTCAGCCGCCGTCGTACCGGGCTCCGTCACTGGCGCCCGGCGGGATCACTGCGGCTCGACCGGGGTGCACTTCTCGCGAGCACCGACTCGCGGTCGCGCGACTTCCGTCCGCTCGCGCTGCGCGTCCTGTCGCCGCGACTCCTCGTCACGGCCGCCGGCAGCCCCGCGGCGTTCGGCATGACGACCCAGCGTGTCGACGTCGCGTCCGGGGACGTCACCGTCGAGGGCACCGTCTCCTCGCACCGGCGGGTGGACTGCCGGGGCCTGGTCGGGGCCGATGCCGCCGAGAGCCCGGTCGCTGCACCACCGCCGTCGCGGACCACCGGCAGTCCCCTGCCCGCCGGTGCGACGCCGCGCTCGTCGCACGCATCCGGTGGCCCGACCGCAGGCACCGCGACCACAGGCGGGTCCCCGGCCGTTCCGACCGGGACGGTCACAGCCGCTCCGGGCGCGCCGCTGACGGGAGCTCCCGCCACCGCGGTCCCGCCCGGCTCGACGCCAAGCGCCGGGGTCACGAGCCCGCCGAGCACTAGGCCGAGCACTGGGCCCAGTCCGGCGCCGACCTCCGGCCCGACATCGAGCCCGACCGCGGGGGCCTCACCCAGCCCGTCGCCGGACCCGGCGCCGTCGCCGTCCCCCTCGCCGTCTCCCCCACCGCCACCACCGCCCCCGCCACCGCCGCCCCCCGCTGACCTGGGCTGGTCGTGCTCGCCGACCTCGCTGTCGTTCAAGCCGGGCGGGTCCGCGACCACCAGCTGCACCGTGACGTCGCAGAACGGCTTCAGCGGCGGCGTGAGCTTCTCCTGCGACAACGTGCCGGCCAAAATGAGCTGCTCGCCGTCGCCTGGCGGCGCCGTTCTCGCCGCCGGTGGCAGCAGCGGCGTGAAGGTGACCGTCGGAGGGTCACCGGCGTCAGGCACCTACGCGGTCGACGCAGTGGTCACGTCGAACGACGGGGCGATCCTGCGCCGCGTCACGTTGTCGGTGACCGTGGCGTGAGAGGGTCGCCGTCGTGACCTGCTGGTTCTGTGCGAAGGCCTCGCGAGGGGCGTGCGCGTTCTGCGGGCGCGGGGTGTGCGAGGACCACGCGCGGTTCGGTCCGTTCGTCCTCGAGGTGCACCGCAGCGAAGCCCGCGGCCGCACGGAGGCGCTGGTCGTCGAGGATGCCTTGCAGTGCGGCACCTGCAAGCCCCGTCCTCAGCCGGTGCCGATGCCCGAGCTCGACTGAGCTCTCGCGCTACCTCGCGCGGCGGACTGCCGCGGTGCCGAGCAACAGGGCAGCCGCGATGAGCGCGATCGGCGCGGCCGGGAACTCGGGCACGTCAGGGCCTGGCGCAGCAGCCGCCTCGCAGCCGAACGGGCTGAGACCGGCGCTGGAGACCGACGGCGGGTGGGCCGCGGCGCCAGCCCCCCACGCGCTCGCGGTCGAGCCCATGTCGAAGTGCAGCTGCCCACCGGGGTGCAGCGCCTCGGCGCCCATCCAGGTGCGGGTCAGTGGCTGACCATCCAGGGTCGCAGCGCTGATGTACGGCGCCTGCGCCGACGCACTCGGCGCGTCGATGACGAAGGGGGCAGCGCCGCCGAGGTCGATCTCGGCGCGCGGGAACAGCGGCGTGCCGACGACGAACATCGGCGCCCCGGCAGCGGGCGGGTAGATGCCCAGCGCTGCCCATACGTACCAGCCCGCCATCGAGCCGAGGTCGTCGTTTCCCGGCAGGCCGTAAGGGGTGTCGTTGAACAGCGAGCGCTCGCTCGACAGGACGCCCTGCCCCGTCGAGGGCCGGTCGCTCCAGTCGTAGGCGTACGGCGCCTCGAGGTCGTGCTCGTTGCCAGGGACGTACTGGTCGCCGTAGTAGTTGGTGCCGAAGCCGGTCTCCCCCGACTGCACCTGCGGAACCACGGGAATGCCGGGGACGCCGTCGGTGACCGGCACGGAGAAGAAGTGGTCGAGCCGGCTCGCATAGCCCGAGCCGTCGCCGTCGTACGCCGCCTGCAGGCCGCCCATGTCGTGCGGAGCGAGCCAGAGGTACTGCCAGCCGGTGCCCTCGCGGTAGCCCGTGCCGGACATCGGGTCGTAGCTGGCCGGCCAGCTGCCATCGGCGTTGCGCGGCTGCAGGAACCCTGCGTGGTAGAGGTTCTTCCAGCTCTGGGAGCGCGCGGTGAGGACGGTCGCATCGTCGGTGTGCCCGAGCTTGCGCGCCATCAGGGCGAGCGCGAAGTCGGCGTCGGCGTTCTCGAGGGTCCCGGCCGCGTCGCCGCCCGACCACCCGCGCGCCTGGTCTGCCTGCGACCGCTGGTCGAAGGCGAGGTGGCGGGCCTGCTGGTACAGCGTCTCCGGGTCGTCGGCGATGCCGCGGCAGACAGCCTCCGCGACGGTGGCGATCGCCGGGTCGCCGTTCATGTAGTCGGGGTGCGTGTCGTGGAAGGACCACCTCGGCAGCTGGCCGCTCTCCGTGGCGTACGTCGACAGCGACGCGACCATGTCGCGGTAGCGATCGGGGACCAGGGTCGCCAGCAGTGCGTTCTCGCCGCGGATGGTGTCCCAGAGCGAGTAGTTCTCGTAGTGCAGCCGGTCGCTGTGGTGGATCTGCCCGTCGGCTCCGGCGTAGCGGCCGTCGACGTCGCTGTCGACGTCGGGGTTGAGGAACGCGCGGTAGAGCGACGTGTAGAAGGTGCGCAGGTCGGCGTTGGAGCCGCCGCCGATGCGGATGCGCGACAGCTCGCGCCGCCAGGAGGTGCGGGCCGCGGACTGAGCCCCCGCGACGTCGTACGCCGGGATCTCGGCGGCCAGGTTGCTGCGGGCTCCGTCGAGGTCGACGAGGGAGACGCCGACCTTCACGGTGACCGGCTGGCCCGTGGCGAACGTCAGTATCGCCCCGGCGCCGGTGCCGTGCGCCGTCGAGGCGGGCGAGACCGCGGAGCCGACGAACGTCTGCGTCGTCGCCGCCGGCTGCGAGAAGCGGGCGGAGAAGAAAGCCGTGTAGTCGCCGCCGCGCCAGTGGACGAGCGATGAGCCCTCCAGCCGGTCGGCTGCCGGGATGCTGACGGTCGACTCGTTGAGGCCCGCGGCGTTTCTGCCGATGTCGGCCAGCACCGTGACGGTGGTGCCCGGGGCCGGCGTGTAGCTCTCGAGGCCGCCGTGGGGTGTCGCTGCGAGCGAGACCGCGACGCCGTTGCCGAGCTGGACGTCATAGGCGCCCGCGGCAGCGTGCTCCCCGGCGTGGCTGAAGGGGACGGCGAAGCGAGTCGGGTCGGACGGGTCCGTCACGGGTGTGGTCACCGGGAGGAAGGGCAGGTCGGCCGCGATCGGGACGCCGGCCGCATTGATGTGGAGCATCGAGAAGCCACGGATGGCGGCGTCCTCGTACTTGTAGCCGGTGTAGGCGAGCGGGTTGATGGTGTCGGGTGAGACCTGGGTCAGGCCGAACGGCGTGGCCGCGCCGGGCACGGTGAACCCGTCTCCGCCGCTGCCGATGAGGGGATCGACGTAGCCGGTCGCGTCCGTGACGACGGCCGGGGCAGCGGCCATGGCCGGGACCGCCCCGGTCAGGACGAGGGCGGTGGCACAGACGGAGGACAGCAGCAGACGCACGGGCGAAACATTCGCGATCGAGGGTGCATCCCCTGCCTGACTAGCGTGGTGACGTGCGCTGCATCGTGGTCGGGGCCGGTGCCTGGGGGCTCCCCGCGGCAGCCGAGCTCGCCGACCGGGGCCACGACGTCGTACTCGTGGACCGGTACGGCGCGGGCAACCTGCTGTCGTCCTCGCCCGGGCCGACCCGGCTGTGGCGGCTCAGCCATCCCGATGCGGTGCGGGTCCGGCTGGCCCGGCGGGGCGTGGCGGCGATGGAGCGGCTCGCCGCCAGGTCGGGCCGGGAGGTCTTCCTGCGCCGCGGCCTGCTCTGGCGCGACGACACCTCGCTCGCGGCGGTGGTCGCCGCCCTGGCGGCCGAAGCCGTCGACCACGAGCTGGTGGAGCCGACCGAGGTCGGGCGGCTCTTCCCCGGGCTCCGGCCGGACGGCCGGGCGGGGGTCTGGCAGGGCGACGCCGGACCGGTCCTCGCGGCCGCGTCGCTGGCGGCGCAGGCGCAGCTCTTCGACGCTGCCGGCGGCACCTGTCTGACCGGCCGTGAGGTCGTCGACCTCGAGGTGGATGCCTCTGTGGTGACGGTGGTGATGCAGGACGGCGAGCGGCTCGTGGCCGATCGGCTCGTGCTCGCGCCCGGCCCCGGAGCGCGGCCGCTGCTCGCACGGGTGGGGGTCGACCTCGCGCTGCGACCGGTGCTGGAGCAGGTCGTCCACGTCGGCGGGCCGGGCGACGCCGCCATGCCGTGCCTGTACGACGGCCCGACGTCGGACCAGCCGGCGATGTACGCCATGCCGACGCCGGGACTGGGCTACAAGGTCGGGCTGGACCACCCGCTCCGAGACCTGCACGACGGCGACCTCGACCGCACGCCCGATGCCGGCCTCACGCAGGCGGCGTCGGACCGGGTGCGCCGGGACCTCACCAGCCTCGACCCCGCCGTCGTGGACGCGCAGGTCTGCTCCTGGACCGAGTCCCCTGACGGCCGCTTCGTCATCGACGTGCTGCCCAGCGGCGTCGTGGTGGCCTGCGGAGACGGCGGCGAGGGCTTCAAGTTCTCCGCGCTGATGGGTCTCGTCCTCGCCGACCTGGCGACCGGGGGCTTCCCGGACGCCGACGTGGCGACCTTCGGTCTGAGCCGCTTCGCCGCGCCTTCCGCCGCCGGGCCGCCGCACGTCCTGGGGCGCTGAGGGCGTCGCCGTCGTCGTACGACGTGACCTTGACGACATCACCGTTGCGGCGGCATCAGCGGGAGCAGAATGCCCGGTATGGACGCACGGCTCCAGTGCTACGCCGACGCGATCTCCCGGCTCCACTGGGCCGCGATGCTGCTCGACGCCGAGGACCGCATCGTGTGGCTGTCCGAGGACTTCAAGCACTTCGTCCGGGAGACGGACGACAAGGCGCTCGGCATCGGACTGCACGCTGGGGTCGCCCTGCTGCGAGAGCCGTACCTCGCGACGATGACGCCCGAGAGCGTCCTCGAGCTGGCGGAGACGATGCTGCCGTACTTCGTCCACTCGCTGCCCGTCGACGAGCTCGGACCCGACGTACCGAACGGCTTCGAGGAGATCCTGCGCGGCATCGAGCCGCGGGTGCCGCCGGAGCACTGGACCGGCACCTTCGACTACGTGCAGCCGGGGGTGTCGCCGTACGCCGTGCACTTCCTGGTCAGCCGCATCCGCGACGACAGCGGCCAGTCCATCGGGCAGTCGGTCCTGACCACGATCGGCCTGCCCGCACCGCTCGTCGCGCTCCTCGCCGCCGGCGACGCGGCGATGTACGAGCGCATGGTCCGGCTCGTTGAGCCCGGCCGGCACCAGGCGGCGATCCTGTTCGCCGACGTGCAGGGCTCCGGTGAGCTGTCGCGTCGGCTGCCGACGGCGTCGTACTTCCAGCTCGTGCGCGCACTGACCGCGGAGTTCGACCGGCTCGTCGGCGCGCACTGCGGCGTCGTCGGCAAGCACGCCGGCGACGGGATGACGGCGTTCTTCCTCGCCGACGACGCCGGGTCTCCCGCCGCCGCCGCGGCGTCCGTCCTGCGCGCCGCCCGCGAGCTGCAGGCCAACGCGGTCGCGATCGCCGAGACCGTGGTGGCTGCCGCCGACATCCCGGTCCTGGTCAACGTGGGCGCCCACTGGGGGTCGGGGCTCTACATGGGCCAGCTCGTGCCCGGCGGTCGGCTCGAGGTGACCGCCCTGGGCGACGAGGTCAACGAAGCCGCCCGGCTGCAGGAGACCGCGCGCGACGGCGCGCTCCTGGTGTCCAAGGCCCTGGTCGAGCTCCTCGACCCCGGCACGGCAACCGAGTTGGGGGTACCGGAGTCGCTGATCTACCGGCCGCTGTCAGAGCTCCCCGACGCAGCCCCGAAGGCCGTCCGCGATGCGGGGCATGTGGCCGTCGCCGCGCTCTGACGTCCGTCCGGACAGGGATCTCGGGCCGCCCGTCGAACAAGCAGCCATGAGGCGCTCCTGGACCGTGGCCGCGGCCGCCGCCGTGCTCGCCATGGCGGTCGGCTCCCCCGTGGCGACCGCCGGCAGCAGCCCCCGGGCCACGCTGGTGCGCACCGGGTTCGCCGGGGCCGCTGAGCCCAACCTCGGAATCGCCAAGGACGGCACGATCTACGGCACGGTCACCGCCGGCGTCGTGCGGTCGACCAGCAACGGCAGGACCTGGACCGATGTCACGCCACCCGGCCACGTCCAGACCCTGGACCCGTTCCTCTACCTCGACAAGGCAACCGGCCGGGTCTACAAGTCCGACCTGGCCGGGACCTGCCAGCTGCTCTCCTACAGCGACGACCGCGGCGACACCTGGACGTCCCTGCCGGCCGCATGCAACCTGTCCGACCACCAGAGCATCACCGCCGGGCCGCCGATCAGCAGCCCCACCGTCGGCTACCCCAACGTCGTCTACAACTGCTCGCAGACCCTCGGCTACAACGGCTACAGCTTCGCCTCGGGCTGCGACCGCTCCCTCGAAGGCGGCCGGACCTTCGTCCCGACGGGCAGCTTCGCCTTCGCCGATCCTTCGCCGTACGGCACGGCGGCCGACGGCGGTGACAGCGGCATCCCTGGGCACTGCCTCGGCGACGTCGGCCCGATCCATGCCGGCCCGGACGGCACGCTCTACGTGCCGCGCGGCTGGTGCAGCCAGCCCTGGGTGGCGATCAGCCATGACGAGGGCGTGACCTGGACGCGCACCCAGGTCGCGAAGAACGGCATGAACACCACGGTGTCAGGAGGCTTCGGCTTCGTCGCGCCCGGCAGCGGCCAGAGCGACTACCAGGCCTCCGTCATGGCCGACAAGGCCGGGCACGTCTTCTTCTTCTGGGTCGCCCTCGACAGGCTGCCCTACCTCGCTGTGTCGTACGACGGCGGCAGGTCGTTCGGCAAGCCGCTGCGCGTCTCACCTCCGCAGGTGAAGGAAGCCTGGGGCCCCGCCCTGGACCTCGACGCGCAGGGCCGCATCGCCCTTGCCTACATGGGCAGCACCAACTCCCCCGGCGCACCGTGGACCGGCAAGTACACCGACACGACCTTCACCGGGTACCTCGGACGGATCACCAACCCCACCGCTGCCCACCCGAAGATCGTGTCGGCCGCTGTCACCCCCGCCGATGCGCCCCTCGTCTACGGCGCCTGCGGTCCCGGTCGGTGCAACAACGCGGTCCTCGACTTCATCGATGTCGCGCTCGCGCCGGACGGCAGCGTCTGGGGCGCGTTCGTCGACAGCTCCAACAGCCGGCACGAGCTCGTCATGGGTCACCTGACCCTCTGATCGGCCGGGATCGCCGGCTAGACCTGCGCGCCGTCGGGGCCGGGCCTGGCACCGTCGTACGGCGGCGCCTCGGTCGGGCGCAGTGCGGAGTCGGGCAGCGCCTGCTTGATGCCCGCCGCCACGCCTGCCCGCACGACGAAGTACAGCGCGTAGAGGAACAACGCGCCCATCAGGACCATGAGCAAGAAGGCAGTGCCGCTTCCCATGCCCGCAAGGTAGCGCGGGCGCGGCGCTCAGTAGGGCGGCAGGCCTTGACCGCGCACGACCTCGTTGTCGAACTCGGCTGCATCGGCGCGCCCGGACGTGTCGATCGGCCGCCTGCTTGTCGGCCGAGTCAGCCACCACTGGCCGACGCCGACAGCGATGCCTACCCCCAGCAGGATGACCAGCCCGGTCCACATGCCGTGATGATGCGCGCGATGTCGAGACCCGTCCATCGGACCGCCCAACGACGCTTGCGTCAGGGGGTGCCGGTGCGCTCTCGGTGCTTGCAGCCTGGCCAGCAACAGGGCCGCCGCTGACCCGCCTCCAGCTCCTCCTGAGTCCGTCGGATGCGTCGCTGGCGCGTCACCTGCTTCTTTGCATCCTCCACCCAGCAGATGAACTCGTTACGAGCGAGAGGAGTGATGTCCTTCCAGGCGGCGAGCGCCCTGCCATTGCTGATCAACGCCTCGCGCAAGTCGACGGGGATCTCGTGCACGACTCCCGTAGGTACGACTGCGCTGTCCACGCAATCACGGTAACAACGGCACCTACCGCCCGCCCCGGAAACCACCTGGATGCCGACCGATTGCGCGCGAGCGACTCGGGGCTGCGCCGCCGAGCGTCGGTTCCCACGACGGCGGCCACTCTCGCCTGATCAGCCCGTAGACCCAGGAGTCAGAGACCTCGCCGTTCACGACGCAGTCCTCCCGCAGCGTTCCTTCACGCACGAACCCGAGCTTCTCGAGCACGCGGGCTGATGCGATGTTTCTCGTGTCGGTCTCGGCCTGGATGCGATTCAGGTCCATCGCGGCGAACGCCCATTGCAGCAAGACCCGGGCAGCCTCCGTCGCGTAGCCGTGACCCCACGCTGCTTCGTCGAAGCAATAGCCCAACGACGCGCTGCGGTAGTCCTGGTTCCACTGGCTCAGGCTGCACCAGCCGAGGAACGACCCGTCGGCGAGACGGTCCACGGCCAGTCGAGCCCCGGCGCCCTCCTCTGCCATCTGCTGGCAGGTCGTGATGAAGTGCTCGGCGCGCCCGCGTCCGCTCCAGGGCGGCGAGTCCCAGTAGCGCAGCACCCGCGCGCTGCTGTGCAGCGCGAACAGGTCGTGTGCATCCGCGTCGCCGAAGGGACGCAGCCGAAGGCGAGCGGTGTGCAGCGTAGGGGTGGGCAGCGGTATCGGCATGGCCGGAAGGTAAGGCCGCTGACCGCTCGGAGCGGCACCTCTGGGCGGCAGTGCTTGACCAACGCCGGCCGGCAGGGGACACGGTCACCCTTAGCGGCGTTGGTCAAGAGAGCGGGACCGACGAGGTGGCGCCCGGCAAGCAGCGGTGGCGATGCCCGGCGGGGCCGGGGTCATTCGTGGGCGGGTGCGCGGGGTTGGGGGAGCCGGGTCCAGGGGGTGCGCAGGTCGGTGTGGTCGAGGTGCTGGCGGTGCCACTGGACGTGGTGTCTGCGGCATAGGAGCACCAGGTTGTCGATGGTGGTCGGGCCGCCGTCGGCGCGGGCGCGGAGGTGGTGGATGTCGCAGAACGCGGGGGGCCGGTTGCAGCCTTTGGTGGTGCAGCAGCGGTCGCGGGCGGTGACGGCGCGGCGTTGGGCGGTGGTGATCTGGTCGGTGCCGGTGGTCAGGCTGAGGGCCTGGCCGGTGTGGTCGAGCGTGATGCGTTCGAGCTGCGCGTCGCAGTGCAGGGTCTGGATCTGGCTGCGGGTGGCGGGTCCGGTGAAGGG
>JAODNA010000228.1 GCA_025465135.1 Frankiales bacterium | reverse complement strand
TGCCGGCACAGGTCGGCCGTGACGAGGAAGTAGCCGGGGAAGCCCATGTTGCAGATGACGTCGACCTCGTAGTCGGCCTGCGTCCGGTGGCCCTCCGGCACCCCCGCCGGGAAGCGCCCGGCCAGCCCGGTGTGCACCTGCTCGCGCAGGAAGGTCTGCTCGGTGTAGCCGGCGGGCACGTCGACCCGCGGCATCAGGTCGCGACCCTCCTGGAACGTCATCTCGCAGCGCTCGGCGATGAGCAGGGTGTTGTCGCACGCCTCCGGGAACTCCGACCACAGCGTGCGCATCTCCTGCGGCGACTTCAGGTAGAAGTCGTGGGCATCGAGCTTGAACCGGCCGGGGTCGGCCATCGTCTTGCCGGACTGGACGCACAGCAGCACCTCGTGCGCCTTGGCGTCCTCGGCGT
This sequence comes from Frankiales bacterium, assembly GCA_025465135.1. Classification (GTDB taxonomy): domain Bacteria; phylum Actinomycetota; class Actinomycetes; order Mycobacteriales; family SCTD01; genus RYN-124. Next base: position 3,422 of record JAODNA010000228.1, on the reverse strand, counting down.
TGGTGTAGTGGAGGTCGTTGGTCGCGACGAACGGGAGGTCGAGGTCGCGGGCCAGCCGGATGAGGTCCTTCTGGACGCGGCGCTCGATCGCGATGCCGTGGTCCATCAGCTCGCAGTAGAAGCTCTGCCGGCCGAAGATGTCGCGGAACTCCCCCGCCGACCGCTTCGCCGCCTCGTAGTTGCCCATCCGCAGGTAGGTCTGGATCTCGCCGGACGGGCAGCCGGTCGTCGCGATCATGTCGACGTCGGGGCGGACGTGCTCGGCGAGCAGCTCCTTGTCCATCCGCGGCTTGTAGTAGAAGCCCTCCAGGCTCGCCAAGGACGAGAGCCGGAACAGCCGGTGCATGCCCTCGGTGCTGGTGGCGAGCATCGTCATGTGGGTGTAGGCGCCGCCGCCGGAGACGTCGTCCTCGCCGCCGTCGCCCCACCGCACCCGCGACTTGTCGAACCGGCTGCCGGGCGCGACGTAGGCCTCGATCCCGATGATCGGCTTGACGCCGTGGGCCTGGGACTTCTTCCAGAAGTCGTAGGCCCCGAAGACGTTGCCGTGGTCGGTCATCGCGAGCGCCGGCATGCCCATCTGCGCGGTCTTCGCGAACAGGTCGTCGAGGCGGGCGGCGCCGTCGAGCATGGAGTACTCGGTGTGCACGTGCAGGTGCACGAACGAGTCGCTCACAACGTCCCTCCTGGGCGCGCGCGGGTGGTGCAGCCGGGCGGTCCGAGGGGAAGGCGGGCCGTACTGGTGCGGTCCCCGATGGTGCCACGCGAGGCCGACAGACCCGGCAGCAACGCGCCGTACGGCGGCCGAGTGCGTACGCCGTACGTCACCCCCCGCCCAGCGAGCCGGGCTGGATCTCGTCGTCGTCGCCGCCGCCCAGCGCCGCGGGGCGGTCGGTCGCGGCCCACTGCGACCATGACCCGGGGTAGAGGCGGCCCTCCGGCAGCCCGAGGTGCTCGGCGACGAGCAGGGTGTGGCAGGCGGTGACGCCCGAGCCGCAGGTCGACACCCAGCCCGGGGCGACGCCGGCCTCGGTGAGGCGGCGTCGCAGCTCGGGCACCGGCAGCAGCACTCCCCGGGCATCCGAGCTCTCCCGCGAGGGCAGGCTCCGGGCGCCCGGGATGTGCCCGGGCCGCCGGTCCACGACCTCGTTCTCACCGCGGAAGCGGTCCGCCGGCCGCGCGTCCAGCAGCGGTCCGCTGCCGACGTCGTCGATGCCGACCAGCCGGCCGGCCGGCCAGGGCTGCGCCGTGAACGCCCCCCGCGACCGGGTCTCGACGCCCTGGGCGCGCCGACCCCGCCAGGCGGCGATGCCACCGTCGAGCAGCGCCGCGTCGTGTCCGGTGACCCGCAGCATCCAGACGAGCCGGGCCGCCATGACCCCGCTGTCGTCGTCGTACGCGACCACCACGTCGTCGTCGGCGATGCCCACCGACCGCATGCCTTCGGCGAAGACCTCCGGATCAGGCAGCGGGTGGCGACCGTCGGCCGGCGTCGACGGGCCGGCGAGCCAGCGCTCCAGGTCGACGTAGACCGCTCCGGGCAGGTGCGCGCCGGCGTAGGCGTCGCTGCCGGAACGGCCGTCGGCGTACCAGCGCACGTCGGCGAGGACCGCCTCCGGGTGGTCGGAGAGCCAGGAGGCGTCCACGAAGGGCGCGACCACTCTCAGAGCTCCCGTCGCATGCCGACGTGCTCGATGCCCGCCTCGAGGTAGACGTCGCCGAACGGCTGGAAGCCGGCGCGTTCGTAGAACGCCCTGGCGTGGACCTGCGCGTGCAGCTCGACGGCGGGGAGGCCGCGCGCGCGGGCGCGGTCGACCAGGGCCTCGAGCAGTGACCGGCCTACCCCGGTGCCCCGCGCCTGGGCGCAGACCGCCATCCGCCCGACCGTCCCGACGGCTCCCGCTGTCGCGGTCTCGAGCCGGCCCTCCTCGTCGATCCGGCCGTCCACCAGCCGCCCCGTGCCGACCAGTCGCTCCGGGTCGAGTGCGACCACGTGGTCCGCAGCGGCGTCGAGCTCGTCGCGCTCGAGGTCGACGGGCACGTCCTGTCCGACGACGAACACCTCGTAGCGCAAGGCGTAGACCGCGGGCATCTCCTCGGCGCGCGCGAGCCGGACCTGCACCGTCATGCCCCGTTGCCCTGCGCAGGCGTGATCGGACGCGTGACCGTGACCTTCTGCTCCGGCAGGAGCGGCTGCACCTGCAGCGTGTCGGCGTCGCCGCCGCCGATGTCGACCGCGCGAACCCCCGACAGCGCCGGAAGCGCCGCCAGGTCGCGAGCCTTGCCGCTGACCAGGGCGGCGAACAGGCAGGCGCAGTTGGCGCGGTAGGCAGCGGCCTCCTTCGCGGCCGTGCGGGCGGCGTCAGCGTAGAAGACCTTGAACTGCCGCTCCTCCTTCGTGTCGCCCGTGATCGAGGCGGCGAGGCCGAGGAACTCCTTGCGATCCCGCACCTTGCGCTTGGACACCTCGCCGAAGGTGACCGTCACGTCCTCGACGAGGGTGGAGGTGACCGGGATCGGCAGCACCTCGGCGTTGGGGAGCTGGACGTGGGCCATGACCTTCTTCACCTCGAGACGCCCGAGCACCAGCCGCGTCTGCGAGGGCGTGAGGTAGCGGTTGAAGCTGACGAGCGCGGTGTAGAGCTGGTCGGGCGACGACTGGGAGAGGATCACGGCTCGCTTGCGCGTCGCCGCGATGTAGGCGGCGACGCTGGTGCCGGGTGCGGGGCCGAGGGTCGTGGGGATCGTCAGGTCCGCGCCGGCCTTCCCGGTGCCGGCTCGGTTGCTGCTGCCGGACCGCTCGAGTGCGACGCCCGAGCCGGCCAGGAAGACGGCCGCCACCAGCAGGAACCCGAGCTGCGGCACGTCGCGCACCAGCGCGAGTGGCCCCCGCGCGGCGAAGCGGTCGTCGAGCCGGCGCAGCGGCGCCGTGCGCGAGGGATCGGCGAGCGCAGTCGCCGTACGCCGCACCGACGCCCCGGCACGCGCCCGGCGCGCGGCCGCCCTGTCGAGGAGGTCACGGAGCCGGGCCGCGAGCTGCGGCACGAGGCGGTCGTCGAGGTCGTCGAGCCTCACGACATCTCCGCGATCCGATCGAGCGCCCGCTGCAGGTCGGGCGCGTAGGGGCTGCGGAACTCCGCCCAGCGCCCGTCCGCCGGATGCGCGAAGCCGAGCCGCACGGCGTGCAGCCACTGCCGCTCGAGCCCGAGCTTCTTCGCCAGGGTGGGGTCCGCGCCGTAGGTCACGTCACCGACGCAAGGGTGCTTCAGGGCAGCCATGTGCACGCGGATCTGGTGGGTCCGGCCCGTCTCGAGGTGGACGTCGAGCAGGGTGGCGTGGCGGAAGGCCTCGATCGTCTCGTAGTGCGTGACGCTGTCGCGGCCGCCGGCGACCACCGCGAACTTGTACGCCGATGTCGGGTG
>JAODNA010000185.1 GCA_025465135.1 Frankiales bacterium | reverse complement strand
CGTAGGACTTCGTGACCTTGCCGTACTTGGAGTAGTTGTCGATGCCGACGACGTCGTAGCCGCGCGCCAGCAGCTCCTCGACCACGTAGCCGCCGATGAACCCGGCCGAGCCGGACACGAGCACGCGGGGCATCAGGGGTTCTCCTTGGCAGCGGTGGACGCGCTGAGCGCGCGCAGGGTCTCGACGTCGAGGCGACGGCCGAAGGCGAAGCGGTACCAGCGCAGGTACTGCGGCATCCAGGCGGCGAGCTTGAAGTTGGACACGCCGGCCTCGCGGTCGAGCCAGATCGTGGGGATCTCTGCGACCGGCAGGCCGAGTCGCTTGGCCTTGGCGGTCAGCTCGATCCCGATCTCGAAGCCGGCGCGGCTGTCGATGCCGACGCTGCGCACGAAGTCGGTGGCGTAGGCCTTGAAGCTGTTGGTCGCATCCCGCGTGCCGACCCGGGTGAGCAGCTGCAGGGAGCGCCCGGCCGTACGTGACAGCGCGCCCTTCAGCAGCGGGCCGCCTACCTGCTGGCCGCCTGGCATGTACCGCGACGCGGCTGCCACGACGACCCCGCGCTCCACCAGTCGGGTCAGCTCGTCGATCTGCCGCGGGTCGTCCGAGCCGTCCGCCATCGTCACGACCGCCACCGGGGAGGCGGCGTGGTCGATGCCGTAGCGGATCGCGTTGGCCGGTCCGCGCCCGTAGTCGTTGACCAGCACCCGAAGTGCCGGCTCGTCCCACTCCTCGACGACCGGGACGGTGCTGTCCTCGGGACTGTCGACGACCACCAGCACCTCGCACGGCAGCGTCACCGCTTCGAGGATGCGCGCGATGACCGGCGTGATCTGCGCGCCCTCCTCGTAGGCGGGGATCACCACGCTCACCCGCGGCGCGGTCACAGCCGCACGCCCTCGCCCAGGACGTTCCAGACATCGGCCACCGGCAGATCGGTCGTCAGGTCCCGGTACTGCGGGTGCGGCGTCGCGACGACGAGGACGTCCGACTCGGCCAGCACCTGCTCCAGCGGTACCAGAGAGGGGTCGGTCACGACGTAGGGGTCGGTGCACAGCACCCGGGCGGCCTTGAACTCCAGGATCCGCTTGAGCTTGTAGCTCAGGCTGGAGCGCGTGTCGTCCGAGCCGGCCTTGAAGGCCATGCCGAGGATGCCGACCGTCAGCTCTGTGAGGTCGCGCTGCTCCTCGAGCCGCGCGACGACGTACAGCGGCAGGCCCTCGTTGACCAGCATCGCCGAGTGGCCGAGCGTGAAGTTGTTGTTGTTGAAGGCCGCGAGCTGCATGGTGTCCTTGAACAGGCACGGACCCGCGGCGAACCCGGCGCCGGGCATGTCGGCCGCCCGCGGGTAGTCGTGCACGACCGCCTGCCGGATCCGTTCGAAGTCGAGACCGCGATCGTTGGCCATCATGAAGAACTGGTTGGCGGCAGCGAACTTGATGTAGCGCCAGGTGTTGGTGAACAGCTTGGCGAGCTCGGCCTCCTCAGGGGAGAGGTGGACGATGTCGTCGGTCAGCGCGCCGAACAGCCTGCTCGCCCGCTCGCGCGCCCGATCGTCGCGCGCACCGACGATCTGGGGGAGCGTGAACAGCTCCGTCATGGCCCGGCCCTCGGCGATGCGCTCCGGGCAGAAGCTGACGTCCATGTCGACGCCCAGCCCCGCGACCATCCGCTCGACCTGCGCGTGACGCCCGGGTAGACGGTGCTGCGCAGCACGAGCTGCTGACCGTCGCGGAAGTACTCGGCGCAGATCCCCAACGCCCGGGGGATGGCGCGCGGGTCGGGGTTGAGGTGCTCGTCGACGGGCGTGCCGATCACCACCACGACCGTCTCGGCGTCGCCGACGACGGCCGGGTCGGTGGTCGCGCGCAGCGCCCCGGATGCGACCGCCCGTTGCAGCAGCGGCAGCGCGCCCGGCTCGTCGAAGGGCAGCACCGCGTCGTTGACGAGCTTGACCGCAGGCTCGCTGACGTCGAACACCGCGACCCGGGCGCCCCGGTCGGCCAGTGCGATCGCCAGCGGCAGCCCGACATGGCCGCAGCCCCCGACGACCACCACGTCCAGCGGGAAGGGCGCTGCCATGTCAGCCGGCGGACGGGAACGGGAGCACGGCACGAGGGTACCCAGCCGCACGCCGGCAGCCGGGTGCGCAGGACCGGACACGCGGCGGGAGCGGCCGGCTCAGTACAGGTACGCCTCCGCCCGCACGCCCGTGCGCGTGCCGTACGTGCCGTCGCCGCGCTGGTTGTACTCGGTGACGGTCGCCGAGCCGTCGCCGTTGACCGCCGTCACCAGGGCGACGTGACCGAAGCCGCCGCCGGTTGAGCTCCCCCACCACGCCACCGACCCGACGCGGGGCGTCGACCCGACGGCGCGGCCACGGTCGATCCAGCCCTGGCGCCAGCCGCGGGCGTTGCCGTCGCCACCGGAGTTGATGTCCGACCAGTTGCGGCCGATCTTGAACGAGACCCAGTCGGTGCAGTTGCGGTAGGCGAAGCGCCGTGGCGACAGCCACGTGCCGCCCTTGCACCAGGAGTAGACGCCGTACTGCGCTGAGCAGTCGACGGCATCGCGGTCGGGATAGTCGTCCCCGCCGGTCGCGGGCGGCGGACCCGACCCGACGGTCGTGCCGGCCGACCAGGACGCACCGCCACCGTCCACGTAGACGACGACGTTGCCGTCGTCCTGCACGTGCAGCGTGGACGGTCCGCGGCCGTCGGTGAAGGTGGACCACAGCGCCCGGCCGTCGGTCGCGTAGAGCACGAGGTTGCCGTCGCTCTGCATCACCAGCCGCGCACCCGGCCGACCGGCGGTGCGCGTGCTCCACCGCGCGGTGCTGCCGAGGTAGAGCACGAGGTTCCCGTCGCCCTGCATCGCCAGCAGGTGCTGGCCGTTCGGCGACCGCAGCGACTGGTCGGGGGCGAGCGTCGCCCCGCTGGGCAGCGAGCTGGCCGTCGGTGCCGGCGACGGCGGCGGCGGTGCCGGCTGCGGCTGCGGCTGGGGCTGCGGCTCCGGCTCCGGCTGCGGCTCCGGCTGAGGGGACGGAGTGGGGGACGGAGTGAGGGAGGGCGTGGCGCTGGGGGACGCCGTCGCCGCGGGCGGCGGCGACGCCG
>JAODNA010000177.1 GCA_025465135.1 Frankiales bacterium | reverse complement strand
GATGTCTGATGTCGAGCTGCGCACACCTGAGGGGCAGCTGCCGCTCGAGGTGACCGTCGGGACGGAGGACCCGCCCGGGCTGGACATCTCCAAGCTGCTGGCCAAGACCGGTCACGTCACGCTCGACCCGGGTTTCGTCAACACCGCTTCCTGTACGTCGGCGATCACCTACATCGACGGCGACGCCGGCATCCTGCGCTACCGCGGCTACCCCATCGAGGAGCTCGCCGAGAAGGCGACCTTCCTCGAGGTCGCCTGGCTGCTCATCTACGGCGAGCTGCCGACCACGGACCAGCTCAACGACTTCAAGGCGCAGATCCGCAAGCACACGATGCTGCACGAGGACTTCCGCGAGTTCTTCGGCGGCTTCCCCACCGATGCGCACCCGATGGCTGTGCTGTCGAGCGCCGTCAGCGCGCTCTCGACCTTCTACCAGGACAGCCTCGACCCGCTCGACCCCGAGCAGGTCGAGTTCTCCACCGTCCGGCTGCTCGCGAAGATGCCGACGATCGCGGCGTACGCCTACAAGAAGTCGATCGGGCAGCCGTTCCTCTACCCGGACAACAGCCTTGGCTACGTCGACAACTTCCTGCGGATGACCTTCGGCGTACCGGCGGAGACCTACGAGATCGACCCGACGATGAGCAAGGCGCTCAACCTGCTGTTCCTGCTGCACGCCGACCACGAGCAGAACTGCTCGACGTCGACGGTGCGCCTCGTCGGTTCCAGCAACGCCAACCTGTTCGTCTCGGTGTCCGCGGGCGTGGCGGCGCTGTTCGGGCCGTTGCACGGCGGTGCCAACCAGGCCGTGCTCGAGATGCTCGAGGGGATCGCCGCCGACGGGGGTGACGTCGCGCAGTTCGTGCAGCGGGTGAAGAACAAGGAGCCCGGCGTCAAGCTGATGGGCTTCGGGCACCGGGTCTACAAGAACTACGACCCGCGGGCCACCATCGTGAAGAAGGTCGCGGGGGACGTGCTGGCCTCGCTGAACAAGTCCGACCCGCTGCTCGACCTCGCCATGCAGCTCGAGGAGGCCGCGCTGGCCGACGACTACTTCGTCGAGCGCAAGCTCTACCCCAACGTCGACTTCTACACGGGCGTGATCTACCGGGCGATGGGCTTCCCAACGCGGATGTTCACCGTGCTCTTCGCGATCGGCCGGCTGCCCGGGTGGATCGCCCACTGGCGGGAGATGATCGAGGACCCGGCGACGAAGATCGGTCGTCCGCGCCAGATCTACACCGGTCCGACCGAGCGGAAGTACGTCCCCGTCACAGAGCGCTGAGGAGCTCCGCTTCGCGCTCGGGGGTCAGCTCGACGGCGAGGGGCGGTGTACCGCGCTCGGTGTCCCAGGCGAGGACGTCGGCAGCGGTCTTCTCCAGCGGCGTCTTGGGCATGCCCGCACCCTGAGCCGCCGCAGGACTGCGGCGGAACATCGCGTCCCACGTCGCGTCGGGCAGCACCAGCGGGAAACCGGGGTCGACGGCATCGGTCGCGACCGGCACGACGTCGACGTCGGTACCGGCTGCCTTCCCGCAGACCCGGACCAGCTCGTCGAGCGTGAGCGGATCGGCCGGCCCGACGGCGTTGTAGATCCCCGGCCGGTCCTGCTCCAGCAGCGCGATGACGAGGCGCGCCAGGTCGCGCGAGTCGACGACCTGCACCGGCTGGTCGGGTCGCCCCGGCAGCGCCACCCGACCGCCGCGGGCGGCGCGGCGCACCCAGTAGGTGAACCGGTCGGTCGGGTCGTGCGGCCCCGCGACGATGCCGGGCCGCACGATGGTGGCGCGGTCGCCGAACCGTGACAGCACGTCGTCCTCGCAGGCCACCTTCAGCGGGCCGTAGGTCTCGCCGGTGATCTCCTCCGTGCCGCGCTCCGGCGCCAGTCGGGGGCTGTCCTCGGTGATGCCGTCGCCGGCCTTGGTCCGGTCGTAGACCGATCCCGTGGAGATGAACAGGTAGCGGCCGACGCGGTCGTCGAGCGCGGCGGCGGCGTCCCGGACGTGCCGCGGGATGTAGCCGCTGACGTCGATGACGGCGTCCCAGCTCCCCTCGGCGAGCGAGGCGTAGTCGCCGCTGTCGCGGTCTCCGGTGCGGCGCTCCAGGTCCGGGAAGAGCTCGGTGCCGGTCTTGCCGCGGCTGAACAGCGTCGGTGTGTGGCCGGACGCGAGTGCGTCGTCGACGATCGCGCGACCGACGAAGGAGGTGCCACCGAGCACAAGGAGCTTCATGGGCTCGACCCTATGACGACGACGGCGGTACGGCGACGTCGATGAGCCCCGTCACGACGTCGTAGATGCAGCCGATGACGGCGAGGTCGTCGGGCAGGTAGGGCGAGCTGCGGATCTTCTGCACGTCGCCCACCAGCTCCGCGCGCTGATCGCGCATCGTCCGGAACTCCAGGCTCCTCGTGTCGATGCCCCTCGCGAGGATCTCGGCGTGCACCTCCTCGTCCGTCACCTTCGTCATCCGGCAGTCGGTATGCGCCACGACCATGACGCGGCTGACGTCGAGCAGGTGCACCGCGAGCACGAGGGTGCGGAGCACGTCGTCGGTCACGCGCGCACCGGCGTTGCGCAGGATCTTGGCGTCGCCCGGCTGGAGGCCGAGCATCTCGAGCGGTGAGATGCGCGAGTCCATGCAGGTGATGACCGCGAGGCCGCGCGCGGCCTTTCCCGGCCGGCCGGTGTCGTGGAAGTGCTCGGCGTAGGCGGCGTTGGCGGTCAGCACGTCGTCGAAGGCGTCCATGCCTCTATGACATCAGGTGCGGTGTCACTGCTCGACGTAGGGGCAGTGGCGGCAGCCGTTGGTGCAGCAGGACCCGCGGTCGGCGAGCCAGGCGGCGGTGAGGACGAACAGCCCGGTACCCGGATCGGCGTAGCCCGCCGACCCGGCCTCCATCGCGGCTGCGTGCGCGGTCAGGATCCGGGCGCGGTCGGGGTGTTCGGGTCCGAGCCGGGAGGCTGCGGGAACGGTCAGCGGCCGGTCCGCCGGCATCATGTCGCCGGGACGAACTCGACCGGCGCCTCGAAGGCGGCGCGTCGGGCTGCCCGCCGCAGCGACGCCAGAACGGCGCGCCCCGTGATGAGAACGAGGAGCGCGGTCGTCAGGGCGCGACCCACGTCCCAGCCGAGCGAGGTCGCCACGGTGAACAGCGCGAAGGCGTGCAGGTTGGCGAGGACACCCGCGTGGGCGTCGAAGGACAGCTGCGTGTGCTCGCCCAGCGCGAACGGCCAGAACGACAAGTTCAGCAGGGCGCCGTAGAGCAGGGCCGAGACGGCGGAGTACGCCGCGAGCAGCAGCAGCTCCGCCCGCCCGCGGGCCCGGGGGAGCGCGCCGGCGCCGAGCCCGACCCAGGCGGCGCCGAGCATCTGGAACGGCAGCCACGGCCCGACACCGCCCGTCAGCAGTGCCGAGGAGAACATGGTCGTCGCGCCGAGCACGAACCCGAAGCCCGGTCCGAACACCCGGCCGCCGAGCACGAGCACGAAGAACACCGTCTCGACTCCCGCCGTCCCGGCGCCGAGCGGACGCAGCGCCGCCCCGATCGCGCTGAGCACGCCGAGCATGGCGAGTGCCTTGGTGTCCATGCCGCCCTCGGACATCTCGGCGAGCACCACGGCGAGGAGCAGCGGCAGCAGGAGCGCGAAGACGAGGGGGGCGCTCGTCGACTCGAGGACGGCGCCGGGCTGCACGATGACCGGCCAGAGGAACGCCGCGAGCCCGCCGACGGAGGCGAGGGTGAGCGCAGCAACCGCGCGTGGCCGCATCCGCAAGGGCTGCGTCATGCGGGAACCTCGAGGGCGGCAGCGACCTCGGCCACGGTGAGCCACGGCTGCGGGTTGAGGATCTTGGCGACCTGCGGCGCGAAGGTCGGCGACGACAGGACCACCTCGCCGGTCGGCCCGTCGGCGACGACGTCACCGTCAGCGAGTACGACGACGCGGTCGCTCACCGTCGCGACGAACTCGACGTCATGGGTCGACACGACGACCGCCTTGCCGGAGGACGCGAGGCGGCGGAGCACGTCGGCGAGCCGGGCCTTGGCGCGGTAGTCGAGGCCGCGCGTGGGCTCGTCGAGCAGCAGCACGGCCGGTGCGGCGACGAGCTGGACGGCGAGTACGAGAGCGAGCCGCTGTCCCTCAGACAGGTCACGCGGGTGCAGGTCACGCGGGAGCCCGGGCATCAGCTCGTCGAGCAGCGAGGACGTCGAGCCTGTCGCCTGCGTCGACTCGCGGTCTGCCTGGGCGAGCTCTGCGCCGACGGTGTCGAGGTAGAGCAGGTCCGCAGCGGACTGCGGCACGAGCCCGACCAGCGCGCGTGCTTCTGCAGCCGGCACGGTCGCGGGATCGCGTCCGGCCACGTCGACAGCGCCGGCCTGCCGCCGCCCCGATCCCTGCAGTGCCCACAGCAGGGACGACTTGCCCGCGCCGTTGCGCCCCATGAGCGCGCAGACCTCACCCCCGCGCAGCTGCAGGTCGATGCCGCGCACGGCCAGCACGTCGCCGTACCGCACGACGATGCCGTCGGCTCGCAGCGCGACGGGTCCAGGCCGTCTCGGTGCGGACGGCGGGACCGTCTCGAGGCGCTGTCGCAGCGGCGCGGCTCGGCGGCGGGCGTCACGAACGGACAGCGGCAGGGGCACCCAGCCGGCCAGCCGCCCCAGCTCCACCACCGGCGGTGCGGGCGCATCGGTCGTCATCATCTCCGCGGGCAGGCCGCTGCGGACCGTGCCGTCGCCGGGGAGGAAGAGCACGCGGTCGGCGTACTGCAGCACCCGCTCGAGCCGGTGCTCGGCCATCAGCACGGTGACGCCGAGGTCGTGCACGAGACGGGTCACCGCGCCGAGAACCTCCTCCGCGGCAGTGGGATCGAGGGCCGACGTCGGCTCATCGAGAACGAGGATCCGCGGGTGGCACGTGAGGACGGCGCCGATGGCGGCCCGCTGCTGCTGCCCACCGGACAGGTCGCGCAGCGGCTGGGACCGCAGCTCGGCAAGACCGAGCAGGTCGAGCGTCTCCTCGACCCGCTTGCGCATCACGTCGGCCGGCAGGGCCAGCTGCTCCATGCCGTAGGCGAGCTCCTCCTCGACGGTGTCGGTCACGAACCCGGCGAGCGGGTCCTGGCCGACGACGCCGACGACGTCCGCGAGCTCGCGTGGTGGGTGTGTCCTCGTGTCGCGCCCGTCGACGAGGACCCGGCCTGCAAGGGTGCCGCCGGTGAAGTGCGGCACCAGGCCGTTGACCGTGCCGAGCAGCGTCGACTTCCCGGTGCCGGTGCGACCCAGCACCAGGCAGAGCTCGCCCTCCGGCAGGTGCAGGTCGACGTCGCGGAGCACGGGCGCGGTCGCGTCCGGGTAGGTGACGGTGACGTGCTCGAGGCGGATCACGCGGTCACCGCCGCAGGGCGCGCGCCCCGCGTCGCGACCCGGCGTTCCGGGCGGGGCGCGAGCCACGCGGGGAGCACGCCGACCAGGATCGCGCCGAGCGGCAGCAGCGGCAGGTCCGGCCAGAGGAGCGGGTAGAGGGAGGGGTGCAGCAGCAGCGGGTCGTAGCCACCCGCCGCGACCATCACGAGGGCGCAGGCGACGCCGCAGCCGCCGACGAGCCACTCCGGTCCGCGCCATGGGTCGGGCCGGTACGTCGACCGGTGCACGCGCCGGCCGCCGAGGGCGAGTCCGGCGCAGGACAGTGCGATGCCGACTGCGAGCGCGCCGCCGCCGAGGAACCGCGGAGCCGTCCCGTCGAGCAGCCCGTACAGCCCGAGCGAGAGCCCGAGCAGGCCGGTGAGGACGAGGGCGGACGTCGTACGGCGGAGCCGCAGGGGGGCGCCGTTCGACCGGCCGTAGCCACGCGAGTCCATCGCCGCGGCGAGCAGGAGCGAACGCGAAAGGGCGTCCTCCAGCACCGGCAGCGCGATCGCGCGCAGGCCGTGCAGCCCCTTCTGCGGCGCGGCCCGCAGGCGTCGCGCCCGTCGTACGCGCAGCACGCTCTCGACGAGCTGCGGCGCCAGTGTCAACGCGACGACGACGGCCGAGCCGATCTCGTAGAGCGCCGGCGGCAGCGACCGCAAGGCCCGCTTGGGGTTGGCGAGCGCGTTGGCCGCGCCGACGCAGCAGATCAGGGCGGCGAGCCGCAGGCCGTCGTAGACGGCGGCCAGGATCTCCTCAGCCGTGACAGGGCCGCCGAGGTCGATCCCCTTCGCCCATCCCGGCAGCGCGACCGACGGCAGCGTGAACAGCACGTGCCCGTCGTCGGCCGCACCGAGGAGCGCGTTGAAGACGACGCGGATCGCGACGACGAGCAACCCGAGGACCAGGTACGCCGAAAAGGCGCGGGCCCAGGGCGCGTCACCGCGCCGGGAGACGACGACGTAGGCGACGACTGCCACGAGCACGGCGATGAGAAGCGGGTTGGTCGTGCGACTGGCTGCTGTGGCCAGGCCCAGTGCCCACAGCCACCACGCCATGGGGTGCAGGGCGCGGGGGAGCGGCTCGATCAGGCGCATGTCACAGCACGTCCTCGCGGCGGCGTCGCCGCAGCTTGCGCAGTCCGGCCGCGAGGATGGCCAGGACGAGCACGCCCGCGGCGACCGGTCCGGCGAACTTGTTCGGCCGGCTCTGCACCGTGCCGGGGACGTGCGCATCAGCGGGGCTCGCCGCTGCGGTCGAAGGCGACGATGCCGGTGTCACCGGCACGGCCGGCGAGGAGGCCGCCGAGGATGCCAGCACCGGCTCCGTCGAACCGGCGGCGACTGCCGGGCTTGCCGGCGGGGTGGTCCGGGCCGGCGAGGCGGACGGGGTGGCGCTCGGTCGCGTCGTCGCGACGCCGGCAGCCGGAGCGGCGGCGGGGGGCGGCGACGACGGGGGCTTGCCGGCACCGAAGGCCCAGCCTTCGACCGTGCCCGGGGCGGGGTCGTAGTCGGCCGGCCCGAGGGTGCTGTAGGTCCAGCCGCCGCCGCGCTTGCCATGCCAGTAGGACCAGTAGGCGTCGGCCGGCGAGGTGCGCTGACACGGGTCCTGCGCCGGCTTGCCGTTGATCCGGCACATGAAGTAGCCCGGCTCCTGCGCGGCCCGCGTCGTCGTGAAGCCGGCACCGCGGAGCGCGGCGACGCCGGAGCTGGGGTCGCCGGGTGCGCACTGCCGCTGCGTGCCACCACCGAGAGAGGCGAAGTCGACGACGACCGAGACGCCGGTCGGGTCGGCGCAGGCAGCCGCCGATGCCGGTGCCGCGGGAACGGCGAGAGCCGTTGCCGAGAGCACCGCCACGACGGCTGCCTGCATGCGCATCAGGAGATGGTGACGGACCGCAGCCCGGACGCCCCGGCGCTGTTCTGCAGGTCGTTGCCGGTGCGTACGACGAACACGAAGCGGCCGGTCCCCGTGAACGCCCGGGTCAGTGACCAGCTGCCGGTCTTCGCATCCGCCCGGGTCTGCGCTGTGAGCACCTGGTGCGTGTCATCGGTGAAGCGGTAGAGGCTGATGACGAGGCCGCCGGTGCGCGCCGGGATGCCGCGGCCGGAGAACACGTAGGTCCTGGTGGCCGTACGGGCGGCGGTGAGGCTCAGCGCGGGTGCGACGCCGAGAACGACCTGCGGGGTCGCGGACCCGCCCCGGGTCTGCGCGTAGAGCCGCGTGTTCGTCAGCGGTGAGACCGACCAGGTCACGACCCCGGACGTGCCCACGGTCTCCGTCCTGACGACCGCGAACGTGGTCGAGGGCCGGCTGTAGGCGAACAGGTCGACGATGCTGTTCGGCGGTGCCTGGACAGTGACCCCGGTCGCCTCGGTTGCCACCATGCTGGTCCGCGCGAGCGTGAGCACCGCCTGCGGCATCACCGTGCGCGCGGACGCGACGAACGTCTTGCCCGTCAGCGCCGGCAGCGCCTGCGCCGTGGCGAAGTCGTCGCTCGCTGTGCTCGATGCCGCACCGGAGCGAAGTCCGCCATCGGCGTTCTGCTGGCTCGTGAGGTAGGCGATCGCGTTCCCGACGGAGGCGCCGACGGCATCGAGGCCGAGCACGGCGTAGCCGGTCGAGTTGACCGGCGCCTGCCCGGGGAAGCTGCCGTCGGTCTTCTGCTGCCCGCTCAGCCAGGTCGTGGCTGCCTGGGTCGCCTGCGCGTTGCCCTGGCCGACCTCGGCGAGCGCCTGCAGGACGAGGCCGGTCGCGTCCACGGACCCCGTGCACGTCGTACCCGCCTTCGGGTAGGTCTCCGGGAAGGAGCCGTCACCGCACTGCGCGCTGAGCAGGCCCTGGACGAGGGCATCGGGCACGGTCTGCCCGGCCTGCTTCAGCGCGAGCAGCGCAAAGGCGTGGCCGAAGACGTTGGCGAAGCTGCCGAACGAGCTCCGGTCGGCGAAGCGCCCGTCCGTCGTCTCGAGCGACGTCAGCTGCGTGATGAGGTTGACCCCGCCGACCTTCGTCGGGTCACCGCCGGTGGCCGCGACGACGAACGCCAGCTTGGCGGTGGCGCCGACGTACGCCGCACCGGCCTCGTCGCCAGGCGCCCCCTGCGTGTAGGCCGCGACGGCCTTCGGGTCCTCGACGCTGGTGAGGGCCCGGCCGAGAGTGGCGTCGTGGCCGGCCTGCGCGAGGAGCGCCAGCGCCGCGTCGATCGTGCGTCCCCAGTCGGTGTAGGTGACCGTCTTGCCCTTGTCGTCCTGGAAGCTGCCGACGATCGTGCCGCCGTCGCTCAGGTCGTGTGCGAGAAGTGCCGCGGCCTTGGAGGCGGCAGCGGCGTCGGAGGGTGGCGGTGCGGCGAACGCCGGCGTGGCGATCGCGGCGGTGCCGATGGTGACGGCGACGAGCGCCGGGACGAGCTTGCTGTGCAGGGAGAGAACAGGCATGGGAGCCCTTTCACGAGCGGTCCGTGACGGGACCACGGGCTCCCAGAACGCGTTCGCCCTCACCACCGGCCAGGAAAGACCGGTTGCGAGGGCGAGAACGGACTGATCGTCCGGGCTCCGCCCCGCTGACCTCGACGGTACGAAGGAGCCGCTCGCTCCCGGCGGGCGTTCCGGCTCGCACCCGCCTTGCAGCGGGTGCCTACGGTTGCGGGTCAGCGCCGGAGTTGGACCGGCTTTCCCCTCGGGAGCGCATTCGGTTGTTGCGCTTCGCAGCGTACAGCGCAAGATGGCGGCCCGGAGCAGCAGTCGAAGGAGCCCGCCGTGAAGGTCCCGTTCAGCACCTCCGACTTCCTGGACCGGGCAGAGCTCTGCTACCCCGACCGGGTCGGCGTCGTCGACGAGCCCGGCTCGTGTCAGGACGGTGGTCTCGGCTCGTTGACCTACGGTGCGCTGGCCGAGCGCGTCCGAGCGATGGCCGCGGGGCTCGACGAGCTCGGGATCGAGCGCGGCGCGCGGGTCGCTGTCGTCTCCCAGAACAGCGCCCGGCTGCTGGAGTGCTTCTTCGGCGTCTGCAGCTACGGGCGCGTCCTGGTGCCGATCAACTTCCGCCTCTCGCCGGCCGAGGTCGCGTACATCGTCGAGCACTCCGGGGCGACGGTCCTCCTGCTCGACCCCGAGCTCGACGAGTCACTCCGGTCGGTGTCCGCCAAGCACCGCTTCCTGCTCGGCAAGGCGTCGGACGCTGCGCTCCTGCGTCCGGGTGTTGAACCCCAGCCCTGGGACGAGCGGTCCGAGGACGCAACGGCGACGATCAACTACACGTCCGGTACGACGGCCCGGCCAAAGGGCGTCCAGATCACGCACCGCAACATCTGGGTCAACGCAGTGACGTTCGCACTCCACGCCGGCGTCAGCGACCGCGACGTCTACCTGCACACGCTGCCGATGTTCCACGCCAACGGCTGGGGAATGCCGTTCGCGATGACCGGCATGGGGGTGCCCCAGGTCGTCATCCGCAAGATCGACGGCGCCGACATCCTGCGACGGGTCGACAAGTACGGCGTGACCGTGATGTGCGCAGCCCCGGCCGTCGTGACGTCGATCCTGGAGGCGGCGCAGTCGTGGGACGGCGAGATCCCCGGCCGCGACCGGGTGCGGGTCATCTGCGCCGGCGCGCCGCCGCCGTCCCGCACCATCCAGCGGATCGAGGAGGAGCTCGGCTGGGAGTTCGTGCAGATCTACGGGCTGACGGAGACCTCGCCGCTCCTCACGATCAACCGCCGCCGGGCCGAGGAGGACGCCCTGCCCCTCGAGGACGCCTCCCGCCGGCTCGCACGGGCTGGCATGCCGGCGCTCGGTGTGCAGATCAAGATCTCCGAGCAGGGCGAGGTGCTCGCGCGCTCCAACGTCGTGCTCGAGGGCTACTGGGAGCAGCCGGAGGCCACCGCGGACGCCCTCGAGGGCGGCTGGTTCCACACCGGTGACGGCGGAGCGCTCGAGGACGGCTACGTCACGATCTCCGACCGCAAGAAGGACGTCATCATCACCGGCGGCGAGAACGTCTCCTCGATCGCGGTGGAGGATGCGCTCTTCGCCCCTCCCGCCGTCGCCGAGGTCGCCGTCATCGGCGTCCCGTCGGAGAAGTGGGGCGAGACCATCAAGGCGCTCGTGGTCCTCGCGAGCGGTGAGCAGGCGACGGAGTCCGAGCTCATCGCGCACTGCAAG
>JAODNA010000171.1 GCA_025465135.1 Frankiales bacterium | reverse complement strand
AGCGGCAGGCCCGCCGACTCGGCAGCGGCGCGCGCCACGGCGAGGCTGACGCCGAGGGTCGCGTTGGCGCCGAGGCGGCTCTTGTCCGGAGTGCCGTCGAGGTCGAGCAGCTCCTGGTCGACGATGCGCTGCTCGCTCGCCTCCAGGCCGATGAGCTCGGGGCCGATCGTCTCGAGGACTGCCTCGACGGCCCGCTGCACGCCCTTGCCGCCGTACCGGGAGGCATCGCCGTCGCGCAGCTCGACCGCCTCGTAGGCGCCGGTGCTCGCGCCGCTGGGGACCGCGGCCCGCGCCAGCGTGCCGTCGTCGAGAGCGACCTCGACCTCGACGGTGGGGTTGCCGCGCGAGTCGAGGATCTCGCGGGCGCCGACGGCCTCGATGGAGGACACGGTTCTCCTGGCTTCTGGCGACGTGGACAGGTCGGGCCGAGCGTACCGGCGGCATATCGCCCCTTTGCGCAGGCTGGCCGCCGCGGGTGGGACGTACCTCTCCGGCGTATGTCCAACTGCCCACCGAGAGTGGGGTGCTGCGCCGTACGCGGTGCACGGTGCACGGTGCGCCGTACGCCGTACGCCGTACGCCGTACGCGGTGCGCCGTACGCGGTGCGCCCTGTGCCGGGGCCTCGGCTCGCCCCCCACGGCGAGTGGGCAGTTCGACATACGCCCGGGGACGGAGTCAGCGGCGGTAGAGGAGGTGGCCGGGGCGGACCCGGCCGGTGCCGGTGGTCTGCAGGTAGTAGCCGCGGGCACCGCCACCGAGCGCCTCCAGCGTGGCCATCACCTCGGGCCCGACGTCACCGGCCCCGCGGCCGAGCACGAAGCGGCTGAACTCCACGCAGGGCGGTGCCGGCTCGCTCGTGACGTGGATCGCGTCGTCCGTCGCGAAGCTGAGCGGGCCGGAGAGGTCCTCCAGGTGCTGGGTGTCGATCAGCACGGACTCGCCGGCGATCCCGTCGAGGAGGTGACTGCCGTAGAGCCGCCGCAGTGCGCGATAGCGGGACACGGTCATGAGCGACACCCCGTTGCGGAGCTGGTTGTTGCGGGTGTCGGGGTGGTCGGCGTGGTGCACGTCGAGGATGTCGTCACCGACGACGCCGCGCGGCCCGATCTCCAGCTCGGAGACCTCCCGGAGCGGCGCGGGGTCGTAGACCCGCGTCGTGGCGGGCCCGGGCTTGAGGCGCGAGCGCTGGACCTGCAGCCGGATGACCCGACCGATCAGCTCCACCGCGACTGCCAGTCGTCCGCGGTCATCGTCGAGACGTCCCTGCCCTCGGCGAGCAGCTCGGCCTCGATCGCAGCGAGCCGGTCCCGGAAGGCTCGCGCAACGCTGCGGAGCTCGGCCTCCGGGTCCAGGCCCTCGGCCCGGCACCGGGCGACCAGCTGCCACAGCTCACCGCCGACCCCGTCGTACGACGGCACCGGCACGCCGAGACGCGCGCCGCGCTTCTGCAGCTTGGCGGCGAGCGAGAGCGCGGGCTGCTGGAGCGGGACGCCGTCGGTGACGGAGGCCCGTCCCTTCTCGGCCTGCTTCAGCGCCTCCCAGGACCCGTCCAGGTCGTCGGCGGGAGCGCCCGCGAAGACGTGCGGATGACGGCGGACGAGCTTGTCCACCAGGTCGCCCGCGACATCGTCGATCGACCACGGCTCGGCGTGCTCCTGCGCGAGCCGGGCATGGAACACGACCTGAAGGAGGACGTCACCGAGCTCCTCGCGCAGGTCCCCGCGTTCGCCCTCTTCGATCGCGGCGTACGCCTCGTAGGCCTCTTCCAAGAGGTAGGGCTTGAGGCTCTCGTGCGTCTGCTCGGCGTCCCAGGGACAGCCCCCGGGCGAGCGCAGCCGATCCATGACGGCGACCACGTCGAGCAACCGGGCACCGACCCCGCTGGACGACCCCTCGACGCCGTCGACGGGGTCCGGGCTCACGGGCTCGGCGGTGTCGCGCCGGGCGCGCCGTTGGCGGGAGCGGACGCGCCGCCGCCGTCGCCGGGCGACGGGGCCGGGCTGCTGACGGCGTCCTGGCTCGACGCCGGCAGGACGGCGAGCTGCGTCGCGTCCCAGCGACCGAACCGGGGGTTGACCTTCACGTGGAGGTCGTGCGCGACCTTCGTCAGCAGCTCGCCGACGCGCTGGTCGCGCTGCTTCTGGAGCACGCCCCGACGGAGCTCGGGGGTCGCCTGCTCGAGGGTCGTCGTACGACGCTCGATGACATGGACGACGTGGAAGCCGAACTGGGTCTTGACCTCGAGGTAGTCACCCGGCTTCGCGCCGAACACCGCCGCCTCGAACTCCTTCACGAACTGCCCGCGACCGGCGAAGCCGAGGTCGCCGCCCTTGTCCTTGTTGGAGGTGTCCGTCGAGCTCTTCGCCGCCAGGGCCGCGAACTGCGAGGGATCGGCCTTCACCTGCGCGAGGATCGTGTCGGCCTGTGCCTTCGTCGCCACCAGGATGTGCGCGGCGTGGACCTGGTCGTACTGCGCGGAGTTCTGCTTGTACAGCGCGGCGAGCTGGTCGGCCGGAACGGCCAGGTCGACGGTGATCTTGTCGCCGATCTCGTCACCCAGGACCAGGTCGGCGATGAAGGGGCGCAGGTCCGGCTTTGCGATGCCGCCCTGCGCGGCCTGCTGGAGGAGCTGGGCGGAGCCGCCGGCCTGCCGCTCGAAGTCGGCGATCTTGGCGTCGATTGCGCCCGGCGAGGCGGTGACGTGCTCGATCTGGGCGGCTCTCGACAGGACCTCGTGACGGATGAGCCGGCCGAGGGTGTCCCGCTGGAACTTCGCCTTGTCCGCGCCGAGCTGCTGCTGTGCCTGCGGGTCCTTCAGGCCTCTGGCCACCATCCCGGCGAGCTGGGCCGTGCTGATGCGCGTCTGGCCTACAGTCGCCGCGGCACCGGAGCGCACGGCGCCCTTGCCGCAGCCGGTGAGGACGAGCGCGGCCAGGCCGGCGGCGACGGTAGCGGTCACGAGCCGGCGGGGGATGCGGGTCACTGCACGAGGTCCTTCCACGGTGGGCATTGCGGACAAGTTTTCCACGACGTCAGACCGGCGCGGACGCCGCGGCTGCCACGCTGTCGCCGAGCACCGCCCCGAGCAGGTCCCGAGCCCAGGCCAGCAGGTCGGTGTCGCGCAGCGGCGTCCCTCCGATCCTGGCGGTCTTGGGCCGCGGCACGAGGACGGTGTCGACCGTCTGCTTCACGATGGTCCCCGGGTAGAGCCGCTGCAGCCGGAGCAGCTGCGACTCACGAAGCTTTACGGGCGCGAACCGGATGGAGCTGCCCTGCAGGGTCACCTCGCTGATGCCGTAGTCCTTGGCGTGCGCCCGGAACGCCGCGACGGCGAGCAGGTTCTCGACCGGTGGCGGGATCGGCCCGTAGCGGTCGAGCAGCTCGCTGCGCACGGCCTCGATCGCGGCGTCGTCCGAGGCGGCGGCAAGGCGACGGTAGGCCTCGAGCCGCAGCCGCTCGCCCGGGACGTAGTCGTGCGGCAGGTGCGCGTCGATCGGGAGGTCGACCTTGGTCTCGACCGCCGCCGGCTCGTCATCGATGCTGCCGCCGCGCTTGAAGTCGCTGACCGCCTCGCCGACCAGCCGCATGTAGAGGTCGAAGCCGACGCTGGCGATGTGGCCGGACTGCTCGCCGCCGAGCAGGTTGCCGGCGCCGCGGATCTCGAGGTCCTTCATCGCGACCGCCATGCCGGCGCCGATCTCGGTGTTCTGCGCGATGGTGGCGAGCCGGTCGTGTGCGAGCTCTGTGAGCGGCTTCTCCGGCGGGTAGGTGAAGTAGGCATAGGCCCGCTCGCGGCCGCGACCGACCCGCCCTCTGATCTGGTGCAGCTGGCTGAGCCCGAACGCGTCGGCCCGCTCCACGATCAGCGTGTTGGCGTTGGGGATGTCCAGCCCGCTCTCGACGATCGTCGTGCAGACGAGCACGTCGAAGTGCTTCTCCCAGAAGCCGATCATCACCTGCTCGAGTGCGTCCTCGTTCATCTGACCGTGGCCGACGGCGATGCGGGCCTCCGGCACCAGCTCCGCGAGCCGCTTCGCCGTGCGGTCGATCGACTCCACCCGGTTGTGCAGGTAGAAGACCTGTCCCTCCCGCAGCAGCTCGCGCCGGATCGCGGCGCTGATCTGCTTCTCGTCGTACGGACCGACGAACGTCAGGACCGGGTGCCGCTCCTCCGGCGGAGTGAGGATCGTCGACATCTCGCGGATGCCCGTGAGCGACATCTCCAGCGTGCGCGGGATCGGGGTCGCGCTCATCGTCAGCACGTCCACCGCGGTGCGCATCTGCTTCAGGAACTCCTTGTGCTCCACGCCGAACCGCTGCTCCTCGTCGACGATGACGAGGCCGAGGTCCTTGAACTTCGTCTCCTTGCTGAGCAGGCGATGCGTCCCGATCACGACGTCGACCGTGCCTTCGGTCACGCCCGCCATCACGGCCTTCTGCTCCTTGTCGGAGTTGAAGCGGCTCGTCGCGCGAACACTGACCGGGAACTGCGCGAAGCGGTCGCGGAAGGTGTTGTAGTGCTGTTGCACGAGCAGGGTCGTGGGGACGAGTACGGCGACCTGCTTGCCGTCCTGCACCGCCTTGAACGCGGCACGCACGGCGATCTCCGTCTTGCCGTAGCCGACGTCGCCGCAGATGACGCGGTCCATCGGTACGGGCTTTTCCATGTCGCCCTTGACCTCGTTGATCGCGTCGAGCTGGTCGGGCGTCTCGACATAGGGGAACGCGTCCTCGAGCTCGCGCTGCCAAGGCGTATCGGTCGCGAACGCGAAGCCGGGGCTGGCCATCCGGGCGCTGTAGAGCTGGATGAGGCCGGCCGCGATCTCGCGGACCGCCTTCTTCGCGCGGCCCTTGCGCTTCGCCCAGTCGCTGCCGCCCAGGCGATCGAGTGACGGAGCTTCCCCGCCGACGTAGCGCGTCACGTGCTCGAGCTGGTCGGTCGGCACGAAGAGCTTGTCGCCTCGGGCGTAGTCGAGGATGAGGTACTCACGCGTCGCGCCCTGCACGGCGCGCTGGACCATCTCGACGTAGCGGCCGACGCCGTGCTGCTCGTGGACGACGAGGTCGCCGGGACGCAGCTGCAGCGGGTCGATCGCGTTGCGGCGGCGCGAGGGCATCCGCCGGCTCATGTCCTTCGCACCGACGCCGCGGGTGCCCGTGAGGTCGGTCTCGGCGATGACGGCGGTCTTCAGCAGCTCGCTGACGAACCCGGTTTCGAGGCAGCCGGTGGTGACCGTCGTCATCCCGGCCTCGAGATCGCCGTCCATCCGGACGGCGAGGTCCTCGGCCCGGAGGACCTCCACGATGCGGTCGGCGCTGCCGTGGCCGGGAGCGGTGAGCACCACCCGCCAGCCGTCGGCGAGCCAGTCGCGGATGTCGGCGACGGCCCGCGCGGTCTCCCCGCGGTACGCCGGCGGCTGCTTCGCGGCGAGCACGACGGTGTCCGCATCGAGGTCCTCGTCGGCGGTGAAGGGGGTGATGGACCACCACGGCAGGCCGAGGGATGCGGCGTGGTCGCGGACCTCGACGAGGGTGCGGTAGGCCGCCGCGCCGAGGTCGACCGGGGCCTTGCCTCCGACCGCGGCGGTCGACCAGGAGGCCTCGAGGAACTCCTGGCTGGTGCGGACGAGGTCGTGGGCGCGGGTGCGCACCTTCTCCGGGTCGCAGACCACGACCGACGTGCCGGGCGGGAGCTCGTCCACGAGCAGCCGGAGCTCGTCGACGAGCACGGGCGCCAGGGCCTCCATCCCCTCGACCGGCGTACCGTCCGCGATCTTGTCCAGGATCTCGAGCAGCTCGGGATGATCGGCGGCCAGCGCCTTCGCCCTGGCGCGCACCTCGGGAGTCAGGAGCAGCTCGCGGCACGGCGGCGCCCAGAGGCCGTGGGTGGCGATCTCCAGCGAGCGCTGGTCGGCGACCTTGAAGTAGCGGACCTCCTCGACCGTGTCGCCGAACAGCTCGACGCGGACCGGGTGCTCCTCCGTCGGCGGGAAGACGTCGAGGATGCCGCCGCGCACCGCGAACTCGCCGCGCTTCTCGACCAGCTCGACGCGCGCGTAGGAGATGTCGACGAGGCGCTGCACGACGGCGTCGAGGCCGCCGTCGACATCCTCGCCCTGCTGCATCTCGACGGGCACGAGATCGCCGAGTCCGGGGACCTGCGGCTGAAGGATGCTCCGCACCGGGGCGACGACGACGTCGAGCGGACCGATCGTCGAGTCGGTCGGGCTCGGGTGGGCGAGGCGGCGAAGCACGGCCAGCCGGCGGCCGACGGTGTCGGCGCGGGGACTGAGCCGCTCGTGCGGCAGCGTCTCCCAGGACGGGAAGAGCGCCACCCGGTCGGGCGGCAGCAGGCTGTCGAGCGCAGCAACCAGGTCCTCGGCCTCACGACCGGTAGCGGTAACGGCGAGGACCGTGCGGCCCTGGCGGGCGAGGCCGGCGATGACGAACGGCCGCAGGCCCGCGGGAGCCGACAGGTCGAGGTTCGGGACCCCCGGGACGTCCAGGGCGCGCGACAGCGCGGGGTCGCCGACGACGACGTCGAGCAGACCGGTCAGGAGCACGAAAGGCCTTTCGGGGCAGCACGTGTATCCCCGCTCGGCGCGAGACCGGGGGGTGGGGGGAACGCACCCAGCCTACGTGCGCGGCGGAGCCACCCCGAGGTGGGCCGCATCCGGTCCGTCCTCACGCAGAGCAGGTCATCGAGCCTGTTTCGCGAATCTTGCGGCTGTGAGAACGCGACTCCTGATCGCCGTGACGGCGCTGCTGTGCGCCGTCGCCGGCCTACTCCCGGCTTCCGCCGCATCGATCGCTACGGCGCCTCGCCCCGCCGGCTCCGCCACCCCTGCCGCAGCGGGTCCGGGTCCGGTGTTCCAAGTGGGTGCCGCGGTGCGGAGCACCCGTCCTGCCAACCGGGCCCAGGCCACCCATGTCGGCGGGTACGGCGACTGCCTGGGCTGTGCGGCCGGGGGAACCACTGCCGTGCGCGCCCATGACGACCTCGACGCGCGGGCTCTGTTCGTGGGCTCAGGTCGCTCCGCCGTGGTGCTGGCGAGCGTGCCGCTCGAGGGGTGGTTCGCGGGCTACCAGGAGGGCACCCGGCTCGGGCTGACCGAGCTCCGGCAGGAGGCGGCCGCCCGGTTGTCGGCGCTGCCCGGCGCGGCGCCGGTCTCGGCTGCGGACATCATCGTCAACAGCAACCACTGCCACTCCTGCCCCACGGTCGTGGGCTTGTGGGCGAACACCAATGCCGCCTACCTGCGCCGCGTCTACGACGCCACGCTCGAGGCGATCGTCGCGTCAGCGCGCGCCGCCCGGCCGGCTCATCTGCGTTGGGCGACGGCAGACATCGGCTACATCAACGACGTGACCGTCGGGCAGGCGAACGCCAACGAGGGATGGCCGGTCGACGGGCAGCTGTCCACCCTGCAGGCGACCGACCTCCACGGGCGCACGGTCGCGACGTGGGTCAGCAGCCCCGCCCACGGCAACATCGGCTTCGGCCCCGACCTGCCGGAGATGAACAGCGAGTACTTCGGAGCGGCTGCGCGGTGGCTCGAGGCGCATGCCGGCGGCATCGGGATCGTCGCGGCGGGCACCCTGGGCGACCAGACCACGCCGATGCAGGGCGATGACAAGCGCCTGCCCAGCGACCCGCGACCGGCTCCGAAGGCTAGGCCGGACAACGCCACGCCGAAGGGCTACCCGAGGGCGTACGACGTCCTCGACCGGCTGGGGGCGCTGGTCGGCTCGACCGTCGTCGAGGCGCTGCAGAAGCACGGGCATGCGATGACCAGCTCGAGCGTCGCGGGAGCCGAGAGCTACCAGCTGGTGGCGAGCGACAACCCGCTGCTGCTGGGCCTGATCTACGGCCACGCGCTACCGGAGATCCCGATGGTCACCCACGACGGCGCGATCGCCGGGTCGACCACAGCAGACCGCAGCATTGCGCCGCCGTACATGGTCGGCAACGCGATCGGTGTGTGGTTCACGACGCTGCGCATCGGTGACATCGCGGTCGCCAGCGAGCCGGGAGAGGCCTTCCCGCACGTCACCCAGGCGATCAGGGAGGTCCTGACGGGCGCCGCCTCGACGTTCATCGTCGGCAACGCGCAGGACCAGCTCGGCTACTACTTCGAGGAGTGGGCCTACCCGCAGACCCTGTACTACTCCGCGGACCACTACCTCTACAACGTCGGCCCGACCCTGGCGCAGCAGAACATCCAGGCCGAGGTCCTGAACGGCACCGCCCTCGGCTTCGCCGTCACCGAGAGCGCCGAGCCCGTGACCGCAGCGGCCGGCAACGACAACCTGCGCTATCCGCTCAAGGCCGGCATCCAGGTCTGGGGCTACCCGCAGGGACTGCACGACGTCGTCGGTGGTCTCACCATCCCCCTCGGCGTCTACTGGAACTCTGCTCGCGGCTCGGAGTCCGGGTTCCCCGGCGCGGAGGTCGGGACACACCCGGTCGTCACCGTCGACGGCCGGGTGGTGCCGACGACCGCCGAGAAGACGCAGTTCGTCTATGTCAACGTCGGGTGCGCGGGTGACCACCGCCTGCACGCGTCACTGCCGGGGACCACCGCGACCTGGGATGCGGTCGTCCACGTGCGCTCCGGTGGGTTCGTCACGAACACCACCAGCTACCCGACGGGCACGGGCGACCACCCGCTGGCCGGGCAGAACGCGCATGACGGGCGCACCTGCCGGTGAGCCGACGCGTGCTCCTGCCTGTGCTCACGCTGGTGGCGGCGCTGGGTACGCCGGCCGCACCCGCGGTCGCCGGCGCCCGCTGCCCGGCTGGCGCGGCGTTCCTCGCCGGTGCCGCGAAGTCCGACATCACCCCGCACGTCTGGCCGGTCGGCGAGGCGGCGTACAGCATCGGCCGGCTCGGCAGATCGGCCGCACACCCGTTCTACGCCCGGGCGCTGGCGCTGCGGTCGTGCAGCAACGGCGAGACCGTCGTCATCACGGCGATCGACAGCCAGGGCTACTTCGCTGCCTACAAGGAGGATCCCGCCGGCAGCGAGGGGTACGGCACCGACGGCATCCGCGCCGCAGCCAGCCGCGCGACCGGCGTGCCCGCGTCGCATCTGGTCATCAGCGCCACCCACACCCACAACAGTCCCGACAGCATCGGTGTCTGGGGCGGCGGGTCACAGCCCAACAACGGCGTGCCCTACCTCAGCGTCGTCAAGGCCGGCACCGTCAGCGCGATCCGCCAGGCCGTCGCCGCGCTGCGCCCGGCGAAGCTGCTGGTCGGCAGCGCGGACATCTCCTCGCTGCAGAGCACTGCCGGTCAGGTGGCCAACGACCCGTCCGACTACCCGGTCGACAACCAGCTGCGGGTCCTGCAGGCCGTCGGGTACGCCGACTGCGCACCGATCTCGACACTCGTCGATGCCAGCGTCCACGCGACGGTCGCCGGGGAGATCAAGGACCGGGCCGGGCATGACGTCATCGACCCCGACTGGCCCGGCCGGGTGGCGAGCGACCTCGAGCGGTTGCTCCCGGGCGAGGTGCCGGTCGTCGTACCGGGCGCCGTCGGTCGCACGCAACCCCGCTTCCCCCGCGGGCAGGAACCCACCAGCAAGGACCCCTTGGTCCAGATCGCGGCATACGGCGACATCCTGACCCGCCGGGTGGGCACCGCGCTCGCCGGTGCCGGCGCCGTCGCCGGGGGACCCGTCACCGCAGAGCAGTCCTTCCTCCAGGAAGAGATCGAGGACCCCGCCCTGGTCGCGCTGTTCTACGACGAAGCCGGTGTGCCCGGGCCCAGCGGCACACCGGAGCTCGGAGGTCTCATGCGGTCGGTACTGCCGCCGTACACAACGGGCAATGTGGTGCGCGCCGAGGCCGAGCTGCTGCGCGTCGGCGACATCGCGCTGGCGACGACTCCGGGCGAGGCCTACCCGCAGAACGCCACCGAGCTGCGCACCCGCATCAAGACCCGAGCCACCTTCCTCATCGGCACCGCCAACGACCAGATCGGGTACAGCCCGCCGGCGTACGAGTACCCATTCGTGGCGCTCGCCGACGGTGGGGACGAGGGCGTCTTCACCATCAACCCCCACCTGGGCGCCGATCTCGTCAACAGCCACCTCGCCGCAGCGCGGGCCGCCGGCTTCACGACCACCGGCACCGAGCCGTACCTCGGTACCGGAACCGTCCTGCCACCGGACCAGTTCGCACCGGCAGACCCGCCTGCCAAGGTCGAGCCGCCCGAGCGTGCGTTGCACATCGGCTGCACCGCATCGACGGCGACGGCCGTCCGCCGGACGGCCGGGCAGCACACGGCCGGCACGGGCTCGACGTCCGCGCAGCTGCCGACCACCGGCGGCGGCCCCGCGACCGGCGTGGCGGGACTGATCGCACTGCTGGCTGCCTTCGCAGTTCGGCGCCGACAGCACCTCTGAGGCAGATCAGCGCGACAGGAGCCGCGCGACGAGCTCGCCGCGGCTGCGAACCCCGGCCTTGCGGTAGATCGCCTTGAGGTGGTCCTGGACTGTGTGCTCGCTGAGCAGCAGCGATCGCGCGATCGCCCGGTCGGCGAGCCCGCCCAGCGCCGCTTCTAGCACCTCTGTCTCCCGTTTGGTGAGGCGCGCGGCGGCGGCGAAGGCCGGCAGGGCGGCCGTCGGATGGGCGGACTCGAGGACGATCGCGACGCGATCGGGCCCGGTCCCGTACAGCGGCGAGGCATGCACGCCCATCCATCGGCCGTCGCGCGTCACCGTGTGGACCACCTGCGCGTCACCGGTGCGCATCGCGAGTGCGGCCAGGCTCATGACGGCAAACGGAATGCCAGGCTCAGCGCCGCCCATGAGCTCGAGCCACTGCGCGACCGCACCGGTCATCGACGTGACCACGTAGTCCTCGTCCAGCACGAGGATGCCGGGCGTCGGCGCGTCATCGGAGGCGGCGCCACCGACTGCGGCTCGGCGCAGCGCCCCGGCGAGCACCGGGGCCACCGACCGCGCGACGGCCACGTCTTGCCGGCCGAAGGGGACGTCCCCGATGTCGCGATGGAGGCACAGGAAGGCCCAGGTGTGGCCCCCGTCCTGGAGCGCGACGCGCAGCTCGTCTCCCCAGCCGAGGGGCTCGATGACATCGCGCCAACGGGCGCTGCGTGCCGGGGTCTCGCCGGTGGCCTGGAAGAGCGTGCCGACAGGGTCCGGGGCGGCCGCAAGGCCGCGGAACTTCACGACGTCGTCCACGCCGATCTCGTGCGCGAGGAACTCCTTCGCCGCCTCGTCGGGGATGTCCCTGCGGCTCGTGCGCGTGAAGTGCAGCGTCACCGGGTCGACCGCGGCGAGGAACAACGGACCGCCGCCGAGCAGACGCGGGAGCTGAGCCAGCAGCGTCTCGTGCAGCGCGTCCGCGTCCGGCGCCGCGACCGCCGCAGCCTCGAGAGCGCGTACTGCGCCGCGCATCCCTCCGTCCATCGCCCGACCGTAGGCCTGAGCCGCTGGGTGCGATACCCCTGGAACCAGGGATGGTCCGCCGCCGATCAGAAGGGACAGGCTGCGCTGCATGACAACTGCCTCAGCATTCGCACCCGACGCTGCGACCGCGGCGTATGGCCAGCACCTCCTGCCGGAGCGCCGGTTCTCCCCCGGCGCCGTCGGCGGCCTCGCCGGGCCCGACAACGCCGGACCTGAGCAGGCCGGCGCGCTCTCGCTCGTCTACGGCAGCTTCGCCGATCCCGACAGTGCCCAACGGGGGTTCCGCAGCTTCACCGATGCCCAGCGCTCGCTGCTGGACGCCCCCGGGTTCCTGCGCTGGATCTCCTTCGCGGACGGTCCGCACGGCTACGGCCTCGGCTGGTGGCGCACCGTCGACGACGCCGCAGCCTGGGCACGTGGGCCGGCGCATCGCGAGTTCGTGCGGTCGCAACGTGAGCAGCCGTTCGAGCTCAGCCAGTTCGCCGGCCTCTGGACAGCGCAGGTGGTCGGCCCACGATCGTTCTTCTGCCCGATGTGCCGGGCCAGCACCGACGCCGCGTCTGTGACCTGCGCCTGCGGGGAGCCGCTGGATGACGGCTTCGCCCCGACGCCGCCGCGCCCGTGACAACGCAGTACGACGTACGGCACGCCGACGGACGCGTGCTGCTGGACGGGCTCGAGCTCCGCTCCGACCTCTAACACCCACCCTCAATGGGTGTCCCGTCGGCGTGGAAGGTGTTCTGCGCCGCCTCGAGGGTGCCGGTGAGCAGCGCTTCCACCGCGTCGGCCGC